>NZ_JBHJUI010000004.1:425320-456500 GCF_042268405.1 Kitasatospora sp. NPDC056184 | reverse complement strand
CATCCCCATCGCTCACTCCGCGCCGCCGTCCGTCGGCTCTCCCGCCGCCGTGGCGCTCGGATACACCCGGCGCCGAGAACACCTCCCGCCGAGCCGGGGCCGCACCACGCCCGTCGTTCCCTGGAGGAAGCATGCCCTTCGGAGGGTTCAGCTCCGGAGCAGTCCCCCGCCCACACCCCGCTGGGGCCGCACCGGTGATGGCCGGATCGTCGGCCTGGCGCCTGGGCAGCCACCCCGTCCGGGTTCTCCCGACCTCTTCCCACCATCGCAGGGTCTTCGTTCTCGGCCATTGCGGCGCCGGCGACGTCGAGTTGTCGCAACTGAGCGCCTCCAATCCGCCCATCGACCTCACCTGGCGCTGGCCCGGCACGTCGGCGCCGATGTCGAACGCCTGGCGTGCGCGGTGTTCCTGCCATCGGTCCCCACACTGGCCGGCTCGACGTCCTTCTTCGCCGGAATCCGCCAACTGAGCAGGCCGGGTTCCGGACGGTCAGGGCGCTGCGGGAGGCCGGGCACTGGCTCGGGCGGGTCTGCGACGAGGTGGTCATGGACGCCCTCGCCGCCGAGTTCACCGGGCCTTCGGCCGTGACGCCGCTGATGACCGAATAGAGTCGCGCGACACACCGTGGCGCGTGTCCTCGGCGCTCTTCGACACCTCGGGTACGGCGCGGCCAGGCGAGTACCTTCTCCACGTGCTCGGCACCGTACTGGTGGCCGAGGCCCGGGTTGCCGATGCCCCGTTGGCGCGCCCAGCGGCGGTTGCCGTCCATGATCAGCCCGATGTGCCCGGGCAGTTCGCCGCCCTGGAGCCGCCGTCGGAGCCGCCAGGTGTACAGGGCGTAGCGCGGGTCGGTGAGGCGCACCGTCGGAGCCGCTCTTCGCCGCCGTCACGCTCCACATCGTCACCGCCGACTCCCCCGCCGGGACCTGACCCGGCACGGCCCGCGGTCAGTCGATTCCTCCGACGATGCGGAAGTCGCGCTCGAAGCCGTCGGGGAGGGCCACCAGCGCCTTCTGGTACGCCTCGCTCTCGTAGGCCGCGACGGCCTGTTCAAAGCTGTCGAACTCGATCAGAACGACGCGTTGCGTGATCCCGGCTTCATGGGCGACGACTCGACCGTCCCGGGACAGGAGGCGCCCACCCCCGGCCTGGACGGCCGGACCGGCCAGATTGTTGTAGGCGGTCAGCGTCCCAGGGGCGGAAATGACGGGGTAGACGCTGACCCAGTAGCCCTTGGGCATGGAACCTCCGGTGTTGGGACGAGTGCATCCGACGGACGTGTTGGCCTTGGACGAGCGTCGGCGGACTGCGGCCGGCATGGCATCACGATCAAGCCGCTCCGGCCGTCAGGCCGTGGTGCGGTCGGGAAGCAGGCGGGCGCGCAGGAATGCGAGGACTTCGTCGCGGGCTCGCACGGTGGGGTGGCCCTCCTCGTCGACGAGGTGCGCGGTGAGCACGCTGTGGGGAGTCCGGACCAGGTCGCGGAAGAACGGCGGCGGTTCGGGGTTCGCGTGCTCGCCGGGCAGGACCCGGCCGTCGAAGCGGTCGCCGAGCAGTCGTGCGTAGGCGGCGAAGCGTTGGCCGGTACACCACTTGTCGGTGTCGAAGCGCAGGCCGAGCGCGGTGAGTCCGTCGCGCTCGAACCGCTCGCGGATGGCGGCCTCGTCCTCGGCCGACAGCTCCAGGGCGGCCGGGTCGTCCAGCGGCAACGAGGGCTGGCCGAGGACCGGGGCGATGACGGCCGGTTCCAGCGTCATGCTCAGCGCGAAGTTGCCGGTGAAGCACATCCCCACCGCGCCGACGCCCGGTCCGCCGCACTCGTCGTGCGCGGTCCTGGCCAGCGCGCGCAGCCACACCGCCACCGGACTCGTGCCACCGCCCGCGAACGCCCTGAACTCCTCACTGACGCACGCCCGCTTGACGATCGGCTCGGCGAGCTCGACGGTGGGATACGCCCCGTCGACACCGAAGAGCGAGGGCACGTAGACGGTGAACCCCGCATCGCGCACCCACCCGGCGAAGCGCACGACGTCGGGGCTGATACCCGGCATTTCGGGCATCACGACCACCGCAGGCCCGCTCCCGGCCACATGGACGGTCTTCTCGCTCCCGGACAGCGAGAGCACGCGTTTCGCGAAGCCGTCCAGCCCGGCGCCACCGTCGACACTCATGATCTGCGCCCCCATCTATGCGATCGACCGGTCGTCATTATTGCGGCACACTATACGACCGATCGATCGCCTACCATGGGCGCATGGCCCCCGACACCCCCCACTCCGCCGCGGACTCCCCCGCGCCGCGCGCCGACGGTCGCCGCGCCCGCGGCGACCGGACACGGCACGAAGTCGCCCGGCAGGCGGCCATGTCCGCGACCGTGCACGGCCTGGACGCCATCACCGTCGGCGCGCTCGCCGCCCGGACCGGGCACAGCAAGAGCGGCATCCTCACGGTGTTCGCCAACCGGGAAGCCATCCAGCTCGCCGCCGTCGCCGAGGCCCGCACCCTGTACCTGCGGCACGTCGTCGAGCCCTCGTGGCCCGCCGCCCCGGGGCGGCCCCGGCTCTGCGCCCTGCTCGACAACTGGGTCGCCTACCTGCGCGACGGCGTCTTCCCCGGCGGGTGCTTCATCACCACGACCTCGGTCGAATACGGCCGTCGCAAAGGCCCCGTCGCCGACGCGGTCCGCGACCTCGTCCGCGAGTGGCTGCACCTGCTGGAGTCCGAACTGTCCGCCGCCGGCAGCCGCTTCCCGGCCGACGACGCCTTCCGCATCGACGCCTACCTGCGCGCTGCCAACACCCGCTACCAACTCTTCGGCGACGTTACCGACTTGGACCGCGCCAAGCGCCTGTCCCTGGACGTGTTCAGCCCCTGACGCCGCCGCCCGAAGGCGCCATCTCCGGCAACGAGCGGATCGTCGGGCCGACGCAGGACCCACGAGCCGAGTACGACGTCCGGCGCGGCCGCGTTCGCCACCGGCCCTGGACCCGCGGCTCGGCCTTCCCGGCGACGAGGCCGAGCCCGCTTCCACCACCCGCGCCGGCCGCGGCCCCGGCCGGGTCGCCGACGGTGGCTCACACCAGCAGCAGGGTCTTGCCGAGGGCGGTGCGGTTCTCGACGGCGGCGTGGGCGTCGGCGGCCCGTTCCAGCGGGAAGGTCTGCCCGATGAGCGGCCGTACGCGGCCCGCCATCGCCTCGACCGTGATCTCGCGGGCCCAGCGGGCGAGGTGGGGGCCGAAGCCGAAGAGCTGGTCGATGCCGATGACCTCCACGTCCGCGCGGCGCGCGTCCGCGGGGTCGACGGAGGTGGCCGCTCCGCTCGCGGCGCCGTGGACGGAGAAGCGGCCGCCGCGGGCCGTCACCCCGAACGCCGCCCGGCCGATGTCACCTCCGACCCCGTCGAAGACCACGTCCGCGCCGGCGCCGCCGGTGAGCGCGCGCACCGCCTCCGTCCAGTCGGGCTCGCGGTAGTCGACGGCCGCCTCGGCACCCAGCTCGCGCACGGCGTCGAGCTTCCGCGCCCCCCGGCGGCGCCGATCACCCTCGCCCCTGCGGCGCGGGCGAGTTGGACGAGGAGGCTGCCCACCCCACCGGCCGCGGCCTCCACCAGGACCCACTCCCCGGGCCGGATCCGGGCGTGCTCGACCAGCCCCCACGCCGTGCTGCCGTCGCTGTGCAGCGCCACGGCCTCGGGCAGGCCGAGGCCCTCCGGGGCCGGGACGAGCGCCTCGGCCGACGCGGTCGCCCGTTCGGCGAAGCCGCCGGTCTCGCCGGTGCTCGCGAGGACCCGCCGCCCCAACCAGGCCGGGTCGCCCCCGGCACCGACCGCGTCCACCCGGCCGGCGACCAGACCGCCCGGCACGTAGGGCAGCGCCGGCGGCTCGTGCCAGGGATCGGTGCCGCGCCTGATCTGCGTCTCGACGAAGGTCAGCCCGGCCACCTCCACGGCCACGACCGCCTCCCCCGGCCCGGCCACCGGATCCGGGACCTCCCCCACCACCGGTTCCTCCGGCCCGAAGCGGTGTACCTGTACGGCGCGCATGGTGCCTGCCTCCTGTCGGTGTGTCAGTTCGAACACCCCCAGCGTGCGAGATCAACCCCGCTTGAGGTCAAGCGACCGCACGGCCACCGCCCGGACCCCCTGACCACGCCGTGCGTCTCGGTTACGCTCGTCACCGCCAAGATCGAACGACGAGGGGGGACCGCCATGCCGTACAGCGCCGGCGCGAACGTGAGGTTGACCAGGGAAGTGCAGGTCACCGCGGGCGGCGCGGCCGCCGGGGCCGGCTCCCCGGGTGCACTGTTCCTGGCCGAGGGCCTGGTCGGCATCGTCACCGGCGTCGCGAACGAAGCCCGCGGTGCGGCGCAGGCCGCACTCGCGGAGTTCGATCAGCAGGTCCGCGGCAGCCACTTCTCGGGCTTCACGGCCCACGTGGTCGACGGCCTCCGCCAGCAGATCATCCAGCAGGGGGCGTTCGACACCGGAGCCGGCGCCCGGGCCCAGTACCGGGTGCGCTTCGAGAACGGGTTCGTCCTCGACGGCCTCGACGAGGACTGTCTGACCGCGATCTGAGGGCCGGCCCTCAGCCGGGGTAGGCGATCGAGCCCAGCGGCGGGCAGGGGGCGAGCGCGGTGTCGGCGCCGGGCCGTTCGACGAAGGCCCGCGCCTCGGCGGCCCGCTGGCGCTGGGTGTCCAGCACGTCGGCGTGCCAGGCGTCGCGCCGGGCGTGGGCGTAGTCCCAGGTGTCGTCGATCAGGCTGAGGCTGGTGTTGCCGGCGCTGCGCTGGAACTCCGCCTTGACGGCCGCCTGCTGGAGTGCGGTCTGGGTCGCGGCGAGTTCGATGCGGGTGATCAGGACGCCGGGGGTGTTCGGCTCACGGGTCGGCATGGGGGCCTGCGGGAGCAGGGACACCCCGGTGTCGTAGCGGCCTATGTTGTCAACGGTCGCCTGCTGGGCGTCCCTGATCGCGGTGTGGATCTCCCGGTGCAGCCAGAAGAACTCGTCGAGGTCGGCCTGGGTGACGCGGATCCGCCGGTACAGGGCCTGGAACCGGGGATCCCGGTGCAACGGGCGCATGAGCGGCAGGTGGAGCGCCACGCAGTCGTTGTAGCCGCCCGACACCGCGGCCTCCAGGTGGAGCAGGGTCAGTTCCGCGTCCCCCTGCGCGCACGCCAGGCCGCCGAGGCTCGCCCGGCCCGCGGCGGCGAGCCACATGCCGTCGGGGCCGAGCGCCGCGGCGCGCGCGACGACGTCGTGGAAGCCCCTGGTACCGACCGCGGGGGCTCCCTTGGTCAGGAACTCCACCAGCACGTCGTGAAGGCGGGCCGCCAGTGAGTTGACGGTGTCGGCCATGGATCTCCTCGGACCTCGGTGGGGAAGAACTGAGGGGCCGTCGAGCCTGCGGGCGACCCCCGTGGAGATGACGGGAGGGCGGGGCGAGCGGTTCCTGCGGCGCTCCCGGCAACGCGTACGGACCGCCACCGCTGGATGCGGTGGCGGTCCGGTGCGAACGCGGTCGAACCCCGGGCCGGCGCGGAGCCCTACGCGGGGCCCGTCGCCCGCTCGTCGGGCAGGTGCCCGGCGAGCGGCCTCAGGTAGCGGTCCCAGATGTGCGCCTTGTCGTACGGGCCGTCGCCGTCCGCGTCACGCTGCGGCTCGTCGAACCGGACCCAGTAGGCCAGTTCGCCGGGGCGGGCCGACGTGTGGAGCACCGGTTCCGGCGGGCTCGGGACGTACTGGACCGTCCCGTCGAACTCCCTCTGCCACGGGCCGTCCCACTCCGGGTCCTGGACCACCCTGACCCGGGTGCCTTCGGGAAGGATCGGAAGGCTCATCAGGAGCGGTCCTTGAACTTGTAGTCCTGGGCCTCGAAGGTCCGCCTGTTGTACACGTAGTGGACCTCCACGCCGTCGACGGTCTGCTCCATCTTCACCCAGCCGTCCTCGGCGGGCCAGCGCGGGTCCTTCATGACGGTCGGGAGCTGGTTCCCGTACTGGGGGTACTCCTTCACCAGGTCCATCGCCCGCTGCTCGTTGCTCCCGCCGGCCGAGGTCCGTCCGGTGGACGCGCTGGCGTCGCTGAGGGCGGTCTCCATGCCCTCGCCGAAGCGGCGCACACCGTCGGTCGCCGTATAGGCGCCGCCCACGATCGCGGCGGTGCTCACCGCGATGGCGGGCGCCCCCGCGAGGCAGCCCACGCCGGTGAGGCACACCGCGCCTCCGGCGAAGTCGCCGGCGGCGCCGGCCTGCACCATGACGAAGCCGAGCGCGGTCTCACCGGCACCGATCCAGACGTCGGGGTTGGTCACCACGGACACGGTGTAGGTGGCCGCGGTCCGCAGCGGGTCCGCGAGCCAGTCGGGCAGCCAGGAGTCGTCGGAGCCCTGGTCCTGGTTGGCGTTGTCCTTGCGCCACTGCTCGACGATCTTCTGCCACTGGGCTTCCTTCGCCTGCTGCTTGGCCACGGCCGCGGCGAAGGCGTCCTTGGCCGCGACATCCGCGGCGGCCGAGTCCTGCCCGGCGGCGAGGGCGGAGGCCTTCGCCTGCTCCGAGACCGTCCGGGCCTCGGAGGCCGAGCCCTGGGCGGCGTTCGCGGAGAGCTGCGCGCGCGTGGCGGAGACGACCGCCCGGGTGGCGGCGCGGTTGGCGTCGGCCGCCGCCCGGCGGGCGGTGAGGGCCGACTGCGCCGCGCGGGCGGCCGAGTCGTCGGCCGCCTTGGCGGAGCCGGCCGCCTGCTGCGCGAATCCCTCGGCAGCGTCGGCGGACTTCCGGGCCTGGTCGGCGTAGCTGGCCGCCTCCGCGGCGGCCTGCCGGGCGAGCGCCGCGGTCTGGCCCGCGAGTTTGGCGTTCTGCTGGGCGAGGGCGGCGACCCGTTCGGCCCCGGCGATCAGGTTCTGGATCTGGGCGACGTGGGCGGTGGTCAGGTCGTCGCGGCGCTGTGCCCGGTACTGGCCGATCCGGACGAAGGCGCGCAGGTCGGCGGCCGGTCCGGCCAGGGCCACCTCGGAGGCGAGCTTCATCTCGGGCCCGCCGGCCTCCGCGAGCTGGGCGGCGCGGACGCGGTCGTCGGCCTCCTGCGCGGTGTACTGGGTGGTGGTCAGGAAGGTGACCAGGGCGCCGACCGTGCCCGCGTTGAGGGCGGCGTTCGCCGCGTCCTTGACGCCGCGGCCGCCGGCTTCGCCGATCCTCGCGATCTGGACCCGGTAGTCGGCCGCGGCCGCCTGGTCCTTCCCGGTCTCCAGGAATGCATGGATCCCCGCGCTGTCGCCGTTCAGGGCGGTCAGCGCGGCCGTCCGCAGCGCGGTGACCCGCGTGTCGTAGGCGAGGTGGAACAGGTGGGCCCGTTCGTCCCGGGCGGCGGAGGCCTGCCAGCCGGTGCGGACGTAGTCGATCACGTCCTGCGCGGAGCCGGCGAGTGCCGCCTGTGCGGCGTTGCGGCTCCAGGGGCCCCGGATCTTCATCGCGGTGAGGGCCATCCGGCGGCCGTCGGCGACCACCACGGCGGGGTCGGTGCCGGGCCGGGTCGCTTCGGCGGCGAGCCGGGTGGCCTCCGTCTCCAGCTTCCTGGCCTCGTCGGCGGCCCGGGCGGTGCCGGCCTTGACGAGGTCGTCGGTGGCGCGCAGGTCCCGGGCCTGTTCGACGGCGGCGGTGGTGCGGGCGGTGACCTCCTCCTGCTCGCTGCGGCGGGCCAGGGCCTCCACGGTCTTCGCCTGGGCGACCGCGGCCGAGGAGGCGTCGGCGGCCTGCTGGGCGGCGGCGGCGTGGGCCGTGGACTGCTGCGCGGCCTGGCCGGCCTCGCCGGCGTGGGCGGCCGCGTTGTCGGCGGCGGTCGCGGCGTTGTTCGCGTGGCCGGCCGCCGCGTAGGCCGCGTCGTGGGCCTGGGTGGCGGCGGTGGCCGACTCGTTGGCGAGCGCCGAGGCGGCGTTCGCGGAGCGGGTCGCCTCGCGGGCGTTGCGGCGGGCGGTGTCGGCGGCCTGCTTGGCCTCCGCCGACGAGGCGGACGACTGGCCGGCGAGCGAGCCGGCCTGCTCGGCGGCGGTGGCCGCCGCCTCCATGTTGCTGCTCGCGCTCTGGGCGGCCTTGGCGGCCTGGCCGGCGGCCGCGGCGGCCGTGCCCGCCTGGGCGGCGGCGTCCGCGACGTCGCAGGCCAGCTTCGCCGCGGTCCGGGCGTCCTCGGCCGCCTTGCGGGCGGCCGCGCCCTGCTGGGCGTCGGTCGCGGCGAGCGCGGCCGCGTTGCGGGCGTTGGTCGCCGCCCGCGCGGCACCGGAGGCGGCGTTCGCGGCCTGGGAGGCGGCGTTCGCCGCGAGCCGGGCGGCGTTGTTCGCCGCCCGGGAGGCGGAGATCGCGGCCTTCGCGGCGTCTGCCGCCCGGCGGCTCGCGTCGGCCGCGCGGGCCGCCGCGGCAGCGGCCCTGACCGAGTCGCCCTGGGCCGCGGCGGTCTCGGCGGCGGCGGTCTCGGCCGCCTCCTTCGCCAGCCTGGCGGCCGAAACGGCCCGCTCGGAGGCGTCCTTGGCGGCTTCGGTCTCGCGGGACGCCTGCGCGCCGGCCTCCTTGGCCTGCTTCGCGAGCTGCTCGATACTGGCGTGTTCCTCGTCCCGGGCCCGGGCGACGAACTGGCCGACGGACAGGAACTCCCGGATGTCCTCGATGGAGCCGTTGAGCGCGAGCGACGCGGCCCGCTGGGTGGCCGGACCGCCGACCGCCTCCAGCTGGGCGACGCGGACGCGGTCGTCCGCGTCCCGCTGGACGAACTGGTCCTTCGTCAGGAACCGGCGCACGTCGTCGATGGTCCCGTTCAGGGCGGCGTTGCCGGCGCCCTGGACTCCCCGCCCGCCGGCCTCCACGGACTTCGCCGCCAGCACCCGGAGGTCCTGCTCCAGGGGTGCCTTCCAGCCGGTCGCCAGGAAGGCGTCCAGCTCCTGCGGCGTGCCCGCGAGCGCGCGCTCCGCCGCCTGGCGCAGGCCGCGGCCCCCGACCGCGACGAGTTGCAGCGCCGTCTGCCGCGCGTCCTTGCCCGCGGCGGCCGCGCGATCGGCGTTCAGGAAGGCCTGGATCCGGGCGTCGTCACCGGTCAGGGCCTCCTCGGCCGCGGCCTGCACGGCGGGGCCGCCCGCCGACCAGGCCGCCACGGTCTTCCCGCGGTCCGACACCTGCGGAGCCGGCACCTCGTTCGCCGTGCTCGGCACGGCCGCGACCAGTGGACCGAGCATCACCAGCGGCAGCAGTCCCCGGTACAGGGCGCGTCGGGCCCGACGGCCCCGACGTTGTGGATGTCTCCGTTCCGAACCCACTGGTCCCCCCATCGCATTCGATTCATTCGCTTCGGGCCCGCGGACATCCGCCGAGGGCCGTCCGGCGGAAATCACTTCTCCGCGGACGGATCCTTCTCGGGGTTCCGGGCCGAGCCGCCGCACATATGCGGGCCGTCAGAGCATAGTCCGGCCGTGCCTGAATTTCCGATGCCAATACCCCGCGGATTTCGGACGCCCGATGGCGGATTGGCGCATCCGGCTTGCCCGGTGACCGGTTTTGGCGGGCGAAAACCGGTCCGACACGGATGGTTCGCCAACCATCGACCCAATGCCCTCAATTCTTGGCGCAAGTATGAGAATTCGCGCGTAGCACGCCACGCCGCTCATTCGATGGCACAGCAGTCCGATCCGGAATTCGCCGGACAATTCGCCCAATTGTCGAGCAAACGATCCATTTCCCTTCTTGTGCCGGATCGAGAGCGCTGAAATGATCAGCCGGGGCGCGCACCGGCACCGGTGTCGGCCCGCACAGCAGAGCCGCAAGGGGGAGCAGCATGCTGGAGGTGTTCATGAGGTCTGCCGCGATACGCCGGACCGCACCGGGCCGTACCGCCGACGAATCCGTCGGCGCCGCAGCGCAGGACCGTCGTAGCGGTCGGAGCGCGCGGGCATCCACATCTCCGCAGCCCTCGGCCTGAGCGTCCGGGGACGCGCTTTCTCCCATTCGGTCTCCAGGGGGGGCCAAGCCGTTCCGGCAACGGCGGGTACGCCACTTTCGACCGGCATTCCCCGGCGCGCGGGGTACCGGCCTAATTCACTCCTCGGCGCGCCTTCAGCCGTTTCCGCGGCACGACTCGACAGGATGACGGCCTGTTCGGGCGTGCGCGGCCGGCGCCATGACCTCGATTACATCCACCGACGGAAACAGGGGATTTCTGGCACATGTTCCACCGACGACAACTCATCGGTCTGTTGGCCGCGGTCGGCACGACCGTCGCCGTCATGCAGGGCTTCACCACCGCCGCCGTGGCGGCGGGCGCCGCGAACACCGGGGCGCCGAGCGCCGCCGAGGACGGCGCCTATCCCGCTGCCGCGCAGATCCTGGCGGAAACCGGCGCCACCGTGGTCCGCGGCGACGGACGCATCACGGTCACGGACTGCGCGAACCCCTACCAGATCAAGGTGTGGGCCCGCACGGTCACCCTGCACGACAACTGGCTCTGCTTCGCCGCGACCGGCCCCTCGGGCTACCTCGCGGTGAACATTCCCGATGCCTATCGGGTCCAGACCGTGGACCGCGACGTGAAGGCCAGCCTGTCCACCAACGGCCAGGCCCAGAGCATCGACGTCCCCCGCAACACCGCCAAGGGGTTCGGCGAGGCGTCCCCGACCTCCGGGCTGTCCACGCTCCTCGAACTCCGGGTCACCGGCTCCGGCACGGCCCCCGCGACGGGACAGCCCGCGGACCCCGCCACCGCCTTCACCACCCACCTCGCCTTCGGTGACCAGGGCCGCACCTGCACGGGTGCGCTGGTCGACCCGCGCTGGGTCCTCACCGCGAAGTCCTGCTTCGCCGACGACCCCGCGAACCCCGGCACCGTCACCGCGGGCGCGCCCCAGCAGGCCACCACCGCCACCATCGGCCGTGGCGACCTCGCCGCCGCCGGCGGGCAGCAGATCAGGATCACCGAGCTGGTCCCCCACCAGGACCGCGACCTGGTCATGGCCCGGCTGGACACCCCGGTCTTCGACATCGCGCCCGTCGCGCTCGCCGCTACAGCACCTGCCGAGGGCAGCGCGCTGACCGCGGCCGGCTTCGGCCGCACCGCCACCGGCTGGACCCCCGGCAAGCTCCACACCTCCGCCGTCACCGCGGGCACCGTCGCGGCCGGCGGTCTGGATGTCACCCCCACCGCGCCCGGCCTGATCTGCAAGGGCGACGCGGGCGGGCCGGTCTGGCGCACCGAGAACGCCAAGCCGGTCCTCACCGGTGTCATCTCCCGCTCCTGGCAGGGCGGCTGCCTCGGCACCCCCGCCACCGAGACCCGCACCGGCGCCTACGAGACGCGGGTGGACGACCTCGGTCCGTGGATCACGGCCCTGCGGGACCGGCGCTCCGCCGCCGTCAACGAGGCCGGCACCGGCCGACTGCGCTTCACCGACTTCGACGGTGACGGCAAGCCCGACTACCTGACGGTCGAGGACAACGGCGCCGTCAAGGTCTGGCTGAACCGCGGCGGCGACCCCGCCGGCGGCGCCGGCTGGCAGGGCATCGGCCAGGTCGCCACCGGCGTCACCACCGACCGCAGCCGGGTGCGCCTCGCCGACTTCAACGGCGACGGCAAGGCCGACTACATCGTCGTCAACGCCGACGGCTCGGTGAACGTCTGGCTCAACCACGGCGGCGACCAGGTCACTCCCTGGGAGCCCATCGGCCGCGTCGCCACCGGCGTCACCAACCGCCAGGACCAGGTCCGCTTCGCCGATTTCGACGGCGACGGCCGCGCCGACTACCTCGTCATCGAGGACAGCGGCGCCGTCAAGGTCTGGCTGAACCGCGGCGGCGACCCCGCCGGCGGCGCCGGCTGGCAGGGCATCGGCCAGGTCGCCGCCGGCGTCACCTCCGACCGCAGCCGGGTCCGTCTCGCCGACTTCAACGGCGACGGCAAGGCCGACTACATCGTCGTCGCCTACGACGGCTCGGTGAACGTCTGGCTGAACCACGGCGGCGACCAGGTCACCCCCTGGGAGCCCGTCGGGCGCGTCGCCGCCGGTCTGACGACGGACAACAACGCCGTCTTCCTGACGGACTTCACCGGTGACGGCCGTGCCGACTACCTCTGGAACCCCGGCGACGGCAGCACCAGCGCGTACGCCAACAAGGGCGGCGACGGCCACGGCGGCTGGGACTTCCTCGGCCGGATCGCCTCCGGCGCCTGACCCCGGACCCGGGCCCTGGCAGCCGCTGCCCACGGCGGCCGCCAGGGCCCGGCCCGCACTTCTCTCCCCTCCCCTCTCCTCCCCCGGACTGGACACCCATGAAGCGCACCTCCCTGATCGCCCTGGCCTCCCTCGCCGCCGTCCTGGCCTCCGGCGCCGTTCCCGCGGCGGCATCGGCCCCGCTCCCGGCCCCGCTCCCCGCCTCGGCACCGACCTCGGCACCGGCGCCGACGCCGCGCCCGATCAAGGTCATGCCGCTCGGTGACTCGATCACCGACGGTGCGGGAAGCTCCACCGGGGCGGGCTACCGCGCACCCCTGTGGGACCTGACCGCCCAGCAGTCCCCGTACACCGTCGACCTGGTCGGCACCTCCTCCTCCGGCGCCGCCGGAGACCCGGACCACGAGGGGCACAGCGGCTACCGGATCGCCCAGGTCCGCGCGGACATCGACCGCTGGCTCTCCGCCGCCGACCCCGACGTCGTCCTCCTGCACCTCGGGATCAACGACCTGAAGTGGGACCCGAACGCCGACCCGGTGCAGGCCGCCCAGCGGCTGTCCGAGCTGGTCGACCGCATCTTCGCCGACAAGCCGGGCGTGACCGTCATCGTGCAGGGCCTGCTGACCGCCACCCCCGGCCTGGAGCAGAGGACCGCCCTGTTCAACCGCGAGTTCACCGCGCTCCAGAGCCGGAACCAGAGCCCGGCCGACGGACCCTCGGGCCGGCACTTCCGGTACGTGGATCCCGCGAACCTCGACGCCGCGGCCGACCTCCCGGACCAGTTGCACCCCAACGACGGCGGCTACCGCAAGATGGCCGAGGTCTTCCACCAGGCCCTGGACCGGGCCGTCGCCGACGGCTGGGTCTCCCGCCCCGCGGCTCCCCGGGCCGGGAACGAGGTCGGCGGCAACGGACGCGTGCGGTGGGCGGACTTCGACGGTGACGGCAAGCCGGACTACCTGACGGTCGAGGACAGCGGCGCCGTCAAGGTCTGGCTGAACCGCGGCGGCGACCCCGCCGGCGCGAACGGCTGGCAGGGCCTCGGCCAGGTCGCCACCGGCGTCACCACCGACCGCAACCGCGTCCGCCTCGCCGACTTCAACGGCGACGGCAAGGCCGACTACATCGTCGTCAACGCCGACGGCTCGGTGAACGTCTGGCTCAACCACGGCGGCGACCAGGTCGCGCCCTGGGAGCCCGTCGGCCGCGTCGCCACCGGCGTCACCAACCGCCAGGACCAGGTCCGCTTCGCCGACTTCGACGGCGACGGCCGCGCCGACTACCTCGTCATCGAGGACAGCGGCGCCGTCAAGGTCTGGCTGAACCGCGGCGGCGACCCCGCCGGCGGCGCCGGCTGGTACGGCATCGGCCAGGTCGCCACCGGCGTCACCACCGACCGCAACCGCGTCCGCCTCGCCGACCTCGACGGCGACGGCAAGGCCGACTACCTCCTGATCAACGCCGACGGCTCCGTGCACGTCTGGCTCAACCGCGGCGGCGACCGCCACGGCGGCTGGCTCCCCCTCGGCCAGGTCGCCTCCGGCGTCACCGACCGGCAGGAGCAGGTCGCCTTCGCGGACTTCGACGGCGACGCCCGTGCCGACTACCTCCGGACGGACACCGGCGGCGCCGTCAGCGGCTACGCCTACCGCGGGGGCGACAGCGGCGGCGGCTGGGCCAACCTCGGACAGATCGCCGGCGGCGCCTAGAACGGTCCGAGGCCGACCCGGCCGAGCCCCCGGCTACGACGCCGCCGCCGGCTCCGGGACGAGGACGGCGCGCAGGTCCGCGACGGTGCGGCGCCAAGCGGCGGCGTCCTCCGACTCGTCCCAGAGCTCGGCGAGTTCGGACTCGTCGGCGAGGACGCGGTCCAGGGCCTCGGCGGCGAGGGGGCGGAAGTCGTCGGGGAACGTCGGGAGGGGCTGCTCGGGGCCGTAGCTGGTGGTGACCGGCTCGCCGCCGGGGCACTGGGCGGCGATGAGGGCGGCCGCGGCCACGGCCTTGGCCGCCTCGTAGGAGTCGAGGTAGTCGTCCGACGCCGTGCCGACCACGTCGGTCAGGACGCGGCGGATCACGGCCTCGCGCTCGGCCGGGGCCGCGTCGTCCAACGCGCCGGAGAAGTCCGCGGCGGTGTCGTTGTCGAAGTGGCCGATGTCCCAGGTACCCATGGTGCTCTCCTTCGGATCAGTTCACGGGAAGCCTGGCATCGGCCACTGACAATCGGCCGTCGGCCACCGGCGGACGGCGGCTGTCAGCCGCCGGCGGCCTCCGCGATGCGGGCCTCCAGGGCGGCCGCCAGCGACTCGACGGCGGCCCGGCCGAAGGCGTGCTCGTTGTAGCGGAGCCAGCAGACCAGGGAGCCGTCGGGCTGTTCGGTGGCCGCGAGCTCGGGGACGTGCCGGTCGCCGCCGGGGAGCGGGTAGGGGACGGTGGCGCTGCGCGGTACCTCCCAGGCCGTGCAGGCCAGGCCGGGGAGCTGCGCGGGGGCGTTCCAGCTCTCGTAGCGGAGCCAGGCGGCGAACGGCACCATCGGGCTGAACTCCGCGAAGGGGTACAGCTGGTGGTCCAGGGCCGCGGTGGCGGTGTCGCGGACCCGGGCGAGGAGTTCGGCGAAGCCGGGGACGCCGGAGGCGTCGACCCGCAGCAGCAGGGACTGTACGAAGCAGCCGACGGCCTGTTCGGCCTCGGGCGAGGTCCGGCCGGGCACGGGGGTCATCAGGACGAGGTCGTCCTGGCCGCTGCGCTCCGCCAGCAGCCCGAGCCAGACCGTGGCCAGGGCCTGGAAGGGGGTGGCCCCGGCCTCGGCGGCCCGTTCGCGCAGGGCGGCGGCCCGGGCGGCGGGGACGGCGAGGCGGTGGGCGGCGCTGAGCACCGTCTCGGTGTCGGCGCGGCCGGGGAACGGGTGCACGGCCTCGGGCGCGCCGCCGAGGGTGCGGGCGAAGTGGGCGCGGGAGACCGGCCAGTGGGCGTTGGCGCGGGTGACCAGCTCACCGAGTGTCGGCATCGGGCGCGGCGGGGGTGCGGGGCGGCCTCGGCGCAGCGCCGAGTAGATGACGCCGAGGTCGCGCAGCAGCACGCCGACCGACCAGCCGTCGCCGACGATGTGGTGGACGGCGAGCAGCACGGCGTGGTCGTCGGGGGCCCGGCTGACCACCGCCAGGCCGGTCATCGGGCCCTTGCCGACGTCGGTGAGCCGGTCCCGGACGGCGATCAGCCGGGCCGACACCTCGTCGTCGCTCTCGCCCGGGGCGTCGACCAGGATGGCCTCGACCTCCGGCTCCGCGTCGACCACGGCGCGCCGCACGCCCGGCGCGGCGCCGGGCACCGGCACGAACCGGGTGCGCAGCGCCGGGTGGCGGCGCACCGCCTCGTACAGCGCCTCGGTCAGCAGGTCGGGGCGCAGCGCCTCGGTGACGCGGAACATGACGGCGACCGAGCCGACGTTGCGGCCCTCGGCCTCGGCCATCCAGCGCAGGAAGTTCTCCTGCTGGGAGGTGAGCGGGATGTCGTGCGGCTGGGCGCGCAGCTCGCGCAGGAACGGGGAGAGCTCGGTGTCGCCGACCGGGGGCGGGGCGTCGGCGTTCTTCGGGGCGGCGGCGAGCCAGGCGGCCTGGGCGCGCAGCGAGGGGCGTTCGAAGACGAGGGCGGTGCTCGCGGTGACGTCGAACTCGGCAGAGACGGCAGCGGCGAGCTGGACGGCGCGGAAGGAGTCGCCGCCGAGGGCGAAGAACTCCTCCTCCACGGCCTCGACGGGCCGGCCGAGGATCCTGCGCCAGACGGCGGCGAGGGCGCGTTCGTGCTCGGTGGCGGGCGGGGTGCCGCCGGCCGCCGGGGCCGGTTCCTCGAAGCGGGCGCGCAGGTGGTGCTTGACGACCTTGCCGCTGGGGTTGCGGGGCAGCCGATCGGTGACCAGGATGCGGACCGGCAGTTCGGCGCGGCCGAGCCGTTCGGCGAGGAAGAGCCGCAGTTCGTCGAGGTCCAGGCCGTCGGCGGCGGGCACGACGGCGGCCACCGGCACGGCGCCCATGACCGGGTGCGGCAGGCCGAGCGCGGCGGCGTCGGCGACCCGCGGGTGGGCGTGCAGGACGTCCTCGATGCGCAGGGTGGACACCTTGAGGGCGCCGGACTTGATGACGTCGCTCTCCCGGTCGATCAGGTACAGGTAGCCGTCGGCGTCGAGCCGGCCGAGGTCGCCCATCCGCACCCAGCCGTCCCGGAAGACGGCGGCCGAGGCGTCGGCGCCGGCGGTGTAGCCGCGCGGCGGGCCGGGCTGGCGCAGCCAGACCTCGCCGACGGCGCCCGGCTCGACGGGGCGGCCGTCCTCGCCGAGCAGCCGCAGGTCGCCGGGGTTGGCGGGGCGGCCGACCGAGCCGGGGCGGCGGGCGTCGACGACGGCGGATATCTGGGCGGGGGACGCCTCGGCGGAGGTGTAGGTGTTGACCAGGGCCGCGGTCGGCAGGGCCTCGCGCAGGGCGGCGGCGACGGGGGCGGGCAGCGCGGCGGCGGAGGAGCTGATGAGCAGGACACTGCCGAGGTCGTGCCGGACGGCGACGCCCGAGTTGAGCAGTTCGACGGCCATCGACGGCACCAGGAAGACGGTGCCCACGCGGTGCTCGGCGACGGTCCGGCCGAACTCCTCGGCGTCGAAGCGCGGCAGGCAGATCGTGGCGGGCGCGGCGACCAGCGCGTTGACCAGGACCACCTGGGCGGCGTTGGTGCCGATCGGGAAGGCGTGCACCGCGTGCGCCGAGTGGGCGTAGGGGCGCGGGCGCGGGTCGAGCCGCTGGCCGGCGGTCAGGCTGGCGTGGGCGGCGTGCACGCCCTTGGGCGCGCCGGTGGTGCCGGAGGTGCCGATGACCTGGGCGAGGTCCCCGGGGGCGGGGCGGTGCGGCGGCTGCCCGTCGCCGGCACCGGCCGCCTCCAGGTCGGCGAGCCGCAGGGTGCGGAGGCCGGCGGCCGAGGCGCGCTCGTCCTCGGCCGCGGGGGCGACGGCGAGGACGGCCCCGCTGTCGCCCGCCAGCCGCGCGGTGTCCTCGGCGCTGAGGTCCTCGCGGGCGACGACGCCCGCCGCGCCCGCGTAGTGCGCGGCCAGGAAGGCCACCGCGTAGTCGTCCCAGGCCCGGTTGGGGAAGAGCAGCAGCACCCGCTCCCCCGGGCGGACGCCGGCCCGCGCGAGCCCGTGGGCGGCGCGCACGGCCCGTTCGCGCCACGCCCGGTAGTCGAGCACGGGGCGGCCGGGTACGAGCAGCGCGGGCCGGTCGGGGTGCCGCCGGGCGCGGTCGTCGAGCAGATCGGTCAGGGTGAGCGCGTCGGGCGGCGAACCGGCGGAGGCGGGAACGGCGCTGACGGTGGATCGGGTGCTGATGACGACTCCCGGAAGAGGCCAGGGCGGGTGCTGGTCCAGACCGTAGCGGCTCGGCGCGGTCGCCCGCCAGAGCCGTCCCGCCCCAACCGGAACCGCTCCCCCCGCCACCCGGCGGTTCGGCGAACTGCGGCGACGGGCCGTGGGACACCCGCCGAGGCGTCCGGAGCACCGACGGCCCCGTCCGGCTTGCGGCCGGGCGGGGCCGTCGGACGGTCGCCGCCGGAGCACGCCCTCCCCCGGCCGCGGGCTGGAGGAAACGCCCGCCGATCCGGCGTGATCCGAGAGGGCGGGCCTCGTCTCTAGCCCGCCCGGGCGGTCCCGGGGGTGTCGCACCGGCGGGTCGCCGCGGGCGGCGGCCGTCCGGCCTAGCGTGGGCCAGCCGCGGACCGGTCCACCGGAGGGAGTGGCGATGCCCAGGCCGAACCACCGGGTCGCGCTCGCCCTGGTGCTCCTGCTCGCGTGGACACTGGCCGCGTGCGGGAGCGGCGGGGGCTCCGGGGGCGGCGGACCGGTCGTCCTCGACTGGTACAACTTCCCCGACGACTCGGGCGCGCTCCAGCAGGCCGCCGACACCTGCGGCCGCGACTCCGGCGGGCGCTGGTCCATCCGCTACAACAAGCTGCCCCGCACCGCCGACGGCCAGCGCCAGCAGCTGGTGCGCCGGCTGGCCGCGCACGACACCGGCGTCGACATCATGGGCCTGGACGTCACCTGGACACCGGAGTTCGCGGAGGCCGGCTGGGTGCGCGAGTGGACCGGTCCGCTGCGCGAGAGGGCGAGCGAGGACACCCTGGCGGCCGCGCTGCAGACCGCCACCTGGAAGGACCGGCTGTACGCCGTCCCGTACAACTCCAACACCCAGCTGCTCTGGTACCGCGACGACCTGGTGCCCGCCGCGCCCGCCACCTGGGACGAGATGCTGCGGGCCGCGCGCCGGCTCGCCGAGCAGGACAAGCCGCACTTCGTCGAGGTGCAGGGCGCCCAGTACGAGGGGCTGACGGTCTGGTTCAACACCCTGGTCACCAGCGCGGGCGGCTCGATCCTCACCCCCGACGCGACGGCGCCCTCGCTGGGCGAGCCGGCCGTCACCGCCGCGCGGGTGATCCGGGACCTCGCCACCTCCCCCGCCGCCGATCCCTCGCTGTCCAACCAGAGGGAGGACGAGAACCGGCTGGCGATGGAGTCCGGCACCGCCGCCTTCGAGCTCAACTACCCCTTCGTCTATCCGTCGATGAAGGAGAACAAGCCCGAGCTGTTCCCCCACTTCCGCTGGGCGCCCTACCCCTCGGTCGTCCCCGGACGGCCCGCGACGGTGACCATCGGCGGCATCGACCTCGCCGTCGGGGGCTACTCCCGGTACCCGGACGCCGCCCAGGAGGCCGTCCTGTGCCTGCGCAACCGCGACAACCAGCTGACCAACGCGCTCAAGGGCGGCCTGCCGCCGTCGCTGCGCAGCCTGTACACCGCCGCCGAACTCACCGCGAGCTACCCGTTCGCGGCGGACGTGCTGCGAGCCCTCGACTCGGCCTCGGTGCGGCCGCAGACACCCGCCTACCAGAACGTCTCGATCGCCGTCGCGCACGCCCTCTCCCCGCCGTCGGCGGTGGACCCGGAGCGCACCGTGGCCGACCTGTCCGGGCAGATCAGGGACGCGCTCGGCTCGAAGGGGTTGATTCCATGACCGCGACCGGAACGCGGCCCCCGGCGGCGCGGGCCGGCCGGCCCTCCGAGGGCTCCCGGCAGGAGCGCCGGCTCGGCTGGCTGCTGTGCGCCCCCGCCGTGCTGGTGATGCTCCTGGTGACGGCCTATCCGGTCGGCTACGCCGTCTACCTCTCCTTCCAGCGCTACGACCTGCGCTTCCCGGACCGCTCCGCGTTCGTCGGCTTCGCCAACTACGGCGCCGTGCTGTCCTCGCCGTACTGGTGGCAGGCGCTCTGGGTGACGGTGCTGATCACCGTCGTCTCGGTGGCGGTCGAGCTGGTGCTGGGCCTGGCGCTGGCGCTGGTGATGCACCGGGCGGTGGTCGGGCGGGGCCTGGTGCGGACGGCGGTGCTCGTGCCCTACGGCATCGTCACCGTGGTGGCCGCCTACTCCTGGCAGTACGCCTGGACGCCCGGCACCGGGTACCTGGCGGCGCTGCTGCCCGAGGACAGCGCGCCGCTCACCGAGCACTGGCCGGCGATCGGCCTGATCGTGCTGGCCGAGGTCTGGAAGACCACGCCGTTCATGGCGCTGCTCCTGCTGGCGGGCCTGGCGCTGGTGCCGGCCGAGACGGTGCGGGCCGCGATGGTCGACGGCGCCGGCTTCGGGCAGCGCCTGCGGCTGGTGGTCCTGCCGCTGATGAAGCCGGCCATCCTGGTGGCGCTGCTGTTCCGGACCCTGGACGCGTTCCGGATCTTCGACAACATCTACGTGCTGACCGGCGGCGCCAACGACACCGGCTCGGTGTCGATCCTCGGCTACGACAACCTCTTCACCGCGCTCAACCTGGGCATCGGCTCGGCGATCTCGGTGCTGGTGTTCCTCTGCGTGGCGGCGATCGCCCTGGTCTTCGTCAAGGTCTTCGGCGCCGCGGCGCCCGGCGGTTCGGCGGAGCACCGGTGACCGCCCGGCAGGCCCGGGCCGGGGCGGGCTGGGGCGTGGTCAACCTGGTGGTGGTGCTGTACGCGCTGTTCCCGGTCTGGTGGATCGCCGCGCTGTCCTTCAAGGACCCGGCCACCCTGACCGACGGCAACTTCGTGCCGCGCAGCTGGACGCTGGAGAACTACCGCGGCATCTTCCACACCTCGGAGTTCACCCGGGCCCTGGTCAACTCGATCGGCATCGCGGTGATCGCCACCACGGTCGCGGTGGTGCTCGCCACCATGGCGGCGTACGCGGTGGCCCGGCTGCGCTTCCCCGGCAAGCGGCTGCTGATCGGGATGTCGCTGCTGATCGCGATGTTCCCGCCGATCTCGCTGGTCTCGCCGCTGTTCGAGATCGAGCGGGCGCTGGGGATCTTCGACACCTGGGCGGGGCTGATCATCCCTTACATGACCTTCTCGCTGCCGCTGGCGATCTACACCCTCTCGGCGTTCTTCCGGGAGATCCCGTGGGAGCTGGAGAAGGCCGCCAAGGTGGACGGCGCGACGCCCGCCCAGGCGTTCCGGCTGGTGATCGCCCCGCTGGCGGCGCCGGGCGTGTTCACCACCGCCATCCTGGTCTTCATCTTCTGCTGGAACGACTTCCTCTTCGCGATCTCGCTGACCTCCACGGACGCCGCGCGCACCGTGCCCGCCGCGATCGCCTTCTTCACCGGCAGCTCCCAGTTCCAGCAGCCGACCGGCTCGATCGCCGCCGCGGCCGTGGTGATCACGGTGCCGATCGTGCTGTTCGTGCTGTTCTTCCAACGCCGCATCGTGGCCGGCCTGACCGCCGGCGCAGTGAAGGGATGACGCGGACCGATGGCGGAGATCGTCCTCGACGGCATCAGCAAGCGCTACCCCGACGGCTCGGTGGCCGTCCACGACCTCGATCTGACGGTCGCCGACGGCGAGTTCGTCATCCTGGTCGGCCCCTCGGGCTGCGGGAAGTCCACCACCCTGAACATGATCGCGGGCCTGGAGGACATCACCGGCGGCACCCTGCGGATCGGCGGGCAGGTGGTCAACGACCGGGCGCCCAAGGACCGCGACATCGCCATGGTGTTCCAGAGCTACGCGCTCTACCCGCACATGACGGTCCGTCAGAACATGGGTTTCGCGCTGCGGCTGGCGAAGACCGACAAGGCGGTGGTCGCCGCCAAGGTGGAGGAGGCGGCCCGGATCCTCGACCTCACCGAGCACCTGGACCGCCGGCCCGCCAACCTCTCCGGCGGGCAGCGCCAGCGCGTGGCGATGGGCCGGGCGATCGTCCGCGACCCCAAGGCGTTCCTGATGGACGAGCCGCTGTCCAACCTGGACGCCAAGCTGCGGGTGCAGATGCGCACCCAGATCTCCCGGCTGCAGCGGCGCCTGGGCACCACCACCGTCTACGTCACCCACGACCAGGTCGAGGCGATGACGCTGGGCGACCGGGTGGTGGTGCTGCGCGCGGGCCTGGTCCAGCAGGTCGGCCCGCCGCAACGGCTGTACGACGAGCCGGCCAACCTGTTCGTCGCCGGGTTCATCGGCTCACCCGGCATGAACCTGCTGCACGGCCGGCTGGAGGAGGGCCTGGTGCGCACCGCGCTCGGCGACCTGCCGCTGGGCGACCGGCTGCGCCGGCGGCTCACGGCGGCGGACGCGCCGCGCGAGGTGGTGGTCGGCATCCGCCCCGAGCACTTCGAGGACGCCGCGCTGCTGGAGCACCCGGTGGGCGGCGCGACCGTCACGGTCGGGATCGAGGTCCTGGAGTCGGTGGGCTCGGACGTGTTCGCGCACTTCACCGTGGAGGGCGACGCGGTCTCCGGCGGCGGTCTGGAGGAGATCGGCGCGCGGCGGGCGGAGACGGGCGCCGGGGCGCCCGGCCGGGAGGTGGTGGCCCGGATCGGCACCGCCACCCGGGCGGCCGAGGGCGCCCCGCTGGAGCTGTGGATCGACACCGGGCGGTTGCACGTCTTCGACCCGGCCACCGGGGCCGCGCTGAGCGGCGAAGCGGGAAGAGCGGACGGTTAGGACGCGGAGAAAGGGGCAGGCGGGGGCCGAACGCCTCCTCGCCTCCGCTGGACGTGCCGTGCCGGACGGTTCGGGCGATCATGGGGGAACGCGCCTCGAAAGGTGGAATGCGATGTTCCAGCTCCTGTGGATTCTGCTCATCGGCTTCGTGCTCGGCGTGATCGCCAAACTGATCCTGCGCGGCCCGCAGTCGATCCCGTGGTGGCTGACCATGCTGCTCGGCGCCGGCGGGGCCTGGCTGGGGAACGCGGTCTCCGGCTGGATCGGCGTCCGGAACACCTCCGGGATCGACTGGATCCGCCATCTGCTCCAGATCGGCTTCGCCGTCCTCCTGGTGGCCGTCGTCGCCCCCGCCTGGAGCTCCCGCCGGACCAGATGAGGATCGGGGCGGATGACGCCCGGACCGGAGGGTGGTCCGGCGCGACGGCGTCCGGGGCGGCGCGGCTAGACTCGCACGGCCGTACCACGGCGGCCGCGGTGACGACGGCGGCCGGAGCACTGGACGACCGTCCGACCCTGCGCGGGTGCCGATGACCGCGCCGGCCAGCGGGCGCCGAACTCGCGAGGGAACAGAAGATGGTCGAGGCCTCCCCGAAGGTCGTTGTGGTCGTGCCCACCTACAACGAACGGGAGAACCTGCCGGTCCTCGCCGGACTGCTGGCCGACCTCGACCTGCCGAACCTGCACCTGCTGGTGGTCGACGACAACTCGCCCGACGGCACCGGGGAGGTCGCCGACAAGCTGGCCGCCGGGTCCGGCGACCGGGTACGGGTGCTGCACCGCACCGAGAAGGACGGCCTCGGCCGGGCCTACGTCGCCGGCATGACCCGGGCCCTGGAGGACGGCGCCGACGTGGTCGTGCAGATGGACGCCGACCTCTCCCACCCCGCCGCCGTCCTGCCGCTCATGGTGACGACCCTGCTCGCCGACGACACGGCCGTGGTGCTCGGCTCCCGCTACGTGCCGGGCGGATCGACCGCCGCGGAGTGGCCGTGGCACCGCAAGGCGCTCTCCTCCTGGGCCAACTTCTACGTGAACACCATCCTGAGCCTGGGCGTGCGGGACGCCACCGCCGGCTACAAGGCCTGGCGCGCGGAGACCCTGCGGGCGATCGACCTGCCGTCGGTGCACAGCAACGGGTACTCCTTCCAGGTCGAGCTGAACCACCGGGTGGTGCGGCGCGGACTCACCATCAAGGAAGTGCCGATCCGCTTCGAGGAGCGGGTCGAGGGCGCCTCGAAGATGAGCCTCGGGGTGCAGGTGGAGTCGGCGCTCGCGCCGTGGAAGCTGCTGCGCGAGGGGCGCCGCGGCAAGCCGTAGCGACAAGGAGGTCCGCGTGGCCCTGGCGCCCGACCGGGCCGTCGCCCTGCTGCGGCGCGCCGCCCGTGAACCCTTCGCCGTGCAGACCGCCCGGGCGACCGTCGCCGCGACGCTCTCCTACGTGGTGGCGACCTGGCTCAGCAGCGAGCCCGCCCCGCTGACCGCGCCGCTCACCGCGCTGCTGGTCGTCCAGGTCACCGTCTACTCGACGCTCACCACCAGCATCCGCCGGGTCAACTCGGTGGTGGTCGGCGTGCTGATCGCGATCGGCTTCAGCACCGTCGTCGGGCTCTCCTGGTGGAGCCTCGGACTGATCATCCTGGCCTCGCTGGTGATCGGCCGGTTCGTCCGGGTGGACGAGTTCGTCCAGGAGGTCGCGATCAGCGCGATGCTGATCCTCGGCGTCACCCAGGTGACCTCCCGGGCCTGGGACCGGGTGCTGGAGACGCTGATCGGCGCGACCGTCGGCCTGCTGTTCAACCTGGTCTTCGCGCCACCGGTCTGGGTGGACACCGCCGGCCAGTCGATCGAGGACCTCTCCCGCCGGGCCCGGCACCTGCTCCTCGACCTCTCCGACCAGCTGGGCCGGCCGACCCCCGTCGCGGACGCCGCCGAGCGCCTGCACGAGGCCCGCCGCCTCGACCAGGCGATCGCCGACGTGGACGCCGCGCTGCGCCAGGCCGAGGACAGCCTCCGGTTCAACCCCCGGATCAGCGAGGGGCTGCTCTCCCGGCTGGTGCTGCGCACCGGGCTGGACACCCTGGAGATCTGCGTGGTGGTGATCCGGGTGATCTCCCGCACGCTGACCGACCTCGCCAAGCGGCGCGCGCCCGGGGAGCCGCTGGTCGCCCCGGCGCTGGCGGTGGCGATGGAGGAACTGCTCGCGCACGTCGGCGGCGCGCTGGTGAGCTTCGCCGTCCTGGTCACCACCCAGGTCAGCCTGAACGCCGAGGAGGCCGAGGAACGGCTCACCGCCGAGCTGGCCGCCGCCTGGGCGAGCCGGGAGAACGTCGCCCGGCTGCTGCTGGAGCAGGTGCGGGCGGACCCGGACGCCTGGCACCTGCTCGGCTCGCTGCTGACCGAGGTCGACCGGATCCTCGACGAGCTGGACCTGGAGCACCGCTCGCGGCGGCTGATGGAGGAGCTGGACCGGGCGTCGGTGGCGAGCCGGGAGCGGTTCTCCCGGCTCGGCCGACTGCGCCGGTGGGTGCGCGGCGACCGTCCGGGCTTCGGCCGGGCGCGGCGCGGGCGCAAGCGGGCCCGGCAGGCCTGAGCCGGGCGGCGCCCCGTCCGGCACGGGCCTCAGGGCATCGACCAGGGGTCCTGCGGGAGCGGGTGGCCGGTTTCCAGGTAGGTCTTCAGATTGGACAGCACCGCCGACCAGCCCGCCTCGGCGTCCGCGCGCTCGGCCTCGTCGGCCAGGTTGTCGTGGGTGACGGTCAGCCGGGTGAGGTCCTGGTGGGAGCGCAGCTCGAAGGTCACCACGGACGGGCCGGCCGCCGGCTCCTGCCCCGGGCCGGACCAGGTGGTGACCAGCCGGTTCGGCCGGTCGGCCGCCTCCACCGTGCCGAACGCGTCCGCCACGCCGGAGCCGTCCGCGCGCTGGTGCTCCCAGCGGGCGCCCGGCTGCCAGGTGGAGACGTTGCGGTGGCCCCAGTAGAGGCCGGACTCGTCCGGGTTGGTGAGCGCGTGCCAGACCCGCTGCGGGGTGGCGTGCAGATAGGAGATGTGGCGGTAGGCGGGGACGGCCACGCGCTCACCCCTCCGCCGCGTCGAGCAGCTGCCGGATGTCGATCCGGCGCATGGACAGCATGGCCCTGGTCACCCGGGCGGCCTTGTCGCGGTCCGGGTCGGAGACCAGGTCGATCAGGACGCGCGGGGTGATCTGCCAGGACAGGCCCCAGCGGTCCTTCAGCCAGCCGCACTGGCTCTCCTGTCCGCCGCCCTCCAGCAGCGCCGCCCAGAGCCGGTCCACCTCCGCCTGGTCGTCGCACTGCACCTGGAGCGAGACGGCCTCGGTGAACGGGAAGATCGGGCCGCCGTTGAGGGCGACGAAGGGGCGGCCGTCGAGCTCGAAGGCGACGGTCAGCACGGCGCCGGGGGTACCGGGGCCCGCCTCGGTGTAGTGGGTGGTGCCGGTGATCCGCGAGTTCGGGATGACCGAGGTGTAGTGGCGGACGGCCTCCTCGGCCTGGTCGTCGTACCAGAGGCATGGGGTGATCTGCTGCATGGAGCCGACGGTAGCGGCGGGCCCCGGCCGGGCGGCCGCGCCACGGCCGGGGGTCACCGATTCGGCGCCCCCGGCCGCGGCGCGTACCGCGGCGGGTGAGGGCTCAGTGCACCCAGCCCGCGTAGCGGCGGGTGAAGCGCTGGCCGGTGGCGGCGGTGACCACCACGTCGTAGCGGCCCTGCTTGTCCAGCGGCCAGGCGAGGTTGGTCTGCTTGCCGGGCCGCACCCGGACGGTCTGCGCGGTGCCCGCGAAGTCGTGCGGCGCGACGGAGAAGCAGACGTCGGTCATGCCGTCGTTGACCAGCTGGAGGGTGAGCCGGCCCGAGCCGGCGAGGTCGGCGGTGACGATCGGGATGCCGATGTCGTTCTGGCCCTCGGGCTGCCGGGCGCCGCCCTTGCCGTCCCCGCCGAGGCCGTCGCGGACCACGGTGCCGGCGAAGCGGCGGACGAAGCCGTCGGGGCCGTGCACGGTGAAGTCGTAGCGGCCGTTGGTCGCCGCGGCCTCCCAGACGTACGTCGCCGAGGCGCCGGGCGCCACCGTGAACGGCGTGCCCGCGAAGGGCAACGCGATGTTCGGGTAGACCGTGTACGGGAAGGCGACGCTTCCGTCGTTGCTCATCGTGCAGGTGACCCGGCCGGTGCGCCGGTCCACCTCGGCCTCGGCCCAGGGCTGGTAGGGCAGACGGCGGTGCGGACGGTCGCCGCGCTCCTGGACGGGCATCGACTGGGCGCCGGCGGCCGGGAGTTGGACGCCCGGCAGCTTCGTCCCGGCGTCGGCCCGGGCCATCAGGGCGTTGGTGTCCGGGAGTCGCGGGATCGACGGGTCGGGCGCAGCGAAGTCGAAGCAGCTGGTGAGGTCGCCGCAGACGGCGCGGCGCCAGGCGGAGATGTTGGGCTCGGCGACGCCGGTGACCTGCTCCATGAAGCGCAGCACCGAGGTGTGGTCGAAGACCTGGGAGTTGACCCAGCCGCCGCGCGACCAGGGCGAGACGACCCACAGCGGCACGCGGTTGCCGAGGCCGATGGCGCGGCCGTGGGTGAACTCCTCCGGCGTGCCCGGCTCGGGGGTCGGCGGCACCATGTGGTCGAAGTAGCCGTCGTTCTCGTCGTACATCACCAGGAAGACGGTGTGCCGCCAGACGTCCGGGTTGGACATCAGCGACTGCAGGGCCTGGTTCACCCAGTGCGCGCCGTACGCCGGGCCGGCCTCCGGGTGCTCGGAGAACAGGTAGGGGGCGACCAGCCAGGAGATGGTCGGCAGGGTGCCGTCCTTGCAGTGCGCGTCGAAGGCCGCCGGGTCGAACTTCGTCATCGCGTTGAGGTACCGCGGGTCGTCCTTCGGGAATGCGTGGAACTGCTTGAAGTACGACAGGGCGTTGTCGTCGTAGTCGCCGGTGCGGTCGTCCTTGCTGGGGTTGTGGTAGACCCGCCAGCTCACCCCGGCCTGCTGGAGGCGCTCGGCGTAGGTGGTCCAGTCGGCGACGGGGTTGTCGGTGACGGGCGTGTTGTCGATCCACGGGCCGGTGGTGCCGTCGCGGCCGGGGCCGGCGGTGCCGGTCCACAGGTAGAGCCGGTTGGGGTCGGTCGGGCCGGCGAGCGAGGTGAAGTAGGCGTCGCAGAGGGTGAACGCGTCGGCCAGCGCGTACTGGTAGGGGATGTCCTCGCGGGTGAAGTAGCCCATGGTGCGCTCGCCCTTGGCGGCGATCCACTTGTTCATCGCGCCGCCGTTGATGGCCTGGTGGCCGGTGGCCCAGTCGTGCGGCAGGCCGCCGGCGTTCTGCGCGTTGTACTTCGAGGTGTCCATCCGGTACGGCAGCATCGCGCCGCCGTCGCCGCGGCCCGGGTCGGGCTGGCGGAACACGTCGGTGCCGTCGGGGAACTGCAGCGCCTGCTTGTCACCGAAGCCGCGTACGCCGCCGAGGGTGCCGAAGTAGTGGTCGAAGCTGCGGTTCTCCTGCATCAGCACCACGACGTGCTTGACGTCCTTGATAGTGCCGGTGAGCCGGCCCGGGGCGGGGGCGGCCTGTGCCGGGGTGCCGGGCAGGCCGGTCAGGGCGGCGGCGCCGGCGGCCGCGGTGGCGCCGACGAAGGTGCGGCGGGAAAGGTCGGACATCGCGAACTGGCCTTTCAGAGCTGGAAGGTGGCGACCGCGGCGGCGGTGTCGGACGGCCACTGGTTGGCGGCGAGGGCGGCCGGGTCGGCCTCGGTGGCCGGCCAGTCGGCGACCAGGGTGTGCGCCTCGACCAGCTTCAGCCGGCCGCGGTAGAGCACGTAGTCGATCCGGTCCTGCGGCTCGGCCTGGCCGGTGGCGCGCTGCTTGCGGGTCGGCGACCAGGTGATGCCCGGCGCCTTGACCGGGTCCCGGTTCTCCTCGCGGAAGGTGTCGGTGAGCCCGGCGGCCTGGAGCACCGTGGTGACCGGCCAGGCGAGCGCGCCGATGCCGGCGTGCGCGGCGGCGGTGGCGGCCGTCCAGTCGAGGTGGGACGGCGAGGCGAGGGCGCCGGCCAGCACCACCGGGAGGCCCGCGGCGGCGTCGGCCTGGACGGCGGCGGCCAGCGCCCTGGCCTGCCGGACCCGAACGGAGGCGTTCTCGGCGGCGGTGATCTGCGCGGCGCTGCGCCCGTCCTGGGCGGCGTACGGGCCGTAGTCGGCCTCGTCGAGGTGCGCGCTCCAGACCCGGACGGAGCGGCCGCCCGGCAGCTGGACGGTCGCCCCGGCGGCCGGCAGGTCGGCCGTCGGCGCGGTGACGGCGGTCAGCGGGTAGCGGCTGAGGATGCCGACGCCACCGGCGCTCTGGTGGGCGTGCCAGCCGAGGGCCTCGGCCAGCGCCCGGGCCGCCGTGCCGGCCGTCTCCTGGAGCGCCAGCACGTCCAGGCCCTGGGCCAGGACGACGCGCAGCTGCTTCTCGACCGCGTCGGTGAACGCGGCGCCCGCCTCGGCGAGGTTCCAGCTCGCCACCTTGAGGCGCGGCGCGGCGGCGGGGTCGGCGATCGGGAGCAGCACGGTGACGGTGTCCGCGGCGCCGGTGCTGTCCTTGACCCCGACGACCAGCACCTCCGGGTCGCGCGGCGCCCTGCCGGCCGGCACGGTGCCGGTGACGGTGCCGTCGGCGGCGACCGCGAGCCAGGCCGGGCCGGAGACCTTGCGGAAGGCCGCGCTGCCCGCCGGGTTCCCGGCGGGGCGGGCCCAGAGGCCGCCGAGCTCGACGGTGACGGGCGCGCCGGGGGCCGCCGGGGTGGCGGTGAAGGCGTCCACGACGGCGTGCGGGCGGACCACGGCGGGCTTGGGGCGGAAGGTGAAGGGCTCGGTCCTGGCGAGGACGCCGTAGCCGTCCTTGGCGAGCAGGTACGCCGTGTACGGGCCGCCGGTGAGGGCGGAGGTGTCGAGCTGGACGTCGCCCGCGGCGGCCGCCGTGTACTTCCAGAGCAGCGAGCTGCCGTTGCCGGGCTGGCGGTCGCCGTCGTAGACGCCGACCCAGTTCTTCGGGTCGGGGGCGTCGGTGGTCCAGTGGAAGGTGAGGCGGTCGCCTTCGGAGGGGCTGGTCGACGAGGCGAGGGTCAGGGTGCTGCCGGTGGCCACGGATGTCCTGTCCGCCGCTCGGGCGCCGGGCCGTCGGGGGGTACCGGACCGGGGCCGTCGCGGCTGCTGACGGAGGCTGGGAGGATCGGCCCCATCGACAGTTGGCTGTACAACTGTGGGGCCGGGCCCATTCATCCGAAGGTCAGCGACCGGGATGTGAACGAAACATGACGCAATGTCGGGCGGTTCGGGAACTGTGCTGTCCGGGGTCGGCGGAGGGCGCCGGTCGGTCCGGGGCGCGGTTCAGTCCGGGGCGCGGGCGGATCGGCTCGGTCCGGGGCGCGGGCGGATCGGCTCGGTCCGGGGCGCGGGCGGATCGGCTCGGTCCGGAGTGCGGGCGGATCGGCTCAGTCCAGGCCGCGGGCGGCGCGCAGGCGATCGGAGAGCGCCGTCGGGTCGACGAGCGGGTCCGGGTAGCCGGCCGGGCGCTCGTCCAGCAGCCACGGCCGGTGCACCGCCCGTCCGGGGACGTGGGCCAGCTCAGGGACCCAGCGGCGGACGTAGGCGCCGTCCGGGTCGAGCCGGTCGGCCTGCGCCAGCGGGTTGAGCACCCGGTTCGGCCGGGTGTCCGTCCCGGTGCCCGCCACCCACTGCCAGTTGAGCTGGTTGTTGGCGAGGTCCCCGTCCACCAGGAGCCGCAGGAAGTGGCGCGCGCCGATCCGCCAGTCCCGGTAGAGGGTCTTGGCGAGGAAGGAGGCGGTGACCAGCCGGGCCCGGTTGTGCATCCAGCCCTCGTGGGCGAGCTGGCGCATGCCCGCGTCGACCAGCGGGAAGCCGGTGCGCCCGGCCCGCCAGGCCGCGCACTCCTCGTCGTCCTCCGGCAGCCAGTGGTCGCCGCGGTCGCGGTAGGCCTGCCGGGCGGCCTGCGGGCGGGCGGCGAGCACCTGGTGGTGGAAGTCGCGCCAGGCCAGCTGCCGGACGAACGCCTCGGCGCCGTCGCCGCCGCGCCGGTGCGCCTCGGCCGCCAGTTCGGCGGCGGAGAGGCAGCCGAAGTGCAGGTACGGCGAGAGGCGCGAGGTGCCGTCGGCCGCGAGGTCGTCGTGCAGCTCGGCGTAGCGGTCCAGGTCGTAGCTCCCCCAGAGCCGGCGGCCGGCCCGCTCGCCGCCCGGCGGGAGCGCGGGCGACTCCGGTCGTGCGGCGGGGACGGGCTCGCCCGCGATGCCCTCCGGGGTGCGCAGGTCCTTCGGCGGGCGGTGGACGGTCCGGCGGGGCGCCTGGGACCAGGCGCGGTGGTACGGGGTGAAGACGGCGTAGTGGTCCTTGCCCGCGGGGGTCACCGCGCCGGGGACGACGGCGGTGAGCGAGCCGTCGTGGACGTGCAGGCGGTCGCCGAGCGCGGCGCGCAGCGCCTGCTCGCGGCGGTGGGCGAAGGCGCTCACACCGGCGGCGACGTGCACCGAGGCGGCGTCCAGCTCGGCGGCCAGCCGGGCGGTGACGGGGGCGGCGGGTCCGCGGCGCAGCACCAGGCGGCCGCCGAGCGGGCGCAGGGAGGCGTCCAGGTCGGTCAGGCAGTCGGCGAGGAAGGCGGCGCGGTTCGGCGCGGCGAAGCCGGTGGCGGCGACGTCGGGGTCCAGGACGAAGAGCGGGACGACCGCGTCGGCGGCGGCGCGGGCGGCGTGCAGCACGGGGTTGTCGTGCACGCGGAGGTCCTGGGTGAGGAGGGCGATGGCGAGGCTCATGAGGGCACGAGCCTCGCACGGCCGGGGGTGGTGCGGGGTGCGGCACACGGACGGCGGGGGCGCGCGCCGCGGGGGGGCGCGCCCCCCCCCGGGGGGGGGGGGGGGGGGGGGCCCGGGGGGGGGGGGGGCCCGCCGGGGGGGTTGCCACGGGCCGGCGCCGGGGACGGCCCGGGCCGGGCG
>NZ_JBHJUI010000004.1:158596-425310 GCF_042268405.1 Kitasatospora sp. NPDC056184 | reverse complement strand
GGTGGGGGGGGTGGGGGGGCCCCGCCCCCCCCGGCGGGGGGGGGGGGGGGGGGGCCCCCCCGCGGGGGGGGGGGGCGCCGCCGGGGGGGCCCCCCCCCCCCCGCCGGGGGTCTGGGCGTGTCGGGGCCCTGCGGGGCAGCGGCCCAGGCCAGGGCGTTGCCCAGGCCAGGGCGCCGGTCAGGCCAGGGCCAGGAAGAGCTTCTCCAGCTCGGCCTCGCTCATCGGCGGCGCGTCGGCGTCGGCGCCCGCCATGCACTGGCGCATGCCGCTCGCCACGATCTTGAAACCGGCCCGGTCGAGGGCCCGGGAGACGGCGGCCAGCTGGGTCACCACGTCCTTGCAGTCGCGGCCGGCCTCGATCATCGCGATCACGCCCGCCAGCTGCCCCTGGGCGCGCCGGAGCCGGTTCAGGACCGCGCCGACGGCCTCCTCGTCCACCTGCATCTCAGGACCGCCTTCCGCTGTCGACTACCGGCTGTCCAGTGTACCCCGTGGGGTATCACTGCCCCGGTGGTCGACGGCGGGGGCCGCGGAGGCCGCCCGGCCGGGGAGCCGGGGCGGTCGGGGAGCCGGGGCGGTCGGGGAGCCGGGGCGGTCGAGGCGGCGCGGCCGGGGCGCATTCGAGGCGGCCCGGCCGGGGCGGTCGCGGAGGTCAGCGCCGGGCGAGCCTCCGCTCGCCGCCCGCGCCGGTGACGTACTCCAGGCCGTAGTGCGCGAACACCTCCGGTTCGGCCTCGGCGGGCAGCACGTCGTCGACGCCGATCGACGGTGCCTGCTTGACCAGCGCCCTCGGGAACGCCACCTTGACGTACCCCGGGCCCAGCACGGCTCCGTCGAGCGGGACAAAGACCAGCTTGCTGTTGACGTTCAGACCGACCGAGACGGCCGGGCCGACCGTCACGGTCGCGAAGTACGGCTCGTCGCTGGCGGTCTCGACGTAGACGGACTCCAGCTTGCCGATCTTGTGTCCCTTCTGGTCCACGACGGCCTGACCCCGCCACTCCCTGATGTCGGCCGGAACGATCTCGGCGACGGCCATGGCGACCTCCCGTAGCCGCCCCACGGCGGCGGCTCCTCGGTTGGGCAGTGCCCCGGACCCTCCCATCCTGCGCCGGGAGCGCGGAGACCGCCCGCCGAGCCCGGTCCTCACCCGATCGGGTGAACGTGCGGGTGTGCGGTCGTCCTGGGCGGGACCGGACCCCGTCGTAGCGAGTGACAGGTGGCAAGAGGCCCATTCCGCACAACCGGGGGTGAACCGACCAACAGCGCACACGCGTCCACCCGAACACCTACGCTGTCCGCCGACGGACCATCAGATCCCCTGGGCGGAGGCGCGGCAGCAGTGGTGAGTTACGAAGGCATGTGGGAGCAGGGCGAGCCGGGCGTCCCCGCCGACCTCCGCCCGGAGATCCCGCACCCCGCCCGGATGTACGACTACTACCTGGGAGGAAAGGACAACTTCCCTGCCGACCGCGAGGCCGCCGAGCGGGCTCTGGCGGCCAACCCCGAATTCCGGTCCACCGCGCGCGCCAACCGGGGCTTCCTCGCCCGGGCGGTACGGTGCGTGGCGGACCTCGGCATCGACCAGTTCCTTGACATCGGAACCGGCATCCCCACGGCCGGCAATACCCATGAGATCGCCCAGGCGGTCGACCCCGGCGCCCGGGTCCTCTACGTGGACAACGACCCGATCGTGCTCGCCCATGCCCGCGCCCTGATGGGCGGCACCGCCGTCGGCCGGACCACCGTCATCCAGGCCGACCTGCGCTCGCCCGTCGATCTCCTCGCCGACGCCCGGGCCGAGAAGCTGCTCGACCTCGACCGCCCGGTGGCCCTCGTGCTCGCCGCCGTCCTGCACTTCGTGCGGGACGAGGAGGGCCCGTACGAGGTGGTGCGCACGCTGCTGGACGCCCTCGCCCCCGGCAGCCACCTGATCCTGTCGCACGGCACCGCGGACTTCCTCCCCGCCGCGGTCCGCGACCGGGTGACGGGGGTCTACAGCAAGGCCACCGCTCCCCTGGTGGGCCGCACCCGGGACCAGGTGGGCGCCTTCCTCGACGGCCTGGAGGTCCTCGACCCCGGGGTCGTCACCGTTCCCCTCTGGCGCCCCGACGGCGCCCTGCCCGCGGGCGCCGACCGCGTCAGCATGTACGGCGCGGCGGCGCGCAAGCCCTGACCCCGGCGGAGGCGGCGGTCGGGCGCCGGCGGTGGGCGGGGCTACGCCGGTTTGCTCGCGCGGACTGAGTACATCAGCGGGACGCGCGGCTGCCCTTCCGGGAAGCGGAAGACCCCGTCCTGCCGGAGGACGGGGAAGCGGGCGAACACGGTGAAGTCGTGCTCGTGGAGGAACTCGATCCGCAGTCCCTCGGCCACCAGGGCACTGACGATCTCACCGATCCCGTGCTGCCACTCGACGGTCACGGTGGCGGCGGTGGGTGCCGGCTCGCCGTCGGTGTAGGTGCTGGCCTCGTCCCAGACCGTGCCCTCGCGGTCGAAGTAGTCGTACTCGACCGTCCGGCCGTCCTCGGCCAGGGTGTCGGCGAAGGGGTGGAACTCCGCGAGGTAGAGGAAGCCGCCCGGGGCGAGCAGGGTCGCCACCGTCCGCGCCCAGCGGGCGATGTCCGGCAGCCAGCAGAGCGCGCCCAGCCCGGTGTAGACGACGTCGAAGGTCCGCCCTTCGAGCGCGTCCACGGCGCCGTACACGTCGGAGACGACGAAGCGGGCGGTGTCCGCGCCGATCCGCTCGGCCAGGGCGGTCGCGGCCTCCACCGCCGGACGGGAGAAGTCCAGCCCGGTGACGGTCGCCCCGTGCCGGGCCCAGGACAGCGTGTCCTGCCCGAAGTGGCACTGGAGGTGGAGCAGGGTCTTCCCGGTCACATCGCCGACCTCGGCGAGCTCGAAGTCCCGCAGCGGCTCCTTGCCCGCGACGAACCCGGGCACGTCGTAGAAGTCACTGGCCACGTGCACCGGGACGCGCCAGTCCCAGTTGGCGCGGTTGGCCGCGAGCCAGTCAGCGGGCGTCGGGGTCTTCTTCATACCTTCCACGCTAGGCACCCTCCACGCCCCGCTCAAACCCTTTTCGGCCCGCGCCGTCGGACGTAGCGAATCTACGTCCGCCGCTTCGCACCGCCCGTCTGCCGCACTCCCCGGCGGTTCGCTACGTTGAACGGACATCGCGGTACGCAGCATCGGGGGTGGTGTGATGGTCCCGGGTCACGTGGGTGCCCTCGTCTCGTACGGCCTGCTGGCGGCGCTTCTCGGCGTCACCACCTTCTGGACCTTGCAGAACGGCGGCCCGCACACCACGCTGATCAGCGTCCTGACCGGAGTCTCCGCCGGCCTCGCCGTCCTGGTGGCGGCCGCCTTCGTCGCCGGACCCGGCACCCCGCTCGGCAGCCTCGCCGTCTTCCTCAACCTGCTGCTCTCCCTGGCCTGGAACATCGCGGCCCAGGGCCTGCTCGTCATCGGCGTCGTCCTGTCCATCACCCGCGGCGAGAGCGTGCTCGGCGACGACCGGCGCACCTGGCTCCTGGGCGCCGTGTTCTTCCTCGCCAGCGGCCTGCACTACGCGGGCGTCAAGCACCTCAACACGGCCATCGACCACTGGCGCTGAGCACGTCCGGCCGGCGGGGCGCGGCGTGCGCGCCGCCCGCATGACGAGCGGTCAGGCACCGGGAGCGGTCCGTTCGACGTCGATCAGTAGGGTTCGTCGCATGGACTTCCCTCGTGTCGATGCCGGTCCGCTCGACCGGTGGTGTGCGCGCCACCTCGGGTCGGGGATCGTGGCGGAGCGTTTTCGGAGCGGACGGCTCTCGGCCGTGATCGGCGCTGTGCTCGCCGACGGCCGGGAGGTCGTCGTCAAGGTCCGGGAGCCGGCCGCGCGGCTCGACGGGTGCTTCGCGGTTCAGGGGCTGCTGCACACGTCCGGGTACCCGGTGCCCGAGCCGATCCTCGGTCCGACGCCGTTCGGGAGGTGGACGGCCTGCGTCGAGGCGATGGTCGAGGGCGGCGAGGAACTCCCCTCCTCGGGGCGGGATCCGCGGCCGTTCGCCTCCGCGCTCGACGCCCTGGTGCGCGCCGCCCGTCCGTCGGCCGGCCGGGTGGACCTCGAACCCAAGCCGTCGTGGAACCGGTGGGACCACGCCGGGCCCGGGGTGTGGGCGACCGCCGAGGACGTCGAGCGGCCCTTCCACGCGGTGGCGGGGCCGGACTGGCTCGAACGGGCCGGCCGGGGCGCCCGGGAACGGATGGCCGACTGGCGGGCACCGACCGTCGTCGGCCACGGCGACTGGCACCGGAACAACTTCCGCTGGCGCGGCGAGGAACTCCACGTCGCCCACGACTGGGACAGCGCGATCAGCGGGACGGAGGCGGTGGTCGTGGGGATCGCCGCGGCCTATGTGGCCCCGTCCGTGGAGGAGTCGGCGGCGTTCCTCGCGGCGTACCAGGACATCGCCGGCCGGCGCTTCGAGCGCGACGAACTCGAAGCGTGCTGGGCGACCGGCCTCTGGCTGCGGGGGTGGAAGTCCAAGCGGCAGGTGGTGACCGGCGAACCGATCCGGTCGCTGACCGAGGAGGAGGCGGTCCGGCTGACCGCCCTCGCCGGGATCTGAGCGCGCCGCTACGGGGCTGCGGTCACGGCCGGAGCAGGCCGAACCGCGTGGCGAGGTGATCCGCCAGATCGGCGGCGGGCGTCGTGCCGTCGACCGTGAGGACGGCGGCGGTGTGGAGCGGGGCCTGGCGGCGGACCTCGTCGTCCCACAGCGCGTCGCGGGCGAGGCGCTCGGCGAGTGCGGTGCGCGGGTCCCGGTCGCCCCAGGTGGCCCTGGCCCGGGCGGGGTCGGCGTAGCGGGCGGCGAGTGCGGCCGCCCGGAAGGCGGGCGTGGGCAGCAGGAAGACGGCCTGCCCGGGGTGGCGGAGCAGGGGCGCGAGGTCGCGCGGGAGGATCCCGAAGTAGTCGACGAGGACGGGGCGGTCGGCGGGGAGCGCGAGGAGGTCGTCGACGAGGAACCCGGTCATCTCGCCGTGCAGGCTCGGCATGGCCCGGAACACCTGCCGCACGTCGCGGTCGCGCCACCGGACCCCGGGCGGCCGGTCCCGCAGAGCGGCGAGGTGCGGGTGGTGCTCGGCGCTGCACCGGTCGAGCCAGCGGTGCTCGGCGCGGTCGCCGTCGAGGACGGCGGCGCCGTGGCGCCCGGCGAGCAGGCCGGCCAGCGTGCTCTTGCCGGCCGCCGTGCCGCCGGCGATCCACCGTACGTGGGCCAGCCGGTCGGCGAGGGAGGTCATGGCCTCCATGGTCGGGGGCGCGACGCGAAAAATGCAGTCTTGTTCGTGGCCGCCGGCAGCCCGAGGATGGAGGAGAGGAGCCGTCCTCAGCCCGCCGGGGTGCGGCCCGAGGGGTGGCGGATCGCGGCAGGCCTGCCAGGGTGCCGCCGGAGGAGGCTGTGGTCGGGCCACGGCTGCCGGAACCGGAGCCGGAGCGGGAGGACGTCGTCGGGCTCGACGCCGTCGGGGAGGCGACCGGTGGCGGGCCCGAGCGGCCGTTCGGAGCGGAACGCGAGGTGGGCCCACACCTCCACCGCGAGCGGTACGGCGGTGGCCCCGGGCGGCGCCGGCCAGGGTTCGCCGGTCTGCGGGTGCTGCGGGGCGACGGCGATGGACGCCCCCGGACCGGGCTCGGGCAGCCCCGGCCCGGCGAGGGCCGTCCGGATCGGTCCGCGCCGCGCGGCGCGCTTCGTCGGCCAGGGTTCGCCAGGGGGTGACCGGACGGAGCCCGCCGGTCGGAACCTGGCGCACGGCCCCCGGATCCAGCCGGACGAGCTGCCGGAGGGAGCAGTCGTCGACGCGGGTGGCGACGAGCCGCCCGCACCCCGGGCGGGCGAGGCCGGGGCCGTCCCGGCCGTCGAGCCCGCAGCAGGAGCCGCCGGTGCGGGCGGGGACCGGAACCGTGCCGCGGATCTCCCCCCGGGGCGATGTGGACCGCCCCGGACGAAGGGTCCACCGCGTAGCCGCCCCGGTCATCAGCACCGGCATGGCGACGCCGTTGCCGACCGGTTAGCAGGCGTGGGCGGGAGACGCGACGCGTGACAACGGCGCCGAGAGGGCGGCGTCGCACCGCGCGCAGGCGAGGACCTCCCCGTGCCCCCTGTCGGTGGTTCCCGGGCACGCGAGTACCACCGCGCCGGGCGGGCCGTGGCCGGCGGTGTTCCGGCGGCCACGGCACGGGCGTACGCGAGTCGGGCGGAGGCGAGTCAGGCGGAAGCGGCGGGCAGGCCGAGGAGTTCGGCCGAGCCGCTGCGGTTGTGGCGTTCCTGCCAGAGTTCGAGGGCACTGCGGCAGGCGTGGTCGAGGTGGCGCACGCCGGCGAGGTCGAGGCGCACCGGGCGGTCGGCCGGCAGTCCCTCCAGGGACTCCAGGGTTTCGAGGAGGCGGGGCAGCCGGAGGAAGGTGGCGTTGCCGTGCAGGGTCACCCGGACGGCGCCGTCGGGGAGTTCGGTGACCGCGACCTGGAGATGGGAGGTGTCCCAGGCGCTCTTGAGCACCGCGAGGAGGAGGCCGAGCAGCACCCCTTCGAGGAGGTTGGTCGCCACGATGGCGATCGCCGTGACGGCCAGGATCGTCGCCTCGCCGCGGTCGGCCCGCCAGAGCGGCCGCAGGGTGCGGACCGGCACCAGCTTGGCCCCGGCGTGGACCAGGACGCCGGCCAGCGCGGCGAGCGGGATCGCGGAGAGGAATCCGGGGAGCAGGGCCGCGAAGAGCAGCAGCCAGAGGCCGTGCAGGACGCGGGAGGCCTTGGTGCGGGCGCCGGCCTGGACGTTGGCGGCGCTGCGGACGATGACGGCGGTCATCGGCAGGGCGCCGAGCAGGCCGCAGAGGGTGTTGCCGACGCCCTGGGCGAGCAGTTCGCGGTCGTAGTCGGTGCGCGGACCGTCGTGCAGCCGGTCGACGGCGGCCGCGCTGAACAGGCTCTCGGCCGAGGCGATCAGCGCGAAGGCGAAGGCCGTGCCGAGCACGCCGAGGCTGCCGAGCGCCGCGAGGTCGGAGGCTCCGGGGAAGTGCAGGACGCCGGTGAGTCCGGCGACCTCGACCCGGGCGACGGGCAGGTCGAACAGGGCGGTGACGGCCGTCGCCCCCGCGACGGCCGCGAGCGGCGCGGGCAGCACCCGGATCCGGGCGGGCAGACGCGGCCAGAGCAGCAGGACCGCCACCGTCCCGGCGCCGATGGCGGCCGCGGCGAGCGCGTGCGGGTCCCCGGCGGTGTCCGCGACCAGCCCCGGGAGTCCGGCGAGCTTGGCGGGGCCGCCGGCCGGGCCCTTGGCGTCGGCGAGCGAGTAGAGCTGACCGGCGATCAGCACCAGGCCGATCCCGGCCAGCATGCCCTGGACGACCGAGACGGAGATCGCCCGGAACAGCCGGCCGAGGCGGGCGGCGCCCAGGATGAGCTGGAGCAGGCCGGCGACGCCGGTGATGACGCCGAGGGTGGCGAGGCCGTGTTCCTGGACGGCCGCGAGGACCAGCACGGTCAGGCCGGCGGCGGGGCCGGACACCTGGAGGCTGCTGCCGGGCATCAGGCCGGTCACCAGGCCGCCGACGATGCCGGTGACCAGGCCGAGTTCGGCCGGGACGCCGGAGGCGACGGCGACGCCCACGCAGAGCGGGAGGGCGACCAGGAACACGACGAGGGAGGCGGGGAGGTCGGAGCGCAGAGTGCTCAGCCGAAGGGCGGGACGACGAGTCATCGGGTCCTCGGGAGAGGGTGGACGGTGCGGTGGACGGCGGAGTGGCGGTGCGAAGGAGGGCTGTGCGGCGCGGGGCAGTGCAACGCGGGGCGGTGCGACGGCGGGCCGTGCGGCGGGGTCACAGCGGGAGGAAGAGGCCGGCGTCGGGCCGGTGGGCGAGCACCAGTCCGGTGTGGATCTCGTAGAACCAGCCGTGCAGCCGGATCCGCCCCTCGCCCAGTCGGCGGGCGACGGCGGGGTAGCCGCGCAGCCGGTCGAGCTGGGCGAGCACGTGGCGCTGCACCGGGCCGGCCACCGTCGGGTCGAAGACGTCGGCGCCGTCCGCGCGGAGCGCGGCCCCGTCGGCGTGGCGCAGCCAGGAGCGGACGGCGGGCACGACGCTGAGGTCCTCGCCCCGGACGACGGCGCCGACGGCGCCGCAGTGCGAGTGGCCGCACACCACCAGGTCGCGGACACCGAGCACCTCGACGGCGTACTCGATGGTGGCGGTCTCCCCGGAGGCGTCGTCGGCCCGGTAGGCGGGCACGATGTTGCCCGCGGTGCGGAGTTCGAAGAGGTCGCCGGGGTCGGCGCCGGTGATCAGCGCGGGCACCACGCGGGAGTCGGAGCAGGTGATGAACAGGGCCTGCGGGGCCTGGCCGGCGGCGAGGCCGGTGAGTTCCCGGCCGGTGTCGCCCGCGCGCTGCGGGAACGCCCGGGCCCGGTCAATGAGCGGTTCCATGGGGGTGGATGCCTCCTTCGGTGACCCTCGCGGCGCCGGCCGGGAGGGGCGGTGGACGGGCAGGCACGTCGGAACCAGGCGTCTCCGGCGGGTGGGTGCGGCCGCGGCGGGCGGAAGGCACGCCGCAGGGCCGCGTCAGTGACCCTCGGTGTCCCCCCGGTGACCTGATGACGCGTCAAGAGGAAGTAAAACACGGGTATGGGGTCGGCAAAAGCGCGTCCAGGGCGCAGAGTGTGCCGATCTGGTTAACATCCTGTTGCCATGAACGGCACCAGGCCTTCCGCCTTGGCATTTGCACGCCCGGGGGAACTCGACGGGCCACCCAGGCGTTGGTGCACCGCGCATTCCGCACGCCCCTCGCGAGGTCGGCGCGCCCCTCAACACGCCTGCGGGCCACCGCCGTTCGGGGAACGGCGGTGGCCCGGGCGGACAGTTGTGACGGTGGGTCAGCGGCGCAGGGTGGTGACGGTGAGGCCCGGGGCGGAGCGGATCTCGGCCTCGGTGAAGCGCTCGGTCACCCACTGCTTGCGGGCGTAGCGGCGGGTCTGGTCGGTGAAGTGGGGCGAGGTCGGGTCGGCCGACTGCCCGTAGGTGAGCAGGGTCCGGGTGCGCGGGCCGCGGTCGGTCAGCTCGGTGGCCATCAGGAAGCTGGAGCCGTGCGGGACGCTCGCGCCGTCCGCCGGGTAGGTGCCGCCGCCCGCGCCCGAATCCGGCCCGGCCGTGAGCACGTTGAAGCAGCCGATCACACCGGAGCAGCCGTGCAGCGGGATCCCCGCCCAGCGCTGGACGCGGCCGATCGGGGCGTCCACCGGCAGCCCGGCGGCCGCCAGGCCGCGCACCGCGTCGGCGAACGCGCGCTGGGCGTCCGGGTGGTCGGCGGCGATGCCGCGCGGGGTGGTGAGCGGCCGGGCCGGGTCGTACGGGACCGTCTGCCAGGCCGTCGTCCGGGTCCGGGCCAGGGCGTCGCGGTACTCCTGCCAGAGCACGGCGCCCCGGCTGTCGGCGTCGGCCCGGCCGTTCCAGGCCGCGAGCACGTCGCACGCGGCGCGCAGGTCGACCCGGGCGCCGTCGGTGGCCGCGAGCACCGGGTGGGCGCGGCACAGGGCGACGGCGTCGTCGCGGTCCAGTTCGGCGCTCTGCACGCGGTTGCCGAACATGGTCGCCTGGAGGGAGGCGAGGGTGAAGCCGGGTGCGCCGAGGCCGTCGGTGCCGGCCCGGCGGTCGGCGATCATCCGCAGGCTCAGCTGCGGCCGCGCGGCGAGCTCCGGGGCGCCGTTGTAGACGGCGGGCAGACCGGCGAGCGGCGCGTCCGCGTTCGTCAGGTACGGCCCGTTGTTGGCGTTGGCCACGTAGTCGGCGCGGGTCAGCTCCGGGTGGTTGGCGGGACCGAACACCCCGGGGACCAGCGCGTCCGGGTCGCGGCCCGGGTCGCAGGCGGTGATCGCCCCGTCCAGCACGCCGTCGACGATGGGGTTGGGCACCAGGCAGCGCGCCCGCAGCGCGTCGGTGACGTGCGGGACGGCGGAGGAGTCGGTGAAGTAGGCGGTCCCGGAGGAGTCGACGGCCGTCGTGTACACCCACGGGGCGCCCTGATAGGTGCGCTGGGCCCGCCGCAGCTGGTCGAGGTTCTGCGACCGGCCCATCGCCACCCACTCGTTGAGGGAGCGGAGGTTGTCGGCGTTGGCGTCGCGCAGGGTGTAGGCGTGCTCGCCGGTCCAGCCCTCGGCCATGACGTAGCCGTGGCGGGAGCGGTAGACCGTCCGGTCGACGGTGGAGAGCGTGCCGTCGGCGGCCCGGACGGTGACCGGGAAGGTCTCCGCGGCCATCCGCTCGGCCTTGCCGTCCACCAGGTACGCGGTCGGGTCGCCCGGCACCAGCGAGAGCCGGTAGACGGTGGCGTGGTCGGCGTAGGTGGTGGTGTGGGTCCAGGCGAGGCCCTTGGTGTGGCCGATCTGCAGGAACGGGATGCCGTAGAGGCCGGCGCCGGCGACGTCCAGGACGCCCGGGATGGTCAACTGGGCCTGGTAGAAGCGCTCCGAACCGACCCACTTGAGGTGCGGGTTGGCCAGCAGCAGGCCGTTGCCGTCGCGGGCGGCGTCCCGTCCGATCGCCCAGGCGTTGCTGCCGGTGTCGGGGCTGTCGGCCGCCCGGCGCACCCAGGACGCCGGGCCCGGCACGGCGGCGGAGGCAGAGGCGGAGGCGGCCGACCGGTCGGAGGCGGGCACGGCGCCCGCTCCCGGGACGGCGGTGGCGGTGGAGCGCTTGGCGGTGCCCGCACCGGTGTTGACGTCGTAGAGGATGTTCCAGATGTCGTCGGCGGTGATCGGCCCGACCCATCCCCTCCCCCGGCAGGACGGGTCCGGGAGGCGGTCGGCGCCGGTGTCGCGCAGATAGCGGTTGTACCCCGCGACGTAGCCGTCGACCAGCTGCCGCACCTCGCCGGTCGGGCCGAGCGGCGCCGGCTGGGCCAGCAGCCGCCGCACCGTTCCGGAGCGCAGCACGCTCTGCTGGAAGGTGTCGCTCTCCAGGTTGCCGAGCCGGTCCACCGACTGGCCGTCCGGCCCGAACCAGCGCGAGCGCTCGCCGCGCACGGTGACCACCTGGTCGGCGAGCTGGCAGAGGCTGTCCTGGGCGAACGCGTACCCGTAGCCGTAGCCCACGCCCCCGAAGTCCTGGGCGAGGATGTGCGGGACGCCGTACTCGGTCCGGCGGATCTTGGCGGTCCAGCCGCCGCGGTCGGCCCCCGGGCCGGCCGCGAGGTCGGTGTCGGCGGCCTGCGCCGAGGCGGGCACCAGCGCGGAGAGCAGGCCCGCGGCCAGCCCGAGAGCGAGCGATCCTGCGGTCAATCGCCTCCTGGGCGAATGCTTCTGACGCTCGTTCACTGTCCTGTTGTCCGTCATGGCCCCCACGCTGCCGCCGCAGGCGCCCGCCGGTCATCGGCCCACGGGACGACCCGCCCCTCACCCGCTGGACCTACGGGCGTACCCCTCGGGGAGGGGGTGTTCCTTGCCCGAACCTCCCGTCCGGCGGAGGTCGGGCCCTTGTGATCACCGCCCGGGACCGGTCCGGCGCTCCGCTCGGCACGGCCCTGGCTCGTACCTCTACTCGGTGGTACCGTGTAGTGGTACTCAGTACTACGGAGTACCGGGAGGGCCGAGGAGGAGCCGCGATGGACGACCTGACGGAGATGCTGAAGGGCACGCTGGAGGGCTGCGTGCTGGAGATCATCGGCCGCGAGGAGACCTACGGCTACGCCATCACGCGCCGGCTGAACGAACTCGGCTTCGCCGACGTCGTCGAGGGGACGGTGTACACGATCCTGCTGCGACTGGAGCGGAACGGGCTCGTCCAGGCCGCGAAACGACCGTCCGGGCTGGGCCCGCCGCGCAAGTTCTACACGCTCAACGACGCCGGACGCGAGGAGCTCGCGACGTTCTGGACGAAGTGGCAGTACGTCTCATCGCGCATCAACGAGCTGAAGGAGGAGGGGAGATGAGCTTCTGGGAAACCGTCACGGGAAGCGGTCTCAGCCGGGAGTGGAAGGCGCTCGAAGCCCGGGCGGAGGCCCTGCCGGCCGACCACCGGGCGGCGTGGGACCAGGTCAAGGGCCACCTCGTCCCCTACGGGGACTTCTCGGGCCGCAACCTGATGCCGATCCTCGACGCCGCCCTGGGGCTGCTCGAAGAAGCCTCGGCCGACGGGCAGGGCGTCCACGAGGTGCTCGGCGACGACATCCCGGGCTTCTGCGCGGCGCTGGCCGGCGGCGAGGGGGCCCGGACCTACCGCGACCGGTGGCGCGAGCAGTTGAACAGGAACGTCGCAAGGAAACTGGGCCGGCTGGGAGGCTGACGTGGGTATCCAGGACATCATCGAGGGCAAGAAGCAGTGGCGGGCGCACCTGGCCCGGGTCAAGGCACTCCCGCCGGACTACCGGATCGTCTACCAGGAGATGCAGCGGTACCTGTTCAAGGTCGGCCCGGTCGACCTGCCCGACGGCCCGCTGCTCCCCGGGATCGTCGACTTCTTCGAGGAGGGCGCCGCGTCCGGCAAGGGCGTCCTGGAACTCATCGGCCCCGACGTCGCCGCCTTCTGCGACGGCCTGGTCGAGGGCTCGCGCACGTACGCGGACGTCTACCAGGAGTCCGTCAGGGGCGAGAAGTAGTACTCGTCCTCCTCAGCCACCCGGCCGAGGCACTACGGGGGCGCGCCACCGGAGGCGCGGACTCTCGCGCAGCTCGAAGTCGGGCGTGCCGTCGGCCCCCAGCCGGCGGACCGCCACCCCGCGGGTGCGGGCGGGCAGGACGGCGACGCCCAGCGGCAGTCCGGCGGCGTCCACCCACTCCAGGGGGTGGGACCGGCCTGAGCGGTCGGTGACCACCCACCGCTCCATCGGCCCACCCGCGCACGCCACGACCACCGGCTCGTGCTTCCCCCGTCCCATGATCGCCGCCGGCCCGCCGCCGAGCGGGAAGCTCCCACCCGCCCGGCCCCGCCCTCCGCGCGCAGCGATGGCCACCGCCACCTGCCCGTCGGGGAGCCGGTCCGCCGTCAGTGTCCACGCCCGTTGGTCCGTCATCGCTCCACCAGTTTCGAGACGCGGTCGGCCACCGGGTCGTAGCCGAGGACGGGGTACCCCAGGTCGCCTTCGGCGGCCATGGTCACCGGCCTGCCGAGTCGGCGGCCGATCGTCGACAACAGCCCGCAGAGGGTGTCCGCCCCCGCCTGGCCCTGCAACTCGCGCAGATCCACGTCGAAGTCGATCACCTCCTCCGACCAGGGCCGGAAGACCACCTCCACACCCGGCACCGGCCACACCCGCAGAACCTCGTCCACGTCGGACGACCGGGCGAAGACCGCGCCGGCCGACGGCAGCGGACCGCCGACCGGCCCGTCGGCGAACCGCCACGACCACCCGGGCATCGAGCCGACCAGGTCGAACAGCGCCTGCCAGTCCGCGACCGAGGTGTCCGCCACCTCCAGATCCGGCAGGGCACCCATCAGGTCGGGGTCGAAGAGGTCCCGCACGTCCTCCCACAGCAACTCGGCCATGCCGCCATCCTGCCGTGCCGGGCCCGACGGGCGCAGCCGAATTCCGCTCGTGGACGAACCGGCTGCCGGCCGGTCGGCGTGGTGCCGGCAGCCTTGGCCGATGCAGATTCGGCACACCGCACGGCCTCCCCGGCGGCGGCCCAGTCCCACGCACGAAGGCAGCCCAGCTGATCCCGCCCTTGGGGCCATCCCCGCACGTGCGGGGCCGAGCCGAACCGGGTGCCGTAGCAGGACGGGCACTTGGGACCATCCCCGCGCGTGCGGGGCCGAGTCAACAGGGCGATGTGTGCAGCCCGGCGGGCGGGGACCATCCCCGCGCGTGCGGGGCCGAGGAAAGCTGCGCCGTGATCCTGCAGTACAGGACGGGACCATCCCCGCGCGTGCGGGGCCGAGCTGAGCGACCGGCTGCGAGCTCGCGAGAAGTCGGGGACCATCCCCGCGCGTGCGGGGCCGAGGTCAGCACCTCGGGCGGCTCCGCCATCGGCGGGGGACCATCCCCGCGCGTGCGGGGCCGAGCAGGGCGTCGATCCATGTGGGGCCGGGTGTGCGGGACAATCCCCGCGCGTGCGGGGCCGAGGACGCCATCGTCCGCGGCGGCAGCATCGAGACGGGACCATCCCCGCGCGTGCGGGGCCGAGCTCGTCCAGGACCTGGACGCCCGGCCCAACGGCGGACCATCCCCGCGCGTGCGGGGCCGAGCCGCCCCCCGCCGGCTGGCGCTGAGCGCGGCGGGACCATCCCCGCGCGTGCGGGGCCGAGACGCCGGCGGCCTTGACCAGGTCGACGACGCTGGGACCATCCCCGCGCGTGCGGGGCCGAGTAGGTGCTCGCCGGGGTCTCGCCCTTGGGCGCCGGACCATCCCCGCGCGTGCGGGGCCGAGGCCCGCTGGCCCAGCGGGGCCGAAGCGAAGTTGGGACCATCCCCGCGCGTGCGGGGCCGAGCACCTCGACGGGCATCTCGACGACGGCCGGGGGGGACCATCCCCGCGCGTGCGGGGCCGAGATCAGGCCATCCGCATCGCGGAGGCTGTCGGCGGGACCATCCCCGCGCGTGCGGGGCCGAGGCTTGCTGAGCTGGGATGCTACCGGGCGAAAGCAGTGCAGCGCATCGGTTGACGGGGACGGGCCGGCGGCCAAGCCGCCGTGCCCGGGCTCCCCCGGCTACTTCGTCGGGCGCGGTGTCGGGACGAGGCCGGTCTGGTAGGCGAGGGCGACCAGCTGGGCGCGGTCGCGGGCGTCGAGTTTGGCCATGGCGCGGTGGATGTGGGTGCGGATGGTGAAGGGGCTGACGAACATCCGGGCCGCGATCTCCTCGTTGCTGAGGCCGGTGGCGGCCATGGCCATCACCTCGCGTTCGCGGGCGGTGAGGGCGGCGAGGCGTTCGGGGGCGGCGGCGGGGCCGCGGTCCGGTTCGGGGTGGGCGAGGAGCTGGTCGATGAGGGCGCGGGTGGCGGCGGCCGACAGCAGGGGGTCGCCGGCCGCGACGCGGCGCAGGGCGGCGAGCAGTTCGGTCGGCTCGGCGTCCTTGCCGAGGAAGCCGCCGGCGCCGGCCCGCAGGGCCTGGGCGACGTACTCGTCGATCTCGAAGGTGGTGAGGATGAGCACCCGGGTGCCGGAGAGGTCCGGGTCGCCGCAGATGGCGGCGGTCGCCGCGAGGCCGTCGACGCCGGGCATCCGGATGTCCATCAGCACCACGTCCGGACGGGTGGCCTGCGCCAGCTCGACGGCCTCGCGACCGTCGGCGGCCTCGCCGACCACCTCCATGTCGTCCTCGGCGTCGATGAGGACGCGGAAGGCCCCGCGCAGCAGCGCCTGGTCGTCGGCGAGCAGTACTCGGATGGTCACGGGTGTTCCTCTCGGGCGGCGGTGCGCAGGGGCAGTTCGGCGGAGACCAGGAAGCCGCCGCCGCGCCGGCGGTCGGCGGTGAGCCGCCCGCCGACGGCGGCGGCGCGTTCGCGCATGCCGATCAGGCCGAAGCCTCCGTCGGCGGGGACGGTGACGGCGGAGCGGGCGGCGGACGCCGGGCGGTCGTTGGCGACGGTCAGCAGCACCCGGCTGCCGGAGTACGTGAGGGTGACCTCGGCGGCGGTGCCGGCCGCGTGCTTGGCGACGTTGGTCAGGGACTCCTGGAGGATCCGGTACGCCGTGAGGTCCACGCCCGGGGAGAGCGGCTGCGGCTCCCCCTCGACGGCGAGCCGGACAGGCAGGCCGGCCCGTTCGAAGGCGCCGATGAGGTCGGGAAGCCGGTCCAGGCCGGGAGCCGGTTCGAGCGGCGCGTGCGGGTCGTCGGCGCGGCGCAGCAGGCCGACGGTGGCCTTGAGCTCGCGCAGCGCGGAGCCGGTGGCGTCGGTGAGGTGGCTGAGCATCTCGCGGGCCTGGGCGGGGTGGCGGTCGAGGAGGTGGACGGCGATGCCGGCCTGGGCGTTGGCGAGCGCGATGTGGTGGGCGACGACGTCGTGGAGGTCGCGGGCGATCCGGATGCGTTCGTCGGCGACCCGCCGGCGGGCCTCCTCCTCGCGGGTGCGCTCCGCGCGTTCGGCGCGTTCCTCGATGGCGGCCAGGTGCTCGCGGCGGCTGCGGACGGAGTCGCCGAAGGCGCCGGGCAGCAGGACCCAGGCGACGACGCCGATCTTGACGCTGAGGGAGGTGTGGGGCTCGTTGATGATCGTGGCGGCGGTCACCAGCACGGCCGAGACGGCGGTGGCGGCGCGCGCGGTGGTGCGGTCGGTGCGCACCGCGAGGAAGTAGAGGGCGGCGAGCAGCGGCGCGACGAGCCCCGCGTTGAGCTGGGTCGCGACGAAGCAGAGCGCCAGGCTGCAGGCGAGGGTGACCCCGAGGACGACGTAGGGCCGGCTGCGGTGGGCCAGGAGCACGGTGCTGGAGACGACGGCCAGGGCCAGCGCGGCCGGGTTCGGGTCGATGCGGTTGCCGAGGCGGTCGATGGTGGTCGTCCCGGCGGTGACGATGAACACGGCGACCACGAGCAGCGCGTCGAGCAGGCGGGGGTGGCGGCGGCGTACGCGGCGCAGCCAGGTGTCGGTCATGCTCGCTTCTCCCGGTCCGGGGCTGCCCTGGCGGGTCCCTCGGCCGGTCCCGGACGATCCGGCGAGGGGGGTGGGGGTACGGCCGGCGGTGGCGGCGTACTGCAGATGCAGTACGTGCGACCGCCGGGGTCGTCGTTCGAATGCGGTTCATACCATTTTGACCGGTCGGTGGGCCGACCGGTCGCGGACGGCCCTGCCGCGGCTCCCGTGGGGGTGGGAGCCGCGGCAGGGCCGGGTGGGTCAGACGCCCACGGAGTGGCGGGCCGGGTCGGCGCCGGGGCCCTCGGCCGGGGCCGGGACGGGCGCCGCGGTCTGCAGGCGGGCGCCCTCGACGTCGACGTCGGGGATGATCCGCTCCAGCTTCGCCGGCAGCCACCAGGCGCGGCGGCCGAGCAGGGCGAGGACGGCCGGGACGATCGCCATCCGGACCACGAAGGCGTCGAAGGCGACGGCGGCGGCCAGGCCGAAGCCCATCATCTTGACCATCGGCTCGGTCATGCCGATGAAGCCGGCGAAGACGCTGATCATGATGAGCGCGGCGGCGGTGACCACCCGGGCGTTGTAGCGGAAGCCGGTGACCACGGCCTCGCCGGGCTCCTCGCCGTGCACGAAGGCCTCCCGGATCCGGGTGACCAGGAACACCTCGTAGTCCATGGCCAGGCCGAACACCACGCCGATCATGAAGATCGGCATCATGCTCATCACCGGGCCGGTCTGCTCGATGCCGATCAGGTCGGCGAGCCAGCCCCACTGGAAGACCGCGACGACGGCGCCGAGCGCGGCGACCACCGAGAGCAGGAAGCCGAGGGCGGCCTTGAGCGGGACGAGGATCGAGCGGAAGACCACCAGGAGCAGCAGCACCGCGAGGCCGACGACGACCGCGAGGTAGGGCAGCAGGGCGTCGTTGAGCTTCTGCGAGACGTCGATGTTCATCGCCGTCGCACCGCTGACCAGCACGGTCGCACCGGTCGTGGACTTCAGCTCGGGGGCCTTGTCGCGGATGGCGTGGACGAGGTCGGTGGTCGCCGCCTCGCTCGGGCCGGTGGCCGGCACGGCGGTGACCAGCGCGGTGTCCCCGGCCTGGTTGAAGACCGCGGGCGCGACGGCGACCACGCCGGGCAGGGCCTTGACGGTCTCGCCGACCTTGGCGGCCGCGGCCTTGGGGTCGGCCGCGCCCTTGGCGTCGACCAGCACGGTCAGCGGGCCGTTGAAGCCGGGACCGAAGCCCTCGGAGAGGTGGTCGTAGGCGCGGCGCTGGGTGGTGGAGGTGGGCTTGGCCTCGTCGCCGGGCAGGCCGAGCCGCAGGTCCAGGGCCGGCAGGGCGAGGACGCCGAGGCCGACCACGCCGAGGACCAGCACCGTGACCGGGCGGCGCAGCACGAACCGGGCCCAGCGGGTGCCGCCGTTGGGGCGGTCGCCGGCGGCCGCGGCGTGCCCGCCCTTGCGGTCCTTGCGGTCCTTGCGGGACAGCGCCCTGTGGCCGAGGAAGCCGAGCAGCGCGGGGACGAGGGTGAGCGCGACCACGACGGCGATCACCACGGTGCCGGCCGCGGCCATACCCATCTTGGCGAGGATCGGGATCCCCACCACCGAGAGGCCGGCCAGCGCGATGATCACGGTGAGTCCGGCGAACACCACGGCCGAGCCGGCGGTGCCGACGGCCCGCCCGGCCGCCTCCTTCGGCTCGTGGCCGTCGAGGAGCTCGGCGCGGTAGCGGGAGACGATGAAGAGCGCGTAGTCGATGCCGACGGCGAGGCCGAGCATCATCGCCAGCGTGCTCGTGGTGGTGGACAGGCCGAGGGTGCTGCCGAGCGCGGTGATCAGGGCGATGCCGAGGCCGACGCCGATCAGGGCGGTGAGCAGCGGGAGTCCGGCGGCCAGCAGCGAACCGAAGGTGATCACCAGGACGACGGCGGATATCGCCATGCCGATCGCCTCGGCGGAACCGCCCGCCTCGCCGACCTCCATGAGCGCCGTGCCGCCGATGTCGACGGTGAGGCCCGCGTCGCGGGCGTGCTGGGCGGCGGTCTTCAGCGCCTCGGTGGCGCCCTCGCTGACCTTGCCGGGCTTCTCGCTGTAGCTGATCGTCGCGTAGGCGGTGGTGCCGTCCTGGGAGACCGCGCCGGCCTTGAACGGGCCGGTGGCACTGGCGACCTGCTCGCCGTGGGCGAGCTCGGCGACCGCGTTCTCGACCGTCTGCTGGTTGGCGGCGGCGGTGATCTTCTGGCCGGACGGGGCGACGAAGACCAGCCGGGCCGAGGCACCGTCGGACATGGCGCCGGGGAAGCGCTCGTCCATGAGGTCGAAGGCCTTCTGCGCCTCGGTGCCGGGCATCGCGAAGCCGTCGTCGGGCGCGGCCGGCGCCTTGGCGGCCAGCAGCCCGACGGCGGCCAGCAGGGCGACCCAGAGCAGGGTCACCAGCCGGCGCCTGAGGAAGGACCATCGGCCCAGGCGGTAGAGGAAAGTGGCCACGGGAGAGCGGACTCCTTCGGATGGCGGGCAGGTAGGGAGGACCGGGCTGCGTGTTCGGCCGGTGGGCCGGGGCGCCCGAGCATGGCCATCCTGCGTCGGCGGGGGTCTCCTCCGCGTCGGCTCTGTGCAGGCATTCCGGACTAATGCGGACGCAGCAGCGCGGCACCGGACGGAGTAGTCCCCGAGGCGGAGACCGGGCGCCGGGCTCCGACCTGCGGCCGAGGGCCGGTCGCGGCGGCGGGCGCCGGCGGCCGGTCCCCGGAGCGTCACCCGGGCGGAGGTGCGGACGGGCCGCGGCCCGCCGGGCGAAGTAGCGTGATGTGCCTGGCCCGGACGATTCGTCCTGGTCCGTACCGATCCCCACCGATGTGTCCCCGCGGCCTCCACGGTCTCCGTCAGCCCCGGCCGGTCCCCGACAGTCTCTGCCGGTCCCCGACGGCCTCTGCCGGTCCCCGACGGCCCGAGGGGCACAGCCCGTCCCGCAGCCGGAGGTGCCCATGGGCGTTCCCGCCGCCCGCATCGTGTTCGACGAGAACGACCGCGCGGCCGTCGCCGAGGCGGTGAGCGAGATGCTCGCCACCGGCGCGCTCACCCTCGGCCCCTGGACCGAGCGGTTCGAGCAGGCCTTCGCCGCCGAGCACGGCGCTTCGCACGCCGTCGCCGTCGCCAGCGGCACCGCCGCGCTGGAGATCATCCTGCGCGGCCTCGACGTCCGCGGCCGCGACGTGGTCGTCCCCGCCGTCACCTTCTACGCGACCGCCGGAGCCGTGCTGCACGCCGGCGCCCGGCCGGTGATCGCCGACGTCGACCCGGCCACCCTCGCGCTCGGCCCGGACACCCTGGAGGCCGCGCTCACCCCCGACACCGCCGCCGTCGTACTGGTCCACATCGGCGGGCTGATCACCCCCGAGGTGGACGCCCTGCGCGCGATCTGCGACGCCCGGGGCGTCCCGCTGGTCGAGGACGCCGCGCACGCCCACGGCAGCAGCTACCGTGGGCGGGCGGCCGGCGGCTTCGGCGCGGCCGGCGCGTTCTCCTTCTACCCGACCAAGGTCACCACCAGCGGCGAGGGCGGCATGATCCTCACCGAGTCCGCCGAGCTGCGCGACGAGGCCCGCGTCCATCGCGACCAGGGCAAGGGCTCGTTCACCACCAACCACCACGTCCGGCTCGGCGCCTCCTGGCGGATGAGCGAGCCGAACGCCGCCATCGGCACCGTCCACCTGCGCCGGCTCAAGGAGTTCGTGGAGACCAGGCGCCGGGTCGCCCAGCGCTACGACGCCGCGCTCGGCGCGCTCGACGGCCTGGACCCGGTCACCGAGCCGGCCGGCTGCCGCGGCAACTACTACAAGTACGTCGCCCTGCTGCCGCGCGGGGTGGACCGGGCCGCCTTCAAGCGCGCGGTCGCCGAGGAGTACGACGTACGGCTCTCCGGCGAGGTGTACGACCTGCCGCTGCACCTCCAGCCGGTGCTCGCCCCCTACCGGCGCGCGGACCTCCCGGTCGCCGAGGACGTCTGCGCGCGGCAGATCTGCCTGCCGGTCCACTCCGACATGACGGAGGACGAGACCGACCGGGTGATCGAGGCGGTGAGCGCCGTCCACCGCCGCTTCGCGGGATGACCCCGACACCGGCGCAGCACCCAGGCACAGCACGTAGACAAAGGAGAGGACACCGTGCGGATAGCAGTCACCGGGGGATGCGGATTCATCGGCTCACACGTCGTCGACCGGCTGCTCGCCGCCGGGCACGAGGTGCTCGCGGTGGACACCACCGACAAGTACCTCAACCCCGACGCCGACCACGCCCGGATCGACGTCCTCGACCTGCCCGCGCTCACCACCGCCCTGGACGGCTGCGAGGTGGTCTTCCACCTGGCCGCCCAGGCCGACGTCGAGCGGGTCGCCGCCGACCCGGTCGGCGCCGTCCGGGCCAACATCGACGGCACCGAGGCCGTCCTGGAGGCGGCCCGCCGCAACGACCTCAGCCGCACCGTCCTGGCCAGCACCGTCTGGGTGTACGGCGCCGCGCTCACCGAGGCCGCGCTGGACGGCGAGGAGCAGGAGCTGGACGAGCACGTGCCGATCGAGCTGGAGCGCAGCGGGCACCTGTACGTCGCCACCAAGCTGGCCGCCGAGATGCTGGTGCACAGCTACCGCCAGCTGTACGGCCGCCACTTCACCATCCTGCGGTACGGCATCCCGTACGGCCCCCGGATGCGCGACGAGCTGGTGGTCGCCCGGTTCGTGCAGGCCGCCCTCACCGGACGCCCGATCACCATCGCCGGCGACGGCCGGCAGAGCCGCAACTTCGTCTACGTCGAGGACCTCGCCGACGCCCACGTACGGGCCCTCTCCCCCGCCGCCGAGGACCAGACCTTCGCCCTGGAGGGCTCCACCGCCGTCTCCGTCCGCGACATCGCCGACACCGTCGACGAGCTGCTCGGCCCGGTCACCATCGAGCACATCGAGGCGCGGACCGCCGACTACGCCGCACGCCGGATCTCCGCCGCCCAGGCCAAACGGCTGCTGGGCTGGTCACCCCGGACCAACTTCGCCGACGGCGTGCAGCGCTACGCGGACTGGTACCGGGCGGAGGCCGCCCCGCAACCGGGCGCCTGAGAAAGGAGGGGGCGGAACCGTGCCGCACGCGCTGCTGGTCTCCGGCTCGCTCGGCCAGGGCCACGACGTGATGGCCCGGGCCTGCGCCGACTCCCTGGAGGCCCGCGGCTGGACGACCGGCACGGTCGACGCGATGGCCCTGCTCGGACAGCGCGCCGGCACCGCCGGGGAGGCGGTGTTCCGGCGGCTGCTCGGCCTGCCCGGCCTCTACGACGCGTTCCACTTCTCGGCACTGCGCCCCGGCGCCCGGATCGCGCTGCTCGCCGACGCGGCGGCGCGGCGGCGGCTGGTCCCGGCGCTGCGGGCGCTGCTCGGGGAGCAACGGCCGGAGCTGGTGGTGTCGGTGTTCGCCACCGCCACCTCGGCGGTCAACCGGCTCCGGGGCTCGGTCGGGCCCTTCCGCCACCTGGTGCTGTGCACGGACGTCACCCCGCACCGGCTCTGGGTGCAGGAGGAGACCGATCTCTTCCTGGTCACCTCCGAGGTCGCCGCCTGCGGCGTGCGCCGCTACCGCCCCGACGCCCCGGTCGCCGTCCTGCCCGCCCCGCTGCGCGCCCCCTTCTACCGCCCGCCCTCGCACGCCGGGGCGCGGGCGGAGCTGGGGGTGCCGGCGGAGGCGCGGTGCGTGCTGCTGATGTCCGGCGCGTGGGGCCTCGGCCCGCTCGCCCGGACCGCCGCCGCCCTCGCCGACGCCGGACCGCACGTCCTCGCCGTCGCCGGGAGCAACACCGAACTGGAACGCCGCCTGCGGAGCGCCGCCGCGCGCCGACCGAGGCTGCACCCCTTCGGCTGGACCGACCGGGTGCCCGCCCTGATGTCCGCCGCCGACCTGGTGGTGACCACCTCCGGCGACACCTGCAGCGAGGCCCGCGCCCTCGGCCGCCGTCTCCTCCTCCTCGACATCGTCCAGGGCCACGGCCGCGACAACCTCCAGCACGAACTGGAACTCGGCCACGCCGACGTCGTCTCCGCCCGCCCACCCGACGTCGTCCGCTCCACCCTCGCCGCCCTCGACCGCCCCGCCCCGCCCCCCTCCCCCGGCGCCACCCCGGAGGGCTGGCGCACGGGGTTCGCGGCGGCGCTGGAGAGGGTCGGTCTGGCCTGACCCCGCCCGCCCACGCCGAACCGATGCGCCGCGCCACTCCCGCCGGATAACATCGCAGCTCGGCAAGCCTCGGCCCCGCACACGCGGGGATGGCCCCCGCCCCGGGGAGGCGCCGACGGTGGCCGGCTTCTCGGCCCCGCACACGCGGGGATGGCCCCGTGGCCGGGTGCGGCAGATCGTCCTCCACCTCCTCGGCCCCGCACGCGCGGGGATGGCCCAGCCTCAGCGGCCGGTGATGAACCGGCACCTAGCGACGAGGGGTGCGCAGGGTGGCCCAGCTGCTGGCAGCGGCGGCGAGGACGACGACGCCGATGCCGGCACCCGCCGCGAGAAGGTAGGGAAGGCTGGTGTCGAGGTGGTCCTCGTTGATGCGTAGATAGGTGACGCCGACGGCCGTGGAGGCGAGGGTGGCCAGAGCCGCGGTGAGAGCGGCGGTGACGAGGGCTTCGGTGAGTTGGACGGCGGTCAGCCGGCCGCGGGCCATGCCGAGGGCCCGCAGGGCGAACCATTCCCGGCGGCGTCCGCCGTCCTCGGCGACGGTCAGCAGCGCGCCGAGGACGGTGAGGGCGGCAGCGGCGGTCAGCCCGAGCAGGACCCAGCTGCCGGTGCTGTCGGTGACCTCGGACAACTCGTAGGAGTTCTCCAGCCGGTAGGCGGGCGACGAGGACACCACCCAGGTCCTCGCCTCCTCCCAGGCCGGCAGGTCCACGGCGACACGCAGGTAGGCGGCGATCCTGAACGGGTCGCCGAGGTCGGCGAGGGTGGGGTCGTCGGGCGGCAGCACCATGACGGCCCAGACCGGCGTGTCCAGGCCGGCCGGCAGGTCGAGCGTCGTCGCGGCGGGCGGAACGCTCGCCTGCCGGGTCCGGTCGGCGGAGCGCAGGAGCAGGTCCCCTTCCACAGCCGACGGACCTTGCGCCGCAGGCTCCCCGTCCGCCGTCGGCGGGCCCCCGGCCCGCAGCGTCATCCGGCCGCCGACGCAGTCGGGCAGCGGCCGGGCAAAAAGCTCCTGCAACTGGCGGCAGTCGGCGACGAGCGCGGCGTGCGCGGGACGGGTGGCCGGGTCCTGGCCCGGGGCCCACAGGGCGACGGCGGGAACCACGCCGTGCACGGCCGCCGGGGGTTCCGTCAGCCGCAGGGGGACGGCTTCCAGGGTCTCGGCCTCGGCGAGCAGGTCGGTGTGGCCGGACGCGCGTGCCTGTGCGACCCAGGGCAGGTGGGGCTGGGCCACGACCTGGGAGACCGGCTGGGCGGCACCGACGGCGAAGACGGCGATCCCGACCATCCCGGCGACCCGGAAGCGGGACTGCGGATCCGCCGCCAGCCTCCGCATCGCCAGCAGCCACACCACGCCCGCCTCGACCCGCCCGAGGACCCGGGCCAGTTGCTGGCCCGTCCACGCGGCGGCGCTGGGCAGGCCCGCGCCGAGCAGCACGATCGCCGCCCACAGCAGCGGGTCACGCGGCTTGTGCCGGGAGTAGGCCACGGCCAGGAGCAGCAGTCCGGCGCCGAACAGCAGCGCCACCCACGGGCTGGTGAGCCGCACCGGCCGCAGGATCCGCACCTCGCGCGAGGCCCGGTCGGAGCCCGAGGCGGTGGCCGCGCCCAGGACTCCGGCGAGCACGGCGACGCCCAGAACGACCGCAACCGCCTGCCCGCCCGGCACCCGCAGGTCGGCGCCGAACAGCCGGCGGCCGGTGACCGGGAGGGCGAACATGTCCGGCAGCAGGAACGGCCAGGCGAGCGCGGCGGCCAGCGCGCCCGCCGCGACCGGCGCCGCCGTCTCCAGCGCACCGGCCAGCCGGGCGTGGGCGGCGGGCAGGCCGAGCAGGCGCAGCGCCTGGTAGCGGGTGGTGCGGACCTCGCGGCCGAAGCGGCTCGCGGTCAGGACGAGGGCGAAGGCGGGCATGACCAGGAAGAGCATGGAGCCGAGCGCCGGGTACCAGCCGAATCCGCCGCCGCCTCCACCGCCGAAGCCCGTCAACGGGCCCTGCTGGGTCCCCAGCTCTGCGGGCGTGACGCCGACGTAGGCGAGCAGCTGGCCGGCGCTGCCCACGGCACGGGGCGGAAGGACCTCGGTGTCCGTCCCGGCGAACCACCGTCCGATGGAGGCGGGGGCGCTGCGGATCAGCCGGTCAAGCGCGGGCGAGACCAGGGCCCGCCCGGGGCTCGGCCAGGCGGCGACACCGGGCGGGAGCGGGCCGCGGGCGTGCGGGTCGGCGACCCGCACGATCTTGACGGTGCGACCGCGGTACTCGTGCTCCAGTTCGCTCCAGCCGGTCTCGGCCACGCCGGGCCGGCTGAACACCGGTACCCCGCCGAAACCGGCCTGCGGGCCGAACACCGGAACCGCAGCGGCTGAGCGGGCACTCTCACGCCCCTTCATCGCCGCCGCACCGGCCGTGGCAAGGACCCCGAGTGCGGACACCGCCCCGACCAGGGCCAGCAGGACGACCCGGCGCCGCGCCTGACGGGACAGCACCGCCCGCCACGCGACCGCCAACGCCGCCCACACCGTGGCTTTCGGGTTCACGCCGGCTCCACCACCCGTCCTGCGGCCAGCACCACGGTCCGGTCGGTACGCGCCGCCAGGTGCCGATCGTGGGTGACCAGCACCACCGCCGCTCCGTGCTCCCGCGCCTGTTCCAGCAGCAGCCCGAACACCACCTCGGAGTTGCGGTCGTCCAGGGCTCCCGTCGGCTCGTCCGCGAACACCACGTCCGGACGGTGCACCAGTGCACGCGCGATCGCCGCCCGCTGCAGCTCGCCCCCGGACACCTCCCCGATCGTCCGGCGCCCCAGTCCCCCGACCCCCAGCGCCGCCAACTGCTCGCCGGCCCGCTGCCTGGCCTCCTTGGCCCGCAGCCCCTGCAACCGCAACGGCAGGGAGACGTTCTCCAGCAGGGTCAACTCCGGTACCAGGTCGCCGAACTGGAAGACGAAGCCGAAGTGCGAGCGGCGCAGCTCGTCGCGCCGGCGCACCGACATGGCCTCGACCGGCCGATCGCGGAACAGGACGCTGCCGCTGTCGGCGAGCAGGAGCCCGGAGAGGCAGTGCAGCAGCGTGGTCTTCCCCGATCCGGAGGCCCCCACCACCCCCACCACCTCCCCGGGGTCGACGCTCAGATCGACGCCCGCCACCGCGGCCGCCGGTCCGTAACTCAGATGCAGGGCCCGGGCTTTCAGCACTGGTGGCACGCGTTCACTCCTTGCGGGCCGTAGCAGCCCCGGTTGGTGTCGACGTCCAGTTGCCGGGAGACCCGGCTGCCGGCCGAGTGGTTCGAGTTGAACGAGGCGTCGACGTAGCAGTGGTCACCCTCATTGTGGTCGACGTCCCGGACATCGAACCGAGCGGCTTCGGCGGCGCCGGAGGGGAAGACCCGCAGCGGGGCGGACCGCTGGTCGCGGTCCCGGCCGGACCGGAGCCGAACGACGGTGCGAAGGCCGAGGAGTATCGTCAGGAGTCCTGAGCAGCCCCGCAGTCGAGACCACGGAGGCACCCGCAGATGACCGCCACCGAACGGCCGAGCTTCCTGCTGGTCCACGGGGCATGGCACGGTGCCTGGTGCTGGGACGCCGTGCGCTCCGCGCTGGATGCCGACGGCCGGCGGTCCCACGCCGTCGACCTGCCCAGCACCGACCCGTCGGCCGACCCGCGCGGAGGCAGCGCCCGGGCGGGCATGCGGGACGACGCGGAGGTCATCCGGGACAGCCTGCGGCGCATCGACGGCCCGGTGGTGGTGGTCGCCCACTCCTACGGCGGCGTCCCCAGCACCCAGGCCATCGCGGACGCCACCAACGTGACCCGCGCGATATACCTCGCCGCCTTCCAACTCGACGTCGGCGAGAGCCTCCTCAGCTTCCTCGGCACACCGGTTCCGGACGACGGCACGGGCCGCACCCCGCCCGACCCGAACGCACGGCAGGTGCTCTTCGCCGACGTGCCCGAGGCCGACGCCGAGCGCGCCGTGGCCCGGCTGCGCCCGCAGAGCATCCGCTCCTTCACGGAGCCGGTGACCACAGCGGGTTGGCGCACCGTCCCGTCAAGCTACATCGTCTGCGACCACGACCGGGCACTCGCCCCTTCCCGGCAGCACGAGCTCGCGACCCGCGCCGGCTCCGTGCATCAACTGCCGAGCAGCCACTCGCCGTTCCTCTCCATGCCCCGGCAACTCGCCACCCTGCTGGCCCGGATAGCCCCCGCTGGCTAGGGGCTGTCCTGGCGGCCACGAGCGGAGCCGGATGACGAGTGCTGCGGCGGTGACGGCGGCCGGGCGGCGCACCCGGATCCGTTCCGTGACAGCCTCGAAGCGGCCGCAGTCGACTCACTGACCGGGCGTCAGGCCGAGCGAGAGCCCTTCACCCTTGAACAGCAGGCCCGCGGCCTGCCCGGAGCCGCGCGATGTCCGCAGCCCCGGGCCGGGTGGCGCCCGCAAAAGCGCGTGTCCTACGCGTTCGGGTCCCACTCTGCGAGCTGCTCCATCGGCTCGGTGTCGCCGGTGTTCTCCAGGCCGTCGAGCGGGACGCGCGCGTAGAAGTAGAGGACCAGTTCGCTCGCTGCGCCTCGCATCACCAGGTCGCCCGGCTCCGCGTCGGCGGCGAGGTCGTCACAGCGGACGCCGTCGGCGTTGAGGGTCAGGCGCCAGGAGCGGCCCTCGGTCGCGTGCAGGTCGATGGTCGCCGGCTTGAACGGCCAGGGGACGGTCGTCGCCGAGACCGTCGTCAGGAACTCGTCGACGCCCTCGACCGCGATGTCCGTCGGCAGCGGCTGTGCGGCGCCCTGGGTGAGCTGGACGTCGTAGGTGTGGACCGCGATCTCCTGGATCTGGTGCCGGGCCAGGGCTCCGCTGGTCTCCGGGGCCTGCGAGCGGCCCCACCAGGTCCAGCAGCCGCGGTCCGGGCCGGCCTCGCGCAGCGCGTCGAGCATGAGCCCGGTCGACTCGGCGAGCCAGGCGTCCAGGGCTTCGCGGTCGCGGGGCGCGGTCGGGGCGCCCTTCGGGTCCGTCCTCGCCGGGGGCTCGGCGCCCGGGCCCGCCGCGACGATGGCGGCCTGGCGGCGGCGGCCGTCACCGAGGTGCTGCGCCAGTTCGCGCAGCGTCCAGTCCGGGCAGGTCGGGACCTGGACGTCAAGGTCGGGGGCGGACGCGATCGCGGCGCGGAACGCGGCCGAGCGGTCTTCGATCAGCCGCAGGACCTCGGGGAACTCCAAGATTTTTTGCACGCCGGTTGTGTATCACGGCGCGTCGGCCGCCGGGTAGCGAATTTTGTCGGACGAACGCGTCGACGGCCGGGCGGAACGAGGAGTGGAACGACAGCCAGTGCCGCATCCGGCGACGCCTGCCCCGTCGTGCCGTGTCGCCCGGTTGCTGTGCCGGGCGGCCCTGGGCGGTCAGGATGATCACGCGGCTGAACGTGTGCAGGTGCGTGAGATCGCTGCCGCCCGCACGGGAACGGCGAAGGCCCGTCACCGGGGGTGCCGGTGACGGGCCGTTCGGCCCTCAGCGCTCGCGCAGCCGGGAGTCGGTCCGGGGGCGCAGCGCGGCCGCCAGGGCCGACGAGGCCGTCGCGACGCCGAGCGCGGTGACGGCGATCGTCGACCACGGCATGGCCACCGGGATGTCCTCCGGCCACAGTTGGCTCCCGGCGACCAGCCAGCCGCCGAGGACGCCGATGAGCATGGCCAGGCCGGTGATGACCGCGGCCTGGGTCGCCAGGATCCGTCGCTGGACCCCGCCGCGGAAGCCGATGACCCGCAGCAGCAGCATGCGAGGGCGGATCTCCTGGGCGGCGCCGCCGGCGGCGGTCATCGCCGACACCAGGGCGATGACCGCGCCGATGGCGAGGGTCACCGACCAGCGCGCGGGCACCGGTGGCTCGTACCCTCGCTCGACGTGGAGGTCGGAGGTCGGGATGCCGAGCGGCTCCACGGCCCGGCCGAGCCGTTCCTCCAGGTCGGCCGGCGGGTTCTCGGGCAGGGTGGCCCGGTAGCCGACGGTGAAGGGCACCAGTCCGGCGGCGCGGGCGGTCGCGCTGCTCAGCAGGGCTTTCGCCTGGGTGAGCGTGACCGCGTCCACCGGGTCGGACCGGACGGCGTCCACCGGAACGGGCCGGGACGCCGCGTCGCCGGGTGCCGGTGGCAGCAGCAGTGCCACCGGGGCGGTTCCGGTCGGGGCGGTCCCGTCGAGGACGAGCAGCTGTGTCCCGCCGAGTGCCTGCCGTTCGCGGGGGGTGGGGGTGCGGCCGGTGAGGTCTCGGAACTGTTCGGGGGTGTCGACCACTTGGACGCTTCCGCCGGGCACGGTGCCGATCACGAGCCGGGCGGACGGCACCGAGAGCCGGTTGCCCTCGGCCGTGGGGCGGGCGCCGGCGGGGACGGCGGCGCGGATCTCCTCCACCGGTGCGTCCCGGCCGACGACGCCGCGGACGGCGGACAGGACCGTCTCCGAGGGTTCCGTGTAACGCAGGGGCAGTTCGACCTGGTTCAGGTGGCGCGAGCCGACGTGGGTGCGGCGGTCCTGCTCGGTCTGGGAAGCGACGAAGGAGGCCGTGCTGACGGCCAGGACCACGGCCAGGGCGCTGGAGGCGACGGCGGCGACCGGTCGGCGGCGTTCCCGGGCCAGGTCCCGCAGCGCGAAGCGTCCGGCCGGCGGCAGGCCTGCGGAGAGGCGGCCCAGGAGGTGCAGGAGGTCCGGCAGGGCGGTCAGGGCGGCCAGGACCATCAGGACCGCTCCGGCGGGGCCGATCACGCCGGCGCGCCGGGTCGTCGAGAACAGGAGCAGCAGCACACCTGAGGCCCCGGACACGGCGAGGACCGTGTGGCGGCGCGAGCGCCCACCGGCGCGCGGGGCGCGGGTGAGCCGCTCGCGCACCGATGCCGTCCGGGCGAGCCTGGTGGGCAGCCAGATGCCCGCGACGCCGCCGGCCACCGACCCGACGGCCAGCAGCGCGAGCGCGGCGAAGGGCACCGAGAACGCGCCGAGGTCCCGCTCCACGACCGAGCGGATCAGCGGCCGCAGGGCCTGGCCGAGGACGATGCCGCCCAGGACGCCGATGCCGGTGCCGATGGCGACGGCCGCGGTTCCGCCGGAGCGGGCCAGGCGCACCAGCCGGTCGCCGCTGAAGCCGACGGCGGACAGCATCGCCAACTGCCGGTTCAGTCGCCGCATCCGAAGGTTGAACGCGGCGGCGGCGCTGAACAGGACGAGTGCGAGTCCGGGGACGGCGAGCAGGCCCGGCTGGGCCTCCAGCAGGCTCCGGCCCGAGGAGAGGGCCTCGCGCGTGGTCACCTGCCAGTGCCGCTGTGCGGCCGCGGCGGTGATCCGCGCCTCGGTGGCGGCGTCGGTCCGCACCAGCCACTTGGTGGACAGGCCGATCAGGCCGGTGTGCGTCCGATCGTCCCAGCGGGAGAACAGTCCGGGGGCGCCGATGGCGAAGCGCGCCCGGTAGCCCGTCGGGTCCTCCACCGTCCCGACGATCCGCGCGGGTCCGGCGCCCTCGGGGGCCCAGGCGTAGCGGACGGTGTCACCCGGGGAGAGGTGCCGGTCCTCCGCCAGGGTGCGGGAGACCGCGATCTCGTCGGGGGCGCTCGGCAGCCGTCCCGAGAGGGTGCGCGTCATGCCGGAGAGCAGCGGGCTCGACCAGTCCGTCTCCCGGTAGGGGAGCTGCTCGGTCCGGCCCGAGACCACCACCGGGAGGGCCAGGGTCGAGCGGAGCGGGACGACCCCGTCGGAGGGCAGGGGGGCGCCGGGCACCGCCGAGGCGAGGTCCGGCTGCTCCGTTCCGACGACGGCCGGGGTCACCGCGAGGTTCGCCCGGCCGAGTTGGGAGCGGGCCTTCTGCGGGCCCGACGGGTTGAGCACCCCGATGGTCTGCATCGCCACCGTCGACAGCAGCACGGGGACGGCGAACAGCGCGATCAGGGTGAACCGGCGCCGGCCGCGGCCGACGACGAGCCGCCAGGCGAGCCAGAGCGCGGTGTCGCGTTCCCGCCTCATCCGTGTGATCCCGCGTTGCGCGGTTCGGCGTCGTTCGGGCGCGAGCCGCCGGCGGTGATCTCGACGATCCGGCCGTCCTGCATCCGCACGACGCGGTCGGCGTGTTCGGCGTTGGCCGGGTTGTGGGTGGAGACGATCGCCGTGACCCCGGAGTCGCACAGCTCGCGCAGCGTGCTCATGACCTGCGCGCCCGTCGCCGAGTCCAGGGCCCCGGTCGGTTCGTCGGCGAGCAGCAGCCGGCGCTCGCCGACCACCGCGCGAGCGATGGCCGCGCGCTGCTGCTGCCCACCCGACACCTCGTCGGGGAAGCGCGGGCCGAGGCCGGCGAGGCCGACCCGGGCGAGCGCCTCGTCGGCCCGCCGGCGGGCCTGCGCCCGGGCCACCCCGGCCCCCTCCAGCGGCAGCGCGACGTTCTCCTGCAGGGTCAGCTCGGGGAGCAGGTTGAACTCCTGGAACACGAAGCCGATGGAGACCATCCGTAACTGCGCGAGCCGGGCCTCCGACAGGCCGGGGAGGTCCATCCCCAGGACCTCCAGCCGCCCCGCCGTGGACCGGTCGAGGCCGCCGATCAGGTTCAGCAGCGTGGTCTTCCCGGAACCGCTGGTGCCCATGACGACGACGAACTCCCCGTCGGCGACTTCGAGATCCACACCGTTCACCGCGTGGACGTCCCCGCCGCTCGTTGGGTACGTCCGGTGAACCCCGGAGAGACTGACGCTTGCCATGTGTTCTTCCTCTTCGACCGGTGCAGAGCGGGCCGCCCCGAAGCGGCGGCCCGCCGGGTGTGCTCAAGCCTGACAGGCCTCTTCCTCGGCGCAGACCCCGCACACCGGGTGCCGCGCGCCGGACGGCCCGGCGGCGGGTCACTCTCGCTGGGTGACGGCCGCGAGGGCGCGGTCCCGGACGTCCGGCGAAGGATGCCGGCGCAGCTCGCGCAGGAGGGTCCGCCACTCCCGGGGCCAGCCGAGGCGGTCGCCGAACGCCTCGGTCAGCGCGGTCGCGAACAACCCGGCAGCTGCGGCGGTGTCGCCGTCCGGGCGGGCGGTGCGCACCAGCGCGTCGAGCGTCCCGGGCGGCGGCAACGGGCCCGAGGTGTGCTCGCGCAGCAGCGCCAGGGCGGTGAACGCGGCCGCCGCAGGCCGGTTCCGGTGGGCTTCGGCGAGCGCGCCGAGTGCGTCCGCCAGCGCCTGCGGCCCGGCCGCGGGGTCCACCAGCCGGCGCAGCGCGGCCGCTCTGATGTCCGCCAGGTCGGGTTCGGCCGCGAGCAGGTCGGCGACGCCGGCGAGCAGGGGGCGGTGGCGTTCATCGGCCGGGAGATCGGCGAGGTGGGCCAGCCTCCGGCGGGCCGGCAGGTCCCGGTCGTCCGCGGCGTGAGGGTCGTCCGTCCGCGTGGCGGCGGCGAGTTCGGTGAGCGTGCGGTGCAGGAGGCTGCCGGGGGCGGCGCCGCCGAGCGGGTGGGGCAGTCCGGAGGCGGCGAGCGTGCGGACGGCGCCCGCGGCCTCGCGCCAGCTTCCCCGGTTCGCGAGGTCGGTGACGGCCTGCCGGGCCACGTCCGCGGTCTGCGGGGCCCAGGCGGCCCAGCGCGGCAGCGTGGTGAGGGCGGGCCTGGCGACTTCCGGGTCCGGGGCGGCGGCGACGGAGGCCACCAGGTGGGCGTAGCGGGCCCGGTGGGTCTGAGGAAGGTGCCCGGGGTCGGCCCGCAGGACGGCGCGGCGCAGGGCCGGCGAACCCTGCCCGGCGGCCTCGGCGAGCAGCTCCCAGACCGGTTCGGCGTCCAGCAGATCGGCCGCGAAGGCGACCGCTGCGGCGCGCACGTCCTGGTGCTGGCCTTCGGCGCGGTACGCGGCGACGAGCAGGTCGGCGGCGGCCCGCGGGGGCAGGTGCTCGGCGGCCAGCCGCACCGCCTCCTTGCGGCTGGTCACCTTGGTGCCCTGCGCCCGGGACAGCAGCTCGCCGAGCCGCTCGGCGAGCTCGCCCGGCGGGGCGGACCGGGCGGCCCGGGCGGCCGCATACACCGCGACCCGGGCACGGTTGCCGCCCGCGTGGGCCAGCAGGTCGTCCAGCGCCTCGGCGGGCCGGTCCGTCCGGGCCAGCGCGGCGAGCGCCGCCTCGGCGAGCACCACCTCGGCCGAGTCCGGTTCGGCGGAGTCCTTGGGGGCGGAGTCCGGTTGGGCGGAGTCCTTGGGGGCGGAGTCCGGTTCGGCGGAGTCCTTGGGGGCGGAGTCCAGTTGGGCTCGGATGACCGCTTCGCCGTACTGCGGGATCGCGGCGGCGGCGTGGACGGCCGCGGCGCGACCGTGCAGCGGCACGGTGGGGTCGCTCGCCACTGCGGCGGCCAGGCCGGCGGCGGCCCGCCACTGGCGCGGCGTCCAGCGGCTCGCCGACCGGGTGGGTGGCAGGGTCGCCCGCTGCGGCCGTCGGAGGAACCGCCCGTACGGCGGCACGGGGTCGAGCAGGGGGTCGAGCAGGTCGGTGCGCTGCTCCACCAGCACCTGCCGAACCGGCGGCAGAACGGCGGCGGAGGGCTCGATCTGAAGGATCTCGGCCACCCGGGAACCGCGGGTGCGCGGGTCGTCCAGCCACAGGGCGGCGGCCGTGCCGAACGCGCCGTCCGGCCCGAACCGGAGGGCGTGCAGGAGGAGTTCCTGCAGGTCCGGGATGCCGCGGGCCCGTCGACCGAACGAACGGGCCAGGGTGAACAGGAGCCAGTGGTCCGCGGTGCCGGCCATGGTGTCCAGCCACGGCCGCAAGGTCGCGAACACGGCGTGTTCGTCTCCCCGCCGCAGCCGGTGCTCCAGTGGGCCGAGTTCGACCGTGCCGGTCTGCCCGGCGATCCGCCGCAGGCTCCGCAGCGCCCAGTCGACCAACTCGGCTCCACCGGCGAGGGCGTGCTCGCGCAGGACCTCGGTGACCAATCGCTGCAGGGCGGCGCGGGTGGCGTGCGAGCAGTCACGGGCGCCGATCGCGTCCTCGACGGCGGCGTCGAGGAGGGGCACCGCCGCCCGGGTCAGCAGCCGGGCGGGCACCCGGACGAGCGCGGTCAGCGCCGCGCAGCGCACCGGGTCCTGCTCGTTGCGCAGCCTCGGCAGCAGGCCGAGCGCGTCCTGGACGGCGGCCCGGTCGTCGGAGGCGGCCGCGTTGGCGAACAGGGCCGTCCACGCGGCGGCCCGGTCGCCGGCGTCCGGGCGGGAGAGAGCGGCCCGCAGCTCGGGCTGGGCCTCCTCGGTGGGCAGGTACGCCAGGGCGGGGGCGATCCGGGCCCAGGGACGGCCCTCCGCGCGGCGTGCGGCGACCTGCCGCCGCGCCTCGGCATGGCGGCGGGCGTGCGGGAACAGCGGGAGCAGGAGGGAGAGTTCGGCCTCCCGAGGGAGGGCTCCGGCGTACACGAGGTCGAGGAACGCCGCGCGCCGGCCCGGCGGGAGGGCCCGCAGCAGGGCGGCGAAGCAGCGGGGCGCGGCCAGCCAGTGGCGGCCCAGGTCGGGGAGCGAGGGCGGGTCGGCGCGCACCAGTCGGCGCAGCGTGCCGGTGGTGGGCGGTGCGGTGTACGGTCCGACCGCGCCGCGCCGTGGATCGGCGAGGAGCCGGACGGTGCGTTCGGCGTCCGTGGCGGCCAGCCGCGGCAGCTGGTCGCGGCGCAGCGGGAGGTCCGGGCCGAACCGCTCCAGCAGGTCGAGGACCCGTTCGGGGCGGGCGCGCACGGCGGCGCCGAGGGCGTCGGCAAGGGCGGGCCACTGCCCCAGCCGCAGCGTCTCGGGGTGCTCGGCGAGGACCCGCTCCAGGTGGTCCAGGACCTCGTCCGGGAAACGCGCGGCGAGCGGGGCGAGCGGGGCGGCGTGCGCGAGGTCGGGCAGGGTCCGGCCGACGAACGCGGGGCCGCAGGCGGACAGCAGCCGGGCGGCCTCGGTGTCGCCCCACTCGGCGCGCAGGTCCTCCACCAGCCGCTCGGCGAGCCGGTGGCGGCGGCCGTGCCGGACGACCCGGGCCAGCTGTCGGCGCAGGACGCGGGAGGCCCCGGTGAAGGCCGCCTCGATCGCCGCGTCCGGGATGCCCCGGGTGCGGGCGGCCCGCAGGGCGTACCCGCGGACCACCGGGTCGGGGTCGGTCAGCCGCTCGGTGAGGTGGTCGGTGGCGCCGCCGGCCGACGCGGCGAGCGCGGCCAGCCGGCGGCCGTACACACCGCGGCGTTCCAGCTCGGCCAGAAGCCCCGGGAGCCCGCCGTCGGCGGCGAGCTCCCGGGCCCTGCGGGCGACCAGCCGTTGACGCTCCGGGTGAGGGAGCGGGTCGAGGTCGGCGAGCAACTGATCGGCGTCGTGCGGCATGCGGTCATTGTGGCCGGGTGCGACAGGGGTGTCCCACCGGTTTTCCGCCGCCCGGCCCGGGTGAGCCGGACGGCGGGTACGGAGCAACCGGGTACCGGCGCGGCGATGAGTTCTCCGGCCCCGGCAGGTCTATATCTCGACCGCGACGACCAACTCATCGGGAGTACAGACATGGGCCTCATCCACATCGAGCTGTTCGCGACCCTCGACCTCGTCGGGCAGTCGCCCGGCGGACCGGACGAGGACCCGGCGGGGTTCCCCTTCGGCGGCTGGCAGGCGCCCCTGCTGAACGAGGTCACCGGAGCGCAGATCGGCGCCGCGTACGAGGGGACGGACGCCCTCCTGCTCGGCCGCCGTACGTACGACATCTTCGCCGGCTACTGGCCGCACCAGAAGGAGGGCGAGATCGCCGAGCTCTTCAACCGCGTCCCGAAGTACGTGGCCTCGCGCGGCACGCCGGACCTGTCGTGGGCCGGGTCCACGCACCTCGGCCCGGACCTGGCCGGCGCGGTGCGCGAGATCCGGGACCGGCACGAGCGGGTGAAGGTCGTCGGGAGCCTGAACCTGGTACAGGCCCTCCTGCGGGAGAAGCTCTTCGACCGCCTCGACCTCTGGGTGCACCCGATCGTGCTCGGCGTCGGGAAGAAGGTGTTCGACGACGGCGCGGTGCCCACGAACCTGACGCTCCTCGAACCGCCGGCGGCCGATCCGCAGGGCACCGTCTACCTGCGCTACGGGCTCGCCGACGGCACGCCGGGCACGGGCGACATGAGCGCACCCGACCGCGGCCTCGGGCACGACGGCAATCGGTGACCGGTGACCGGTGTCAGCGCCGACGGGATCGTTGTGGGCATCGACGTCGGCGGGACGGTCGCCCGGGTGGCCGCGCGGGACCGTCCGTCCGTCCGCGCTCGCGGCGCTCGCCCTGGGCCGAACCCGTCAGGGACGGGCAGCAGAAGCCGGTCCCGGCTCACGAGGTCTCCAGTGATGTGGTGCTGATGCGCCGATGACGACAGCCCTGGCCGATGGCAGTGCGGCCCTCGGCCCAGCGGGATGACGACCGTGCCCCCGGCCCCGGCCGGTCAGCTCCGCCGCCCGGACTCCCCGCGCGGCGGCGCCGTCGCCTACAGTGAGAGCTTCTTTCGGACGGGACCGGGTGGCGGCACGAGCGGGGAGGGGGCCGGAGTGGAGCGACGCGTACGTCGAACCGCGGCGGCCGCGCTGTCCTGCGCGTTCCTCGCGGCCTGGGCCGTCTGCCAGGTCCTCCTCGGTACGGCGACGGGCGCGGCGCAGCCGGCCCCCGTCGCGCCGCCCGCCGTCACCGCCCCGGCCGCCCCCGTCGCTCCCGCCGCCGTACGGCTCGGCCCGGCGGGCGCGGAGGTCCGGCGCACCGCGGACCACCCCGGCTCCGACGTCGCCCAGCGGCGCACGACCGCCGCCGAGCCCGGCGTCCGGCTGCCCGCGCTCCCGCCGGTCGCGCTCCCGGGCACCCGGACGGACGCCCCCCGGCCCCGGCCCGGGGTGTACGCCCAGGGGCCGCGCCAGGAGCGGGCGCCGCCGTCCGACCGCTACGACCCCCGCCACACCCGCGGTCCCCCCTCCACCCGGTCCAGCTGACGTTTCACCGCGCCCGCCGACCCGGGTGCCGCGGCCTGCCCGCGGCCCGGATGGGAGGACTCCGGCCACCGTGCCCGGAGCGTTCCCGGCGGCGCGCCGTCCCCTCGCGTCCGCCCGTCCCGGGTGCGGCGTCCCCTCGGACGCCCGGCTCCCGCGGACCGCCCGTGGAGTACCCATGTCTACTCGCCGTGCCACGTTCTGGCGCGCGCTCGTCGCGCTCGCCGTCGTCGGTGTCTCGCTCTACGTCGCCCTGACCACCCCGCCCCGCCTCGGCCTCGACCTGCGCGGCGGCACCCGGATCGTCCTGGAGACCCAGGACTCGCCCACCGTCCGCGCCGACGCGGACGCCACCGACCGGGCGCTGGAGGTGCTGCGCCGCCGGGTCGACGGCCTCGGCGTCGCCGAGCCCTCGCTCGCCCGCGCCGGGGAGCGCCGCATCATCGTCGAACTCCCCGGAGTCCAGGATCCCCGCGAGGCCGCCGGGGTCATCGGCCGCACCGCCCAGCTCACCTTCCACCCCGTCACCGCGACCGCCGACGGCCCGGCCGGGCCCCCCGCGGCGGACGGCTCCCGGGTCCTCGCCGACCCCGGCCTCCCCGGCGGCCACCTGCGGCTGGGCCCGCCGGCGCTGACCGGTGACGGCGTCAAGGACGCCTCGGCCGTCCTCGACACCCGGACGGGCCTCGGCTGGAGCATCGACCTCTCCTTCCGCGGCTCGGCCGGCGACGCCTGGGCCCGGCTCACCGGGGAGGCGGCGTGCGCCGCGCCGGCCGACCCCGCCCGGCGGGTCGCCATCGTGCTCGACGACCGCGTCCTGTCCGCCCCCGGCGTCCAGGACAGCGTGCCCTGCGGTCAGGGGATCACCGGCGGTTCGACGCAGATCACCGGCGGCTTCTCGGCCGACGAGGCCCGCGACCTCGCGGCCCTGGTGAAGGGCGGTGCCCTGCCCGTCCCGGTGACGGTGATCGAGCAGAGCACCGTCGGCCCCACCCTCGGCGCCGAGGCGATCCGGGCCAGCGCCCTGGCCGCGGTCATCGGCCTGCTCTGCACCGGGGCCTTCATCATCGCGGTGTACCGCCTGCTCGGGGTGCTGGCCACCGTCGCGCTCGCCCTCTACGGACTGATCTCGTACGCCGCCGTGGTCGCGCTCGGCGCGACGCTCACCCTGCCCGGGCTGGCCGGCTTCGTGCTCGCCATCGGCATGGCGGTGGACGCCAACGTACTGGTCTTCGAACGGGCCAGGGAGGAGTACACCGCGCCCCGGGCGGCCGGCCGCGGCAAGGAGCGCGACCTGCGGCGCCCGCTCCGCGTCGGGTTCGCGAAGGCGTGGAGCGCGGTGGCCGACTCCAACGTGACGACGCTGCTCGCCGCCGGGCTGCTCTTCGTGTTCGCCACCGGCCCGGTCAAGGGCTTCGGGGTGACGCTCTCCATCGGCGTGCTGGCCTCGATGTTCTCCGCCATGCTGATCACCCGGCTGCTCGCCGAGTGGGCGGTGCGACGGCCGGCCGTCGCCCGGCGGCCCGCCCTGACCGGCATGGCCACCGTCGGCCGGCTCCGGACCCGGCTGACCCGGCGGCCGCCCCGGCTGATGCGCCACCGGCGGCGCTGGCTGGGCGCTTGCGCCGGCCTGCTGCTGCTCGCCCTGGCCGGGATCGGCGGGCGCGGCCTGGACCTGGGCGTCGAGTTCACCGGCGGCCGGGTGGCGCAGTACACCGCCGCGCAGCGGGTCGACGCGGACGCCGCCCGCGCGGCGGTGGTCGGTGCCGGGTTCCCGCAGGCCGTGGTGCAGACCACCGGCGACACCGGCGTGTCCGTCCGCACCAAGGAGACCGGCGACGACCAGCAGCAGCGCATCCGGGAGGCGCTCACCGGCGTCACCGGCGAGCTGTCCGTGGAGCGCGACGAGCTGATCGGGCCGAGCCTCGGCAGCGAGCTGCGCGGCTACGCGCTGGCCGCGCTCGGGCTCGCGGTCGCCGCCCAGCTGCTCTACCTCACGATCCGTTTCCGGTGGACCTTCGCGGCCGCCGCGGTGATCGCGATGGCGCAGGACCTGCTGCTCGTCCTCGGCCTCTTCGCCTGGCTGGGCAAGCCGGTGGACAGCGTCTTCCTCGCCGCGCTGCTCACCATCGTCGGGTACTCGGTCAACGACACGGTGGTGGTCCTGGACCGGCTGCGCGAGCTGCGCCGGACCGGGACGAAGGCGAGCTGGGCGGACCTCGCGGACCGCGCCGTGGCGCAGACCCTCCCCCGGACGGTGAACACCGGCATGGGAGCGCTGTTCGTCCTGGTGGCCCTGGCGGTCCTCGGCGGCGACTCGCTCGCCGACTTCTCGGTGGCGCTGCTGGCCGGGGTCCTGATGGGCACGGCGTCGACGGTGTTCACCGCGATGCCGGTGGTCGTCCTGCTCCAGGGGCGGTTCCCGGACCGGCCGCGGGAGGCACGGAACGCACGCGAGGCCCGGACGCCGCACGCGGCGGGCGCGGCGCGGGCGCGCGACCACAACGGGGCGGTGGTCTGAGCGGCGCGCGATCCGCTCCCGGACTTCGGTCCGGGAGCGGTGCCGCACCGTCCTGCCGCCCCCGTGACGCCTCCCCCGATCCCCCGCCTCGCGCCGCCCGGACCGGGGCGTCCGCACGTGTCCGAACCAGGCACGGGTAAAGTGACCGGCCGAACCACCGGGAGGGGCGCCGATGCTGACACCGACAGGGATACGGAGACGGATCGGAACCTTCCGGGCCCGGGCGGACACGGCGCTCGCGGCGCTCGTCCTGCTCGTCCTGCTCGCACTGCTCGGCAGCGCCGGAACGGCCGTTGCGGCCGACCCGAACACCGCGCCGAGCCCCACGGCAGCGTCCCCGACGACCGCCACCGCCGCGCCTACCGGTCAACTCACCGACGGCGCGACCCGGTCCGAGCGCCTGGCCGAGGAACTGCGCAGGAACCCGGTCTACGTCTCGGCCGCCCAGCCGCGCAGGCTGCCGCGCTCGCTCGCCCCGGAGATCGCCGCCCTCGCGCAGCGCACCGGCGTGCCGACCTACGTGCTGGCGCTGCCGGACGGCGACGCCGCGCTGCTCGCCCTGGTGCACGACCGGCTCGGCGCGGACGGCCTCTACGTGGTGATCGGCGGCTACGGCCACATCACCGCCTCCGCGTTCGGCGTCGACATCCCGGTGGACGACGCCCGACGGATCTCCCTGTACGGCACCCCGTACGGCGCCGGGCCGCTCGCCGCGTTCGAGAACTTCGTCGACGCCGTCGCCTCCGGCAAGGACCGGGCCGCCGCCAGGGCCGAGGAAGTGCACAGCCGGTACCACGACAGCGACCGGCGTCGCCTGTACATCAGCGCCACCGACCGGCAGAACCAGAACCTCCTGCTCGGGCTGGCCGTGGTGGTGATTCCCGGCCTGGTGCTGGCCTTGGGCCTGCGCCTCTCCCTCCGCCGGACCCGCGCCTCGGGCCCCGCCCCCGCCCGGAAGGCCGGCCCACAGCCCGGCCGCCCCGGCGAGCCGACCGGCGCGGCCCCGGCCGCCGGCCCGGGCAGGAAGGCCGCCGTCAGTCTGGACAAGGAGCCGGAGGCGCCACACGGTGCCCGGGGCCGGGGCGCCGCGTGGCGCGGCCGCGGCCTGCTGCCGGTGACGCTGCTGGCGACGGCCGCCGCCGTGTTCGGCGTGGTGCACTACGCGCCCACCGCTTTCCCCCAGGTCATCGACAGCCCCTACCTGAACGTCACCCCGGCCGACCTGGACGCCCGCGTCGACGAGATCGCCGCCGGGCTCACGGCCGGCCCGGTCTACCAGGACCCGTCCGGCCCCGACGCACTGACCGCCGCCGAGCTGCCCGCGCTCCGGCAGCGGATCACCGAACTCGCCCCCAAGGGCCCGGTGCACATCGTGGTCACCCCCACCGACAGCGACGACGAGACCGGCCACGACAGCGACCTGCTGCTCGCCCGGATCCACGAACGCACCGGCCGCGACGGCGTCTACATCCTCGTCGACCCGCTGACCGGCGTGATCGACCTCGACAGCTACGGCACCGACCGGGACACCCTGCGCCGCTTCGCACGCGTGCCGGCCGAGGTCAGGTACGCGTACGGGCAGACCAAGGGTCTGAACGTGGCGCCGCGGCTGGACCAGGTGCTGGACGCCGTCGCCGCCGCCGAGCCGAAGCCGGGCCACGACCCCGCGGAACGCCGCACCACGCTGCCCCCGCTGCACGACAACCGGCTGCCCGCCCTGTTCAGCAACGACTTCGGGGGCGGCGTCGGGCTCGGCGTGATGCTGCTCGGCGTCCTGCTGTTGCTGGCCTGGGCCGCCCTCGCCATCACCCGGGCCGTGATCCGCTCCCGGCACGCCCGCGCGGCCGGCTCCTCGCCGCAACACGCCAGGCCCCGGCGCACCACCCCGCTGCCGTCGCTGCGGCAACTGCGCGCCTGGGCCGGCGAGGACGTCCGCGAACTCGCCGCGCAACTGGCCGCCGCCGACCAGCACGCGCCCGGCCGCAGCCGCGCCTGGGACTGCCTCGACGCCGCCCAACTCCTCGCCCACAGCAGCGGACAGCGCCCCGACGAGTCGACCGAGGCGGGCGATCTGACCGCCGTCGTGGTGCTCGCCCAGGCCGGGCTCGCCGCCCTCCGCGGCCACCTCCACCGCACCGTCTGCCGACTCGACCCGCTGCACGGCGAAGCCACCGGCGGCCGGGCGCCGGCCTGGTTCGCCGAGCTCGGCATCGGCCCCCGGTCCGCGCAGGTGTGCCCCGCCTGCGGGGACGCCCTCCGCAGCGGCGGAGCGGGCCGCGCCCGCGACCGGCTGCTGCGCCTGCCCGGGGCGAACGACCGCACCCGGACCGCCTGGGACGAGGCCGGGCAGATCCTGCCGGCCGCCCGCGAAGGGCTCGACGCACTCATCCTCAGGGCCAGGGAGTCCGCCAGTGTCCAGTGACCGCCCGACCGTCCGCCACCCGTCCGCCGGCCCCGACCGGCGCCTGCTCGGAGGGCTGTTCGCCGCGCTGCTGATGGCTTGCTCGGCGTTGCTCGGCGCCGGTGCCCCCGCCCGCGCGGACGGCGCGGGCCCCGGACCGACCGCCACGGCGATCGTCGAGGCGCTGGCCACCGCCCCGGTCTACGTCGACCCGTCCTTCGCGGCCGCCGTCACCGCCTCCCAGCAGCGGGAACTCGCCGACCGGATCACCGCGACCGGCCTGCCGATCAAGGTGGTGCTGGTGCCGCTGAAGAAGGGCGACGCGTTCGACGGCAGCGCCAAGTCCCTGGCCGCGGTGGTCCAGGAGCGCCTGGGCCGGCCTCAGCTGATCCTGCTCACCAACGACGAGTACGGGAGCTGGCTCAGGGGCACCGAGTGGCCGGAGGACACGCACCAGGCCCGCGACGCGGCCATGGCCGTGGGCATGCTCAAGGAACTCAAGGAGGCCGGACTGGCCGCCCGCGTCGGCCGGGCCGTCGAACTGATCGGGACCGGCCGGGGCACCGAGGTCTACAAGGCCGAGGCCGCACGGGCCGACCGCGAGTACGCGGCCCGCCCCAAGGCGAAGGAGGAGGCCGCCGGCTCCACCTCCGGTGGCCCGGGGACTCTGCTCGCCATCGCCGCGGCGCTGGTCCTCGCCGCCGCCGGCGCCGCCTTCCTGGTGCGCCGCCGCCGCTCGCCCCGGCACACCGCCTTCACCTTCCCCGACGCCGTCTTCGCCGCCGATCAGGCCGCCGACGAGGCCGGGCTGCGCCGGCAGGCCACCACCGAGGTGCTCGCCCTCGGCAAGGCCGTGGACGGCGCCGACCCGGTCGCCACCCCCGGCCTGGGCCGCGCCCTGGACGCCTACGACGCGGCCGGCCGGGTCCTGGACGCCGCCCGCGGCATCCCCGACCTGGCGGGCGTGCTCGCCCTGGCCGCCGAAGGGCGCTCCGCGCTCGCCGCCGAACCGCGGCTCCCGCTGTGCTTCTTCGACCCCCGGCACGGCGCCGCCGCCCGCCGCACCACCTGGCGCCCGCTCGGCCGCCGGGAACGCGTAGACGTCGCCGTCTGCGAGGACTGCGCCCGGGCCCTGCACGCCCGCCGCGCACCCCAGGTGCTCGCCGTCCGCGACCAGGGGCGCACCGTCCCCTACTTCGAGGTACCCGCCGACCGCAGCCTCTGGGCCGCCACCGGCTACGGCTCGCTGCTCTCCGGCCCCGACGACACCCTCGCCGCCCGGGTCGGCACCGGCGAGTTCAGCCGCGCCCGGCAGGAGTCCGAGGACCGCGGTGCGACCGAGGAGTGAGCGCGCACTCCCTCGGACGGAGCGCCGGTTCCCCGACGGAACCGGCGCTCCACCGTTCGACCGGCCGTCCGGGCGGGCCTGTTGCGCCCGTCGCTGATCCGCTGGACGTCCTCGTCCGTTTGTCGGCTCACCTGATCAAGCGTTGAGCACGTTTGACGCTTTGACAGGCCACTGGTCTACTGCCTCTCCATGTCCTCCACCACATCGCCCGCGTTGGACGCCGTCACCGTCGTCGAGTCGACCGCCGACCTGGTCGGCGAGAACTACGTCTTCCCCGAGGCCGCCCGGGAACTGGCGGCCCTGCTGCGGCGCCGCAGTGCCGAGGGGGCCTACCCGGCCGAGTCCGCCCAGGAGTTGGCCGAGGCGGTCACCGCGGACCTGCGGTCCGTCAACGGCGATCTGCACCTCGCCCTGAAGTACCACGCCGTGCCGGTGCCGCCGGAACAAGGCGCGGCGGTACTCGCCACGATGCGGAGGGACTTCGACGCCTCCCTGGGCGGTGTTCCGCGCATGGAGCTCCTCGACGGCGGGGTCGCGGTCCTGGAGATCGCACCCAAGATGTTCCCGCTGGACTGGGCGGCGCAGCCGCTGGCCGCGGCGCTCTCACTGGTGGCACCCGCCCGCGCCCTCGTCCTGGACCTTCGCCGCAACACCGGTGGCGACCCGGACACGGTCGCCTTCGTCTGCGGCTACCTGCTCGACGGCCGCACACACCTCAACACCCTGCTCTCGCGGCAGGGAGAGGTGGCCGAGCAGTCCTGGACACCCCCGTTCGTACCGGGTGCCCGCTTCGGCGGCAGCAAGCCGCTGTACGTGCTGACGAGCGGAAACACCTTCTCCGCAGCCGAGGAGCTCGCCTACGACCTGCAGCAGCTCGGGCGCGCCGAGATCGTCGGGGAGGCCACCCGGGGCGGCGCGCACCCGCGCGAGGGCTGGACGGTGCACCCGCACCTGGAGCTCAGCGTGCCCGTCGCCCGCGCGGTCAACCCGGTCTCGGGCACCAACTGGGAGGGCACCGGCGTCCGGCCCGATGTGCCCTGCGACGCCGAGGCCGCGCTCGACCGCGCACTGACCCTGGCCCTGGCGCGTCCGGCCTAGAGCTTCCTCCTTGACGCGGCCGGCCCCTGGGCCCCGCGCGGGCCCCGTAGCCGACCGCCCGCACGCCGGGCGCGGAGACGGCGGGCGGCACCTCTCGGGGCGGGCAGCCGGGGGTGCCCCGACGGACGGCACCGGGACCACGGTCCCGTGCTCGGACCCGACCCGGAGCACGTTCCCGGGCGCGGTTCGTCCTCTGCGCGGACGGATTGACGGTCCATCGGATGATCCTCTTGTAGGGCGCCGAGAAGAGCTCCGGCGCCCTACCCAGAGGGGCTTTCCCGTGAACGAGCACGCACCGCAGCACCACCTTCCGAACCGCCTCCGCGGCGGCCGGCGCGGGGTGGCGGCGGCCGTGACCGCGGTGGCCGCCGCCGTGGCGGCCGGCGTCCTGGCACCGGCACCGGCCTCCGCCGGCCCGCGGCCGGACGCCGTGCAGCAGCGCCTCGACGCGCTGGTCAAGGAGGACGGGGTGCCCGCCGCCCTCGCCACCGTCAAGGGCCGCGACGGCCGCGCCCGCACCTACACGGCCGGCGTCGGCAACGCGACCACCAAGGCCAGGGTGCCGGTGGACGGACAGGTGCGGATCGGCAGCAACACCAAGGCGTTCACCGCCGTCGTGGTCCTGCAACTGGTCGCCGAGGGCAAGGCCGGCCTGGACACGAGCGTGGACACCTACCTGCCCGGCCTGGTGCGCGGCGAGGGCATCGACGGCCGGAACATCACGGTCCGCCAACTGCTCCAGCACACCAGCGGCCTGCCCGAGTACGTGGACCGCGAGGGCGTGCTCAGCACCCCCAAGCGCTACTACGAGCCGCGCGAACTCCTCGACGCCGCGCTGGCCCAGAAGGCCCACTTCGCGCCCGGCGCCCAGTGGGAGTACAACAACACCAACTACCTGCTGGCGGGCCTGATCATCCAGAAGGTCACCGGACGCCCGCTCGGCGAGGAGATCACCAAGCGCGTCGTCGACCGGATCGGCCTGCGCCACACGTACTTCCCCGCCCCCGGGGACATGACGATCCACGAGGCCCACCCCAAGGGCTACCAGCGCGCCTCGGACGGGTCGCTGCGCGACTACACGGAGCTGGACCCGTCCTGGGGCTGGGCGGCCGGCGCGGCCGTCTCGACCAACACGGACGTCACCCGGTTCTACGGTGCGCTGCTCGACGGCCGCCTGCTGCCCGCGGCCCAGCTCGCCCAGATGCGCACCACCGTCCCCGCCGAGGCGATCGGCCCCGGAGCCCGCTACGGACTCGGCCTGGTGAGCCGCCCGCTCTCCTGCGGCGGCGTCGCCTGGGGACACGGCGGGACGATCCCGGGTTACGAAACCGCGGGCGGCACCACCGAGGACGGCCGGGCCGTGAACGTCACCGTGACCACGATCCCGGACGGCGACACCGCGAAGCGCGTGGAGCAGGCGGTGGACGAGGCGCTCTGCCGCTGATCCCCGGGCACCGGCCACCCGGCCACCCGGCCACCCGGCCACAGCCTCACCCCTCCCCCTTCGCTTCCCAGCAGTGGAGTCCCGATGAACGAACACGCCCCGCAGCGCAGGGCGCACCGCATCCGCCTCGTGCGGCACGCCACGACGGCCGCGGCCACCGCCGGCCTCGCCCTGACCGCCTTCCTCCCGTCCCCGCCCCCAGCCTCCGCCGCACCGCGCCCGGACGCCGTGCAGCAGCGCCTCGACGCGCTGGTCGAGGAGGACCGGATGCCCGCCGCCCTCGCCACCGTCAAGGGCCGCGACGGCCGCAGCCGTACCTACACCGCCGGTGTCGGCGACCTGGCCACCGGGGCCCGGGTCCCGGTCGACGGGCAGATCCGGGCCGGCAGCAACACCAAGGCCTTCGTCGCCGTCGTCGTCCTGCAACTGGTCGCCGAGGGCAGGATCGGCCTGGACACGGCCGTCGACACCTACCTGCCGGGCCTCCTGCGCGGCGACGGCTTCGACGGCCGGCACATCACGGTCCGCCAGCTGCTCCAGCACACCAGCGGCCTGCCCGACTACATGGACGCCCCCGCGCTGGCCGACTTCACCACCATCCAGTACCGCTACTTCGAGCCGCGCGAACTCCTCGACGGGGCACTGGCCCAGAAGGCGCGGTTCCCCGCCGGGACCGGCTGGGAGTACAGCAACACCAACTACCTGGTGGCCGGCCTGCTGATCCAGAAGGTCACCGGCCGCCCCTTCGGCGAGGAGGTCACCAAGCGGGTCATCGACCGGATCGGCCTGCGCCACACCTACGTCCCGGCCACCGGGGACACCGCCGTCCACGAGCCCCACCCGCACGGCTACCTGCGCACCGCCCCGGACGCGCCGCTGGTCGACTACACCGCGATGGACGCCTCGATGGCCTGGGCCGCGGGGGCGGTCGTGTCCACCAACACCGACCTCAACACCTTCTACGGCGCGCTCCTGGCGGGCCGCCTGCTGCCGGCCGCCCAGCTCGCCCAGATGCGCACCACCGTCCCGGCCGAACTCCTGGGCCCCGGGGTCCGCTACGGCCTGGGGATCCAGAGCAGGCCGCTGACCTGCGGCGGCCTCGTCTGGGGCCACGGCGGCACCTCCCCGGGCTACCGGACCCGGGGCGGCGTCACGGAGGACGGCCGTGCCGTGAACATCACCGTCACCACCATCCCGGACGCGCCCACCGGCAAGCGCCTGACCGACGCGGTCGACACGGCCCTCTGCCGCTGACCCCGCCGGGCCGGCCGGACCGGCTCCGGACCGGCTCCGAGGAGAGGAGTACCGCCCGGTCTGCCACGATGGGCGGTGCTCCTCGGTACCTCACCAGGTCCCGAAGGTCCTCCCCACAGCCGCGGGGGTGGGCCGCGGGGGCGGCCGAAGCCGGACGCCGAACAACCCCTACGACGAGCGGCGTTCGAGCCAGTCCGGAAAGATCAGCGCCGTGCTCGCCGCCGCGGCCAGCCAGCCCGGCACGGTGAGGCCCAGGGTGAGGGCGAACGACCACTGCTGCTCCAGCAGGATGCAGGCACCCATGAAGACGAAGAAGGTGACCCAGCCACCGTTCAAGGCGATCGACGTCGGTACGCTCAGAGGCTGCTCGATCAGCCGCTGGACGAGCAGGGCGGACCCGAAGCCGACCAGCAGCGACAGGGCGAGGGCCGTCAGCAGGGGCGGGCTCAGGGTCCGGGCGCGGTGCCCGTGGTACGAGATCTCCGCCACCCGGCCCCGCCAGACCCTCAGCTCCACCTCGCTCCCCACCCCCGCGTCCTTGTAGAACGCCTCGCCGACCTCGTGCTCGCGCGTCGGCGCGCCCTCCCGGGACACGGTCAGCTCGTAGTGGCGTTCGTCCTCGCTGTACCGGACCCTCCGGGCCTCGACCCTGCCCGTCCCGCCCCGCACGCAGTCCTCGCGAGGAGTCGGCGCCGCCGTACCGCAGACCGGGGCGGTGCGGTAGGCGCCCAAGTCGTCGTACACGGCGAAGAACCACCGGAAGCCGACGGCCACGGCCGCCAGGCCCGCCGCGACCAGCAGGCCGAGAGCCAGCCCGCGCACGACCGGGCGGGGCGGCCGCCCCGGTTTGTCGGACGGCTGCTGCGCGCTCCCGGACTTCGCACCCCTGCGCCGGATGTCCACCGCACCCCACCCCTGTCGGTCCCCTCCCCCGGGCACCTCTCGATGCCGCGCGCCGATCGTCCCAGAGCACGACCGGCGGGGGCAGCGGGCCGGCGCCGTTGTGACGCAGCTGTCGAACACAGCAGCCCCACCGCCCCGGAGCGCCCCGCGGGCACCTGGAGGCGACGGGCAGGGGCGGGTCCGCACGGGCGGAGCAACCCGCGCCGCTATCGAGTGCGAGGAAGCCGGGAATGGGGCCCGGACCGGATCAACCCCGTTGGTCCTCTACGAAGCCGGCCGGTACGTGAGTCCGATCCGTCAACGGCGCGCGGTCCGAGCAGAGGAGGCAGCCGCGGTGATCGGCGTACGCACGCTGGGACGCACTGGGGGTGTGTCATGATGCGCCGTGGTCAAACGGCCGCCTCCAGCAACGCCACGGAAGGGCCGCTGTGACCTCAGAAGTGCTCGGGGTGATCCTCACTGCGGCGATCGTCGTGATCACCGTCGCGATCAGCCTCGCCGCCAACCGGACCCGGCGCTGGATCGAGACGGAGTTCGACCCGACCGCGTACGGGATGCCTCCGCGCGCCGCGCTGATACCGGACCGGGCCGGGCCGCCCCCGGCCGGCTCTCGCCTGCGGGAGACGCAGGCGGTCGCCGACGCCGCGTGGAAGGACGACTGGAGGCCGGCGGCCGGGTACGTCGCGGCAGCCGGGCAGGATTGGGAGGAACGCTGGTCGCGCGTGGAACAGCTGACCGCGATCGCTCTCACGGACGACGCCTGGCTGCGGAAGTGGCGAACGGCCGAGCCCGGTTGCTGCGACGCGGCCGTGGTCGAGGCCGATCTCATGGTGCAACGCGCCTGGCGGGTCCGCGGCAGCGGCACCGCCCGCAAGGTGCCCAGGGCAGCCATGGCCAGCTTCCGCGCCCAGCTTCCCCCGGCGATCGAGGCAGCCCGCCGGGCAGCCGTGCTCGACCCCGCGGACCCGAACCCCTGGATCGTCATGATCACCGCTGCGCGCGGCGCGGGGTACCGGCGCGCGCGGTTCCGCAAGCTCTGGGCCGAACTGACCGCCCGGGCACCGCACCACTACGACGCGCACTGGCAGGCCCTCCAGTACTGGTGCGCCAAATGGCACGGCTCCGACCGCGCGATGATGCGCTTCGCCCGCCGCGCGGTGCGCAACGCGCCCACCGGCAGCCCACTGGCGGGCCTGATCCTGCAAGCGCTGTACGAGCGGGGCAAGGCCAACCCCGTGGAGGAACCGTTCAGGGCCCTGCTCGAACGCCGACGGCTGAAGACCGCCACGGACGCACTCGCGCTGATTCCCGAGCACGACCCGCACCTCCCGCCGCTGCGGCACCTGCTGGCCCACCACCTGGTCCGGGCGAGGATGTGGAAGGCGGCGCTCGAACAGTTCCGGCTGCTCGGCCCGTGGTGCGGCGCCGCACCCTGGACCGACCGCGCCGACCCGGCGACGGCGTTCCACGCCGCCCGGGGGCTCGCGGCGGCCAGGTCCAAGCTCAACACGGGCCCGGGTCTCCAGGGCGGGGTGAGCAAGCAGCAGGTCATGATCCGGTGACGTGCCGCCCCCGAAGGCGGCCGCGTTGCACCGCGGACCGAACTCTCCTCGCACCGCCGGACCACACCTGGTGTCACCGCTACAGAAGCTGAGCCGGGCCTGGACTCTTGACGGCACTCGTCAGGGCGTCGTCCGGCGCACAGGGGTTGGACAGTCGTGGAACTCACAGGACGTCGAGAATTGCCATGACGCGGATCACGGCACTCGGTTCAAGCCCGTGACCAGCTGGTCAGGCCGGTTTCCGTGGCACGTGCCGCTGGTCAGCGGAGCAGCGAGGATCGCGTCCGGTGACGGCAGCACGTCCGCGGATCCGCCTGAGGGTTGCTCCTCAGACGGATCACTGGGCGGCTGCCCGCCGGACACGGTAGTTCCAGCGGGCGAGTGACCTGACGACGGTTTCGGCACCGATGGGGTTGGCGCTGTGGACGAAGACCGCCCCGATCCGAAAGGGCTGTCCGTTGAAGGCGGCCTCTTCCATGAGGGTCACCACCGGCATGATGGTGTCGTCGCCGCCGAGATCGTGGTCGAGCCACAGCTCGTCAATGAAGCTGCTGCGGTGCTCTTCCAGAAGCCGGACACCTTCGCGGCTGGTGCGGGCAATCCGCGTGGCCCGGGGCAGGGCGCGGAGGTCGTCTATGCCGAGGACGACGGACGGCGGCGGGGCGGGTACTTCCTTCACGGGGTCATTGTCACCGCGGGCGGGCGGGATGACCATTGGGTATCGGGGCTTCGTCCCACGCACGGGGCTGCCTGATCGCGATCCGTGGGCCGACGGGTCCCGCTGTAACGCGGAGACCCCTCCCCGTCATCCTGATCCGCTTTGGGCCCCTCCGCAGCCACTGCCCGACCGCATCCCGGAAGACCGATGATCGACGCGATTTTCTCCTCAACTCCGGCTCTCCTCCCCGTCTTCGCCGTGCTCGGCCTGGTCCTCGGAACCGTGGCTCTATGGCAAGCCCGGCCCCGGCAGTGGCCGGCGGCCGCCACGGTGCTCTGGGGGCTGTCGCTGGCGGGAGAGGTCGCGGCGACGCTGACGCCGACCGTCACCGGGTCGTCCGGGAAGCCGACGTGTTCGATCGGCAGCGGGGTGTGGGAGACGGCCACCACGCTGCAGGGGCTGATGAACATCGCCCTGTACGTGCCGCTCGCCCTTTTCGCCACACTGGTCCTGCGTCGACCACTGACCGTCCTCGCGGCGTGCGTGGTGCTATCCGCCGTGACCGAGGTCTGCCAGACCCTGCTGGGAACCGGCCGCTCCTGCGACGCCGCGGATCTCGTCGACAACGCATTCGGCGCGCTCGTCGGCACGGTTGTCGCGGTCGTCTGGCTGTGGCTCCGCCGCCACAAGCCGCTGATCGGACGTCGGGACGGCCTCCACGGCCTCGCCGCAGCCGGCACCGGCCTTGCAGCCGTCACGGCCGTCATCTGGCTGTACGTACCGCTCCATCACGATGCGGCGGGCTTCAACGCGCACTCCGCGGCCGACGAGACCGAGATACCCCAGCACATCGCCGCCCAGCTCTTCGGCCCCGGCACCCTGCTGCAGACCACCCGCCTGACCACCATCCCCGAGCGGCCCACCGAGCCGATCCTCGACGCCACCACCGACCGCGGCGAGTTCCGGATCGAGTGGCCCACCGGACGCCTTCTCAACAGCGCCTCGGCCGACGGCCGGATCGACCCGGGGCCGCTCACCCGGGACCAGGTCCGCAAGCTCGGCACCGACTTCGCGGCGACCTGGTTCTCCGACCTCACACGGGCCGTGACTCCGACCCTGACCTCCACCGACCCGGCGGGTGGCGCCTACATGCTCACCTACCGCCGGTACAACGCCGACAACGTCCTGATGCCCATGCGCCTGGACATCACCGTCTCCACCTCCGGCCGGGTCATGACGTCGTCCGCCAGCTGGGACGCCGACCCCCAGCTGCCGAAGCCCACCGTCACCGCCGACACGGCCAAGCAGCGGGCCGTCGCCGCCGTACCGGGATCCCGCGCGGACACCACCTTCCTCCTGGCGAAGCAGATCGACGGACAGTGGCGGCCCTGCTGGGTGGTCAACCTCATCAAGCCCGGCGAGACTCAGAGCTCCGGCACGGTCGAGTTCATCGACGCCGTCACGGGGCGGTCCGTGGCACACCAGGGGTGAGCGCGCCGCTCGTCACGCCCAGCTCGACCACCGCCGGCTGATGCGCCACGGCCGTCGCACCCTCGACCGCTCACGCGACAACCCCGGTGGCCGGCAACCGCTTTCACGACACCGCGGTGGTCGCGCCGGCTCGCGGCGGACGGCCCGGCCTTCGACACCTGCGGCACCCGGTACGAGAGGAAGATCCACCGCCCGCGCACGGCCGGTCGCCAGGCGTACCGGTCGACGGATCGGTGCCCGGGCACCCTGGCGAACTGGCGTGCGGAGCCGGGCCGAAGTCCGGTACCGTGCACGAAGGAGTGCCGGGAAGCCTGGTCGGCGAACAAGGGACAGTTGTGTCCGCGGGCCGGTCCGGGGGTGGTGTGCGTGGCGCTCGACACGAGGTCCGACGGCGCACCGCCGGCCGAGCCGCGGCTGCGGATCCGCCGCCCTTTACGTCGGCCCCGGCCCCCTCGGGCTCCACACACCGCTCACTGGGCTTCAGCGAACTGCGGACAGACTCCGAGACCTGCGACACCGTCCGGCGTTCCGGCCACCCGGTGCCGTCCGACCCCGGAAGGGGCGGGGCGGCACGCCCCGGCGACGGCAACCCGGGAGTTCCGGCCGCGCACCGGACCGGGGGGAGAACCGTCATGACCCACCGTCCCTCACCATGGACCCGCACCGGCGGCGCAATGCTCGCCGCGGCGGCACTCGTCCCGGCAGCGGCCGCCTGGTACGTGTTCGCCGTCATCCTGCCGGACGACGCCGAGCGGTACCGCTCGTACACGGCCGCCGTGGCCTGCCCGGCCGGAAGCCCGGGAACGGCGCACGAGGAGTGCGTGCGCACCGTGCCGTTCACCGTCGCCGGCACGGTCGTCCGGCACGCGGGCAAGAGCTCCGAGTTCCGGGCGACACTGGACGGCGCGCCACTGTGGAACGGCACGGTGCCGTTCGGCGACGCCGGGCCGCTGCTGGACGATCTGAAGCCCGGCGACCAGGTCGACGGCACGGTGTGGCGCGGCCAGGTGATGCGCCTGGAGCGGGCCGGCGTCGCGCAGGCCTCCGCCGACGAACCCCGCGACGAGGCGCAGTTCACCGCCGGGGTCGGCACCTTCGCCGCACTGCTGGCGGTCCTCACCGCCGTCCTGGGCGCGCTGCGGTTCACCGGCCGCCCCGGCACCACCACCGCCGCCCTCGTCCGGCAGCTCTTCCTCTGGACGCTGCTCGCCTGCGGCGTGCCCGCGGTGCTCGCGTTCTGGGCCGACCTGCCCTGGTGGACGGTACCGGCCGCCGCCGTCCCGACGGCACTGCTCGCGGCGGAGGCGGTGCGGCGCCGGCACCGGAACACGGACGGCGTCCCGGGGTTCGGGGCCGGCCGACTGCCGGCGTGACTCCCCGGCCCGGCGCCCGGGGCCGCCGGGGCATTCGGGACAGGAGGACGTCATGACGCTCGCCACCGAGCCGCACGCGTCGATCCCGGGGTGGACGTCGAGAGGTCCCGGAAGGTGCCGGTGAACGGCAGCGGTGCCGGCGAGGGCCTCGTGGCGGCTCCTTTCCGGGTGCGCGGCGCCGGGGCACCCGCCCCGACGCCGCACCCTGATCCGACAGGATCCACAGGACGCGGCCCGGGCGCCGGCGCCCCTCGGGGAGCCGGCGCCCGAGGTCGGCGTCAGTAGATGAGGATGTCCCAGTGGCTGCCCTCGTTGCAGTACAGGTTGCCCGAGGCGGCCTTCCACTGCGGGTAGCCGTCGCCCCGGTAGCCGATGTAGGTGAAGCTGTTCTGGATGTAGCCGTCGATGCAGGAACTGCGGGAGATGTCGACCTTGTAGCCGTTGTAGTGGCTGTAGGTACCGGAGGCGTGGCCCACCTCGGTCCCGCCCGTGATGTTGATGGCACAGCCGCTGGCGCGCTTGAGGGTGATGATCGCGCTCACCGTGCCCGAGTTGATCTGCTCGAACGAGGTGCAGGTGGAGTTGGACCTGGTGGTGCAGCCCCCACTGGAGCTCCACGTGATGCCGGCCTGGCTGAACTGACCGGCGGCCGCCGACTGCGACAGCTTGGTGCCGCTGGCGCCCGCCGTGGGCGCCGAGACGGCGAGGCCGGCCACGGCCAGGGCGACGACGGTGGCTGCGGTGCGTGGCTTCATCTGCATCTCCCGGTGGGAATGGTGTGCCTCCGACTCGACCCCCGCCCCTGCCGCACCTCGACGGAAGGGCGGGAAGTCCGGCGCCGGGCCTGCGGAACCGGCCCGGGCGAAGGGGTCGTACGCGGTGCTGTGAAGCGGCAGTGCTCCGGCGCGAGGGCCGACCGATCCGTCGGACGCCACCGCCCGCGGTTCCCGGGGAACGAGGGACGGGCGCCGAGCGCCGACGTCGCACCAGGATGGCCCACCGCTGTCTATGCGAGTAGACCCGCGTCCGTGAATTTCGTGTGACGGGCGGCGGGCCACAGGGCCGCCCCGGCAAAGCAGCCCGGAGACCGGTGTCGAGGCACCTCGATGTCCCTGGTTTGCACGACGGCTCTGGGAGCCGGGACCCGGAAGCCGTTACGGTAGTCCTGTCTGCACGTACGTTGGCCGCCGGCCAAGATACGGGCGACGGAAGAAGAGGGGCCGTCCGGATGGTTGCGAGCCACGACGGACGACCCCGACACCGCAGGACAGCGGCCCGGTGGCAGCCGGGCCGTTCTGCTGTACGGGTCAAGGGCTAGAAGACACCCAGCGCCCGCAACAGCTCGGTGACGAGCACCGCCGTCTCCAGGAACAGCATGGTGACGGCGATCCTCCTGTCCAAACGGCGCTCCGCCTTCGTCGGTCCGGGGTCGGCCGGCTGCTCGACGGCTTCCGGGCCTCCCGTGTCCTCTGTCGGCATTGCGCCCTCCTCCTTCTCGACGGTTGGCCGCCGGGTCGACGGCCCGTGGGTCGCCCGAGAGGAGCAGTGCTCGCGGAAAGCTTACGACCTGTCAGCCGCCCCTGGCCGGTGCGCAGATGCGGATGCGGACGCCGATCTAGGCCGAACGGTGGGGGCAAATACCCCGAAACGGCCGAACCTTCGCCACCGGGTGTGGCGCCTCACCGCTCGACAAGGGCCTCAACGCCACCGGCCTCGACACCCTGCTCAAGGCCCGCGGCCCGCGCGTCACGATGCAGAAGCTCGACCTGCACCTCAGCACCATGGGCCCCGTTCCAGCACTGTGAGGCCCTCGTCACCGACGACGGCGCCGAGACCGACCTCGACATCGGCCACTACGAGCGGTTCCTGGACACCAACCTGCACGGCTCGGCGAACGTCACCACCGGCCAGGTGCACCCGACCGTCATCGCCGAGGAGCGCCAGGCGAGTACCCGGGCGACACCGTTCAGGCCGTCCCGCACGTCACCAACGAGATCAAGTCCCGGATCCGCCGGATGGCGACCGAGGACGTCGACGAGCGCGAAGAGGCGGCGACGCCGCCCGTGGGTGGTAGAGGTGCGATCTGACGCACCTGTGGTCGGAGGAGGGACAGTCTCAAGCCCCGTACTCCCAAACCCGGACGCCCTTCGACCTCCACGGCTCCGGTGCCTCCTCCGCGTCGGCGAGCCTCTGGACCCAGGCGAGTTGACTGTCGAAGTACTGCCAGTACGGAGTGCCGTCGCCGTCGCCCTTGTCGAAGGTCATGATCGGCCCGTCGGTGCCTCTCTTTCCATGGCCGTACAGCATGACTCGGATGCTGCCGTCACACCGTTCCATTGCGAACGAGCACGGGAAGTCGTACAGGTAGATCCGCAGGTCACCGCCCTCGCGCGCGGCCGCCTGCGACAGCGGCCGCAGCACCTCCCGCTCGTACCGCGCCGGGTCCTCCATCGCGGCTTCGGCCGGCTCCAGGCGGTACCGGTCGCGCCGGCTGCCGCAGTGCGGGTCCATGATGAAGATCCGGACCGGCACTTCGAGCGACTTCGCGGTGATGAGGGGAAGTATCTCGTCGCTGCCGTAGAAGTTGCGCGTGAGCCCGAACATCGTGATGTGCTCGCGTGCTTTGCGGATGCGGGTGATGAGGTCGGACTTCGACTCGATGTTGGTGAGCGGGAAGAGGTCGCTCAACCCGGCCTGTTCCAGGTGTCCCAGCATGGCCCCACTGTAGTCACGACCGTAACCGAGCCGGTCCGGCCGGGTGCCGTACACGCGGCACAGGTAGTCGATGCGCTCGTCGGACGGACGCCGCTTCCCGTGCTCCCACCGGCACAACTCGGCGTCCGCGATGCCCGGACCGCGTAGACCATCCGCCTCGTAGGCGAGGTCGAGCCGGGTCGACAACTCGCCGCGGCTCCAGCCACGCGCCCATCGGTGGGCCTCCAGCGGGTGCACTCCGGGCAACTCCGTGATGATGCGCACGGCGGTCTCGTACGGGGTGAGGCCGTCCCGGATGGCGCGGAGGCGGATGGCACGCGCGTCCCGGTCGGCTTGGCGGCGGGACGCCCTGTCAGGACGGGGAGTTGACGTCGTCACAGCTCCATATTGGCGTATGTCGCCATTGGCTTTGGCGTACTTGCGCATACTGCGAGAGCCCGTATCGCCCGATGCTGGAGGCATGCCCGGCTCAGCCGCCGCCTCCCCGCGGGTCACCTACGACCAGTTGCACGGCACCACGTGCATCGTCCGCGGCGAACCCGGCGACCTCATACCGGCCGGGCACGCGTACACCCCGAACAGGGCGGGTCGGATCGACCACGGCTGGGCCGTACGTCGGCATCCGGCCTGCCACCGTCCCCAAGGAGGCACAATGACCACGACCACCCCACCCACCGAGCCTGCCGACCCGACCGAGACCGGCGGCTACTGCCTGGCCTGCGGCCACTACGGCCTCGGCGTCTACGCCGGGATGCGAACCGCCATCACCGACTGGATCACCAGCCACAGGGGCTGCACCTCGCCGGCGACCGCTGAGCCGGTGGCAGCAGAGCGCGGCCCGGACACCGTGCTGGAGTGACCCCCGACCGCGACCCGGCCCGCGCCGTTGCGGCCGTCGCCGTGCGATCGCCGCCGTAGTGGTGTGCAGCCTGCTGCTGACGGCCCAGCGCTGATCCCGCCCGGAAGCGGGAGGGACTCCGACCGGTCCGGGCCGACCGCCGTCCGACGATCGGCCCGGGACTGCTCATGTCGCCGGCACGACCCGGTCCCCCGCCGGCGGACCCCCGATCAGCCCCCTTCGTCAGGACGGGATTCCGTGGTCGCGGAGGGGGCCGAGGGTGAGGCCGTGGGCGCGGCAGTGGGCGGCCAGCAGGGGGAGGGCGGCGAGGGTGGCGTGCCAGGAGTGGGGGGTCGAGGTGCAGTCGGAGTCGTGGAGGAGGAGGGTGGCGCCGCCGGTGAGGGTGGGGCGGGCGGTGGCGTAGACGGAGGGACCGGTCGCGCCGGGTTCCCAGTCGCGGCCCCAGCTCGTCCACAGGACGGGACGCAGGCCGAGGTGGTGGGCGGCCAGGGCGAGGCCGGTGGTGAGGACGCCGTACGGGGGGCGGTACCAGAGCGGGCGGGTGCCGGTGAGGGCGGTGACGGCTTCGGTGGTGCGGCGGAGTTCGCGCAGGTCGCGGGTGGGGGCCGGGAGGTACTGGGGGCGGTGGTGCCAGCCATGGACGGCGACCTCGTGGCCGCGGGCGACCAGGTCGCGGCCGAGGTCGGGGGCGCGTTCGAGCATGGAGCCGAGCAGGAAGAAGGTGGCGTGGACGCCGAGGGCGTCGAGGGCGTCGAGGATCGGCGGGGTGCCGTGCGGGTCGGGGCCGTCGTCGAAGGTGAGGGCGACGTGGCCCGGGTCGCCGTGGCCGGCGGTGCGGCGGGCGAGGTGGCGGCGGACGGGCGGCAGGCGGACGGCGGCCGGCGCGAGGTGGAGCAGTTCCACGGCGGCGGCGGTGCCGAGGAGTGCGCCGACCCTCACCCGAAGCGGGACGCCATCCGCCGGAACAGGCCGGGGGCGGCGCCGTGCAGGCGGGCCGGGTAGTCCAGCCAGTGCGGGACGAAGATCCGGTCGCGGCCGGTGGTGAGCGCGTCGTGGACGACGGCGGCCACCTCGGCGGCGGGGACGGGGCGGGGGCGTTCGCGCTGGTAGCCGGTGCCGCGGGTGGCGAAGAACGGGGTCTCGACGGCGCCCGGCAGGATCAGCCGGACGCCGACGCCGGTGCCGCGCAGCTCGTACCAGAGGCTCTCGGCGAACATCGTCAGTCCGGCCTTGGTCGCCGCGTAGGCGGCCTCGTCGCGGACGCCGACCTGGCCGGCCATCGAGCCGAGCAGGACGATCCGGCCCCGGTGGCGCTCCAGCATGCCGGGCAGGAGCAGGCGGGTGAGCCGCAGCGGGGCGGCGAGGTTGACCTCCAGCATCCGGTCCAGGGTGTCGCCGGGGGTCCGGACGAAGGGGCCGCGCCAGCCGAGGCCGGCGCTGGCGATCAGCGCGTCCACCCGGCCGGCCGCGGTGAGGGCGGCTTCGGCGAGGCGCTGGGCGCCGTCGGGCTTGGCGAGGTCGGCGGGCAGCGGTCGGCCGCCGGTGCGGGCGGCGACCGCGTCCAGCCTGGCCTGGTCGGTGCCGGAGAGCAGCAGCCGCCAGCCGGCGGCGGCGAGCCGGTCGGCGGTGGCCGCGCCGATGCCGGACGAGGCGCCGGTCACCAGCGCGACGGGCGGGTCCTCGGCGGAGCGCCGCCGGGCCCCGCGGGAGGGCGGATGGTCGTCCGTGGTCATGGCACCTGCCGCTCTGTGCGCGCCTCGCCGTCCGATTTGTCCGGCATGTCACCTTCGCACGGCGGAGCCGTTCGAGCGAGCGGGGTGGGGCCGGACCGGGGCGGCGGACGGTCCGCTGCGACGCCGGGCGGCGGGCCCAGCTCGGGCTCCACCTCGCCGAAGCGGGAGAGCACGAAGGTACCGCCGACCGCCACCGCGAAGCCGGCCAGGGCGCACCAGGCGTAACCGGGGCGGGCCGCGTCGCCGAGGACGACCACCCCGACCAGCGCCGGGCCGAAGGTCTCCGAGACGGTGCCGGCGGCGGTCGCGGCCGTCACGGTGCCGCGTTGCAGGGCGAGGGCGTAGGCGAGGTATCCGCCGAGGCCGCCGAGGGCCAGCCCGTACGCGGCCGGATCGGTGAACACGTCGGCCGGGCCGGAGAAGTCGAAGACCCGGACGGCGAGGCTGGTGACGCCGAAGCCGACGCCCGCCAGCAGGCCGAGGCCGACGGCCGCCGCGGTGCCGTTGCGGCGGGCGAGCAGCAGGGTGAGCAGCAGCATCAGGACGGTCGTGGCCAGCAGCGCCCAGTGGAACGAAGGCGGCGCGCGGTCCCGGCCCGCCTCGCCGGAGCCGAGCGCCAGCAGGGTGAGCCCGACCACCACGGCGGCGATGCCGAGCAGGTCGGCGCGGTGCAGTCGGGCGCCCAGCAGGCGGGCGGCGGCGAGCGCGGTGACGGCGAGGCTGGCGTTGGTGACGGCCTGGACCAGGAAGAGGGGCAGGGTGCGCAGGGCGACGATGCTCAGTGCGAAGCCGGCGATGTCCAGGCCGGTGCCGAGCAGGAACCGCCAGGAGCGGAGCAGCGCCGCCAGCAGGCCGACCCGCACCCGGTCGGCGCGCGGGGCCTCGCGCGCGCCGCCCGCCTGGAACACCGAACCGAAGCCGAAGCAGACGGTGGCGACCAGGGCGGTGGTGAGTCCGAGCAGCATGGCCCTCCCGGCGTCGGGGGCGCCCCCGGGGGCCGGGGGTCACTCCCAGTGTCGGCCGGGCGCGACCGTACCGCAGCGGGGCGGTGTCAGCGTGCGGGCGGGGGGCCGGCGACGGCGGCGAAGACGCCGTTGGCCACGGGGAGCGCGATCATCAGCGCGACCGCGGCGCTCATGTCCTCCCCCGGCTCGCCCGGTAGCCACAGGGTGGCGACCGCCATGGCGGCGACGACCAGCACGACGAGCACCGCCAGGCCGGCCTGCACCCCGCGGCGGCGGTTCGGCGGACCCTTGCGGAAGTAGTCGGCGGCGACTCCACTGGCGCCGAGGGCACAGGCCCCCCAGGGGATGTCCCGGACCCATTCGTCCCCCAGCACCAGCCACATCGCCAGGGCGAGAAGACCGAAGAGCGCCACCGTGGCCAGCTCGGCCACGATGGTCGCCTTCACGATGCCCCGGACGTGCATGGTCCGCCCCCCTCTGGATGTCCCTTCGGGGAGGCTACCCCGGACACCGGCCCGGTTCGATCCCCGGGTCGGCCCGTCCCCCTCCGGCTCTCCCCCGCCGACGGCAAGCATATCGTTGGGGCGCGAACGGACGCGAGACCCCGGCCGACCGACCGCGTGCCGGTCGGTCGGCGCGCCGGTCGGCCGGCGGGGCGGTCGGTCAGCGGGGCGGTCGGTCCGCGCGGCCGGAGCCCTGGGCGAGAACGGGAAGGGCGGACGGGGCGCCGACCGGGCCGAGGTGGAGGGTGTAGTGGTGCGGGGCCATCGCGGTCTCGCGGTCGGGGAGGGCGGCGATCACCGCGCGGTGGACGGCGGCCGGGGTGAGGGCCGGGTCGTCGGTGGCGAGGCGGGCGGCGAGGCCGTCCTCGGTGCGGGTGAGGTCGACGGCCGTGGCGGCGGGGCCGAGGGCTTCGGAGAGCAGGCCGCGGACGGCGTCGAGGTCGATCCAGTCGGCGCCGACGCGGTGCCAGTCGCCCGTCCGGGTGGCGGGGCGCAGGCCGCTGAGGGCGGCCAGTTCGGCGAGCGGCAGGGGCCGGTCGGCGGCGGCCGCGAGGACGGCGGGCACGGCGCGGGCGAAGCGCTCGGTGTCGGCCCGGTCCAGCACCTGGGGGCAGGCGAGCAGGGCGAACTCCAGGGTGCCGGTGGTCCGCAGGAGGTTGAGCATGAGCCGGACCGGCATCGGCTGGTCGGGCAGCCACTGCAGTTCGGGGTCGGCGACGGGCCCGGGGCGGGCCTCGGACATCGCCTCGGGGATGGCGAGGCTGAGGTCGTTGACGACGACCTGGCGGGCGAAGCGGGCGCCGCGCCGCTCGGCGACGTCCTCCAGAAGCCGCCAGACCTTGTCGGCGTTGAGGGTGCTGTGCCAGTAGCCGGTGAAGGAGGCGGACTTGGCCCGGCCGATGAGTTCGTCGAGGTCGCCGGCCTCGGTGTCGAGGGCGATCAGCGCGTCCTGGGCGAGGGTGCCGATGTGGTCGGCGAGGGCGGCGCGCTGACGGTTGGCGGACAGCGCGGAGAGCACCAGGTCGGTGCGGTCGGCGCGGTGGGCGGTGAGCGCGGCGAAGACGGCGAACAGGACGACCGACGGGCTGGCGGCGGTACGGCGGCAGACCGCTTCGAGGTCGGCGGCGCCGGTGCGGGAGCGCAGCAGCACGGCGGCGAGTCCGTCCGGCGGACCGGTGATGCCGTCGGTGGCGAAGACGGTCGACGGGCCGGTGGTGAGGATCGTCTCCCAGTGCTTGAGCGCGGCCGCGGTCTTGCGCCGGCCCTGTGTGCTCTGCTCCTGGGCGGCCACCTGGAGCGGGGTGCGGGAGGCGGCGGGCGGCAGTTCCGCACCGGCGGCGAGGGCGAGCCAGTCCTGGATGAGCAGGGTCACGGCGGCGCCGTCGACGCCCGCGTGGCAGGCCGTCACGACCAGCCGGCGCACCAGCTCCCCGTCGGCGAGGAGGGTGAAGCGCAGTCGCGGGGCGGCGTCCAGATCGACCGGCCGGGTGGCGTCGGCGCGTCCGGTCTCCTCGGCCAGTACGTCGAGTTCGGCGTCCGTCCGTCCGCCGGCGGGGACGGTGGCGACGGTGAACTCGCCCTCGGAGCGCACCTCCTGGCGTTCGGGGAAGGCGTCGGCGGTGGGGCCGGGCGGGAAGGCGGTGCGCAGCGACTCGTGGCGCTCGACCAGGGCGCGCAGCGCGTCGAGGGCGGCGCTCACGGTGGTGCCGTCGGGGACCGGCCAGGCGCCCGTCTGGTTCATCTGCTCGGGCCGGTCGCGCCGGATGCAGCGGATCATGTTGTCCTGGCCGAGGGTGAGCGGGCCGGAGCCGCTGCTCGCGCCGCCGTACCGGACGGAGATCCGCCCGGTCTGCTCTGCCACGTCGTACGTCACGTCGTCCGTGCCCTTCGGCTCGACTGGTCCCGGCGGGGTGCGATCGGGACGCTATCAGTGCGGAGATCGACTGGTACAGACCAGAATCCTGGGATGCAGAAAGAGATTTGACGGTTCGTCAGCTACTTGACGAGGTCGCGGCAACGGGCATGGCCCAGGTGCGGACACGGGCCCGGAACGGGCGGTCGCCGACGGCCGCGAGGGCGGCGCGGAACGGACCGGGGGCGGGCAGGTCGTCGACCCGGCACGGGCCCGGTCCGAGCGCGCCGGGGTCGGCGAGCAGCACCGGGGCCGGTCCGGCCAGCGGCAGGCCGAAGCCCTGGACGAGCCGCCCGCCGTACGCCTTGACGCAGGCCTCGCGGCGGCACCACAGCTCGGTGAAGCGCTCGGCGGGCGCCGGGTCGGCCGCGACCAGCGCCGCCTCGGCCGCGGGGAAGTAGCGCCGGGCCAGGCGCAGGGCGCCGCGGTCGTCGCGGACCTCCTCCACGTCGACCCCGACGGCGCGCCCCTCGGCGAGGGCGACGGCCGCGAGGGCGCCGGAGGCGGACTGGTTGACGGCGAGCCCGTCGATCCAGGGTTTGCCGTGCGGACCCCGGTGCCAGACGAGCCGCGCGGGGTCACGGCCGAGCCGGGCGCCGGCGAGCAGGCGGACGGCGCCGTGGGCGACGGTGAACCGCCGGCCGAAGCGCGGGTCCGGCCCGTCGGCGCGGGCGCGCTCGGCCGGGTCGAGCAGCTCGCGCAGGGCGCGGACCACCGGCTCGGGCTGGTCGGTGGGGATCAGCCAGACGTCGATGCGGTCGGCGCCCCCGCCGGTCCCTCCCCCGCCGGCTCCGACCTCGCCGGTCCCGTCCCCGCCCGTCCCCGCCCCGGGGCCGGCGGTCACGGCTGCGGACCGGAGCGCAGGGTCAGGGTGGAGAGCACGCCGAGCCGCGGGTCGAGGTCGGCGAGCAGCACGGGGCGCCGTTCGGCCCGCCAGGCCGGCAGCCGCTCGGCGAGCGCGGACCAGAGCCCGGTGAACGGCTGGCCCGCGGGGGTGCGGACGGCGTCCAGGCCGGGCACCTCCAGCGCGGCGGAGAGCAGCACGGCGGCCCCCTCCCCCAGTTCCTTCGCCCGGCGGCGCACCTCCTCGGCGGCGGATCCGGCGTCGGCCCCGCCGTCCTGGCCGACGTCCAGCTCCTCACCGGGCGCCGTCTCGCAGACCAGGACGACCGCGCAGTGCCGTTCGGGCAGGCTCACCGGCGCGGCCGGTTCGTAGTGCAGGGCGGTCTGCTCGGCGAGGACGACCACCGCGCGGTCGGCGACGCCGGTCCGCTGGTAGGCGGTGGCGGCGCGCAGCGCGCCGAACGCCCCGGCGGTGCCCTGGTCGCAGAGCGCGAGCCCGAGGGGCGTGCCCGCGCAGGAGCGGCTGAGCGCGAGCGAGGTGGGCGCACCGGGCCGGATGTCGGGCGAGTCGAAGGCCTGGACGAGCACGTCCGCCGGTTCGTTCGGGCCGAGCGCCTCGGCGAGCAGGCCGGCGGCCAGTTCCTCGTAGGCGTGCCCGACGCCCTCGGCCAGCAGGTCTTCGCGCAGCGGCAGGCCGTAGGGGCGGACCAGGTCGGAGACGAAGACCCGCAGGTCGGGGTCGAGGGAGAGTGCGGAGCGGCCTTCGGCGTACCGCGTCAGCACCCGGGTGAGGCCCGGTGCGGCGGGCACCGGTCAGTCCTCGGCGATGAGGTGCGAGGCGATGTAGTCGGCCAGGCTGGTGACCGAGCGCAGGTCGTCCTCGGTGATCTGCTCGACGTCGACCTGGAGGTCGAGTGCCTCCTCGGTCTCCAGGATCAGCTCGATGGTGCCGGCCGAGGTGAGGCCGAGGTCGTCGAACAGGCAGGCGTTCTCGGGGATCTCGGGCAGCTCGCGCTTGAGGACGCGCGGCAGCAGTTCGCCGAGGCTGTGCAGGATCCGGTCGCGCAGCTCGGTGTCGATGGTCTGGACCACTTGGTCGGACATGGGTGGGACCGTCCCGTCGTACGTGGTGGAGTGGGGGCCGGGACGCCGGGGAACCGGAGCCCGGGGAGGAGCGGCTGACGGAACGTCAGTGCTCGACAACCATGGCGGAGAAGGTCGCTCCGATGCCTGCGGCGGCGACGAGGTAGCGATCGCCGCGGCCGAGCAGCCCCCGCGTGGTGGCGGTGTGCAGGTTGATGAGGCCGTCCGCAGCGAAACTGTGCCCCACCGCGGGCACGTTGTCCAGCACCACCTTCCCGATCGGGAAGCCGATCCGGCGCGCGATCATCCGCCAGGAGGCCTGGTTGACGTTGTGCGGGAGCACCAGCGCGAGGTCGGAGAGGTCCAGACCGGCCTGGTCGAGGGCGGCCTCGATCGCCTCGACCATCACCGCCGGGTACTCGCGCTGGTAGCGGGCGAGCAGCTCCGGGTCCTCGGCCAGCCGGCCGTCGAACTCGGGGCGCTGGCGCACCGCGTAGGACAGCACGCGGTCCCGTTCGCCGTCGGCGCTGACCAGGCAGGCGGCCGCGCCCTCGGCGAAGATGCCGGTCTCGGGCACCACCTGGGCGTCCTTGGTGAAGGTCTTCTCCCCGGTGAGCACCAGGGCCAGCGCCTCCCGGTCGGGTTCTCCGGCCAGCAGGCGGCCCGCCAGGTCGACGGCCAACAGGCCGACGGCGCAGGCGTGGTGGGTGACGGTGAAGGCCTGGGCGTGGCCGAGGCCGTAGCGGTGGAGCAGGTCGTGCAGCGGGTTGAGCGGGTAGGGCACCGCCACCGGCATGCTGCGCGCGTGGATCACGAAACGGACGTTCCGTTCGCGTCCGCGCAGCTCCGGAAGGGCGTCGACGGCGGCGCCGAGCAGGTCGGGCAGCTTCCCGTCCGGGTCCAGTCGCAGCTGGTCCAGGCCGTGGAAGCGGCGGAAGAGTCGAAGTTGACGTGGGGTCAGGCCGATGCGCTCGCCCACTGCCTCGATGGGCACGATGTGGTGGGGGAGGTGAACGGCCACTGCCTCCAGTGCGGTCACGCGGGCTAGTATTCCCACGCCCGGCGGGTCCGCACAAGTGATCTCGGGCTGTTGCGGCCCACAGCCCGCACACCTCACCCGGGGAGCGCGCGCCCTTCGCGCCCGCCGTTCCCCCGCCCCCGCTTCGTCGAGCCGGTGGAGTCCCAGATGACCGATCGTGAACCTCCTGTCGCCGTACCGCCGGTCCGTCCGGCGCTGGTGTCCCTGCTGGCCGACGTCGCGCAGGCGCCGCCCGGCTGGGCCGCGCGGGTGACCCCGCAGGCCCGGCTGGACGGGGACCTGCTGCTCGACGAGACCGAGCTCGCGGCGCTGCACGAGGGCCTGCGCCGGGGCTTCGGTCCCTCCGTGGACCTCGCCGCGCTGCGGGCCGGACTCGACCTGGCCGGGCTGGAGGCGCTGACCGTGGCCGACGTCGAGCGGCTGCTGCCCGCGGAGGACGCCCGATGAGCCGCTTCCTGCTGGTGGTCCCGCCGCTGACCGGGCACGTCAACCCGACCGTGGGCCTGGCCCGGGAGCTGGTCGCGCGCGGCCACGAGGTGGCCTGGACGGGCACCGAGTCGGCGCTGCGGCCGCTGCTGGGGCCCGGCGCGACGGTGTTCGGCACCGGCACCCGGGCGTTCCGGGCGCAGGGCGGGCACGGGCTGGCCGCCGTCCGCTCGCTGTGGGAGGGCTTCATCGTCCCGTACGCGCGGTTCACCGCGAAGGCGCTGGACGCGGCGGTGCGCGAGTACCGGCCGGACGCGCTGTTGGTGGACCAGCACACGCCGGCCGGGGCGCTGGTGGCGCACCGGCACCGGCTGCCCTGGGGCACCCTGGCGCCGGGCGCGATGGAGCTGGGGCGGCCGTTCCGGGCGCTGCCGCTGGTCGAGCGGTGGACGGACGAGCTGCTCCGGGGCCTGTGGCGGCGGGCCGGGCTGCCCGAGGAGGAGTACACCGACCCGCGGTTCTCCCCCGCCCTGGTGCTCGCCTTCACCGGTCCGGCGCTCACCGGTCCCGGGCTGACCGGGGCGGAGCCGACCGGCGCCGAGGCGCTGCCCGCCCAGTACGCCCTGGTGGGGCCGGTGCTGGCGGATCGGCCCGCCGATCCGGACTTCCCCTGGGAGCGGCTGCTGCCGGACCGCCGGCGGGTGCTGGTCACCATGGGCACCCTCTCCGGCGAGCTGGGCGCGGACTTCCTGGCCCGCGCGGCGCGCGCGGTCGAGCTGGCCGGGCCGGGCGTTCAGGCCGTGTTCGCGGCGCCCGGCGGGCTGCTGCCCGAACTGCCCGCCGGCGCGGTGGCGGTCGACCGGGCTCCGGTGCTGGAGCTGATGCGGCGCGGGGCGCTGGACGCGGTGCTGTGCCACGGCGGGATGAACACCGTCGGCGAGGCGCTGGCGCACGGGCTGCCGCTGGTGGCCGCGCCGATCCGGCACGACCAGCCGTTCGTGGCGGCGCAGGTGGCGGCCGCCGGGGCCGGAGTGCGGGTGCCCTTCGCCCGGGTGACGCCGGATCGCCTCGGCGCGGCGCTGCGGAGCGTGCTGGAGGAGCCCGGGTACCGGGCGGCGGCGGCCCGGGTGGGCGCCGAACTGCTCGCCGGCGGCGGGGCCGTGACGGCCGCCGACCGGGTGGAGGCACTGGTCGCGGCCGGTCCCCCTCGGGCCAATCCATTGGTCTAGGCCATTGTTTCCGAGGCGTCGCAGACTCTAGGGTGGCCCGCAGCACCGCTTCCCTGGTGCCCCGCGCGCCGCCTTCCCGGCGCCCCGGCAACCCATCCCCGCACGGGAGTTCTGGTTGATCGAGACCAAGGGGCTGAGAAAGTCCTACCCTTCAAAGAAACGCGGCCAGCCCCCCGTGGACGCCGTCCGAGGCATCGACCTGGACGTCGAGCCAGGTGAGATCTTCGGCTTCCTCGGCCCCAACGGCGCCGGGAAGACGACCACCCTGCGGATGCTCGCCACGCTGATCCGCCCGGACGGCGGCGAGGCCCGGATCGCCGGCGCCGACCTGTTCGCCGACCCCGCCGAGGTGCGCCGGCGCATCGGCTACGTCGCCCAGGGCGGCGGCACCACCGACGCCGTCACCGCCCGCGAGGAACTCGTGATGCAGTCGCGGATGCACGGCAAGGGCAAGGCCGAGGCGCTGAGCCGCGCCGAGGCCGCGCTCAAGGCCTTCGAGCTCACCGAGTTCGGCGACCGGCCGTGCCGCACCTACTCCGGCGGCCAGCGCCGCCGGCTCGACATCGCGCTCGGCGTCATCCACGCGCCGAAGGTGCTGTTCCTCGACGAGCCCACGGTCGGCCTCGACCCGGCCAGCCGCGGCCACGTCTGGACCGAGATCCGGCGGCTGCGCGACGAGGGCATGACCGTCGTCGTCACCACCCACTACCTCGACGAGGCCGACGCGCTCTGCGACCGCGTCGCCATCGTCGACCACGGCGGCATCGTCGCCGAGGGCACGCCCGAGACGCTCAAGCGCGAGATATCCGGCGACGTCGTGCTCATCGGCCTCGGCACCGGCGAGGCCGAGCGGGCCGCCAAGGCGCTGCGCGAGCAGCCCGACCTGCCGGACCTCCACCGCCTGGAGCTGAGCGGCGAGGACGGCGTGCGGCTCTACCTGGACGACGGCGCCGCCGCCGTCCCGCGCCTGCTGCGCGCCCTCGACGGGGCCGGCGTCGTCACCGGCACCGTGCAGCTGCAACGGCCGAGCCTGGACGACGTGTTCCTGGCCCGCACCGGCCGCTCCATCGAGCAGTCCTGACCGCACCTCCGGATCCCCTGGGAGGGGCCCATGAAGCTCGCCCGTGACACCTGGCTGGTCTTCCAGCGCCAGTTGCTGCTGATGTGGCGAACCCCGGTCTGGATCGCCGTCGGGGTGATCCAGCCGGTCTTCTACCTGCTGCTCTTCGCGCCGCTGCTCAAGAAGGTGCTGGAGCCGATGGGCGCGCACAGCTACGCCGAGGCCTACCAGATCTACGTGCCCGGCCTGTTGGCCGTGCTCTGCATCTTCGGCGGCCTGTACACCGGCTTCAGCCTGCTCGGCGAGCTGCGGGCCGGGATCATCGAGCGGGCCCGGGTCACCCCGGTCAGCCGGCTCGCCCTGCTGCTCGGCCGGGCCCTGCGCGAGACGGTGGCGCTGCTCGTCCAGGCGGTGATCATCACCATCATCGCGCTGCCGTTCGGCCTTCGGGTCGGTCCGCTGGACCTGGTGCTGGCCTTCCTGCTGATGGGCCTGCTCGCGCTGATGACCTCCGCGATCTCCTACGGGATCGCGCTGGTGCTGCCGGCGGACGAGGCGATGGCGCCGGTGGTGAACACCGTCGCCCAGCCGATCGCGCTGCTGTCGGGCACGCTGCTGCCGCTGGCGCTGGCGCCGATGTGGCTGCAGACGATGGCCAAGTGGAACCCCTTCTACTGGGCCGTGGAGGGCATGCGCGCGCTGTTCTCGGGCGACGTCGGGGACAGTGTGGTCTGGCAGGGCCTGCTGGTGGTCGCGCTGATGACGGTGGCGGCGGTGTTCTGGTCGGCGCGGCTGTTCTCGACCCGGGTGCGCTGACCCGGGCGCGGTGGCGCGTTCGCGCGGCGGTGGCGATCGGGCGCTCGGGCTGTCGGGCGGTCGGGCGGTCGGCTCACGGGAACCGGAGTCGGGCGGCCGACCGTCATGGCGGTTGAGGCGCGGGCCGGTTGGTTGTCCCGGTGGCACCGGCGGGCCTATCGTCCAATCAGTCGATCGCCAGTTCACCACCTCGTCAGTTCGCCATGTCGTCAGCTCGTCGAGAGGAACCGCATGAGCCCCCGGTCCGAGAACACCCCGGCCGCCGACCGCGCCGGCCTGCCCGCGCTGCGCCGCGGCACCCGACTGGCCATCGTGGGCGGGGCGATCGCCGCACTGCCCGTCGCGGGCCTGCTCGCGGCCACCCCGGCCGCCGCCAAGCCGCCGGTCAAGGCCGCCGAGGCCCGGCCGGCGGCCGCCGTCGCCGCCAAACCGCCCGTCAAGGCCATCGCGGCCAAGCCCCCGGCCAAGGCGGTGACCGCGAAGCCCCCCGCCAAGGTGGTGGCCGCCAAGCCGCCCGCCAAGGTCGTCGCCGCCAAGCCTCCGGCCAAGGCGGTCGCGTCCAAGCCGGTGGCGAAGGCGGTCCCCGCCAAGCCCCCGGCCAAGGCCGTCGCCGCGAAGCCCCCCGTCAAGGCGGTCGCGGCCAAGCCCCCTGTCAAGGCCGTCGCGGCCAAGCCCCCCGTCAAGGCCGTCGAGGCCGCCCCGGGGGCCGCCGGCACCCGCTGACCGGACGACGACGGCGGCGCCCCCCGTTCCCGGGAGGCGCCGCCGTCGTGCGGTGCGTCGTGCGGCGCGGAGGCCACGGAGGCCGGAGTCAGTCCGCCCGGGCCGTCTCGGCGCGTACGAAGTCCGCCAGCCGGGCGACGCCGGCCGCGATCCGCTCGGGCGTCAGGGAGCTGATGGAGAGCCGCAACCGGTGCTCCCCGCCGCCCGCCGGATAGAACGGCGCCATCGGCGTCCAGAGCACGCCGAACTCGCGGGCGCAGCGCTCCATCGCCGCGTCGTCGGCCGCGAAGGCCACCGTGACCACCGCGAAGAAGCCGCCCTCCGGCACGTTCCAGGACAGGCCCAGACGGGCCCGCTCGGCGGCCGGGAAGCACCGCTCCAGCTCGGCCAGCAGCACGGCCATGCCGGCCGCGTAGTGGGCCGTGGCGGGGGCGTTGGCGGCCCGCAGCCGGCAGTCGTGGGTGAGCAGCATGCCGCCGATCACCGCCTGGCTGAGGGCCGGGGTGTTGACCGTCGTCATGCTCTTCAGCTTGGCCAGCTCGTCGGCCAGCAGGGTGCGCCGCCCGCCGGGGCCGGCCACCTCCTGGTCGGCGACCACGTAGCCGAGCCGGGCGCCGGGGAAGCAGGTCTTGGCGAACGAGCCCAGATAGACGACCCGGCGGTGGCGGTCCAGCGCCTTGAGGGTGGGCCGCTCCCCCGCGTCCCGGGCGAAGAAGCCGTACGGGTTGTCCTCGATGACCAGCAGGTCCTCCTCGGCGGCCGTCGCCAGCAACCGGGTGCGGGCCGGGACGGGCATCGAGGTGCCGGAGGGGTTGGCGAAGTCCGGCACCACGTACAGGGCGCGCGGGCGCCGGCCGGCGGCGCGGACCTCGCGGGCGGCGGCGCGCACGGCCGCCGGGTCGGGACCGCCGTCCGGGCCCTCGGGGACGGGCACGGTGGTCAGGTCGAGCAGCCGGGCCGCGCCGGTGACGCCGACGTAGCAGGGCGAGCTGACCAGCAGCACGTCGTCGGGGCCGGCGCAGAGCGCGCGCAGCACCAGCAGCATGCCCTCCTGGGCACCGACCGTCAGGACCAGTGCCTCGGGGGCCACGGCGAGGTTCTCGTCGTGGGCCAGGGTGCGGGCGACCAGGTCGTTGATGACGCCCTTGGTCGGCCCGTACTGGAACAGGGTGGTGCGGATCGCGTCGCGGTCCAGGCCGGTGGCGGCCAGGTGGTCGAGGTAGGCGTCCAGGTAGGCGGGGACGTCCTCGGGTTCGAAGAACCCTTCGTAGGGGCGGCCGGGGGCGAAGGAGACCGCCTGCGGGTAGCGGGTGGTGACCTCGTTGAGGAAGGTCATCGCGTCCAGCAGCGGGTCCGCGAGGGAGCCGTGCAGCTCTCCGAGCGGGAGCGTGACGGGCTCGGCGGCCCCGGCCGGGTCCGCGAGCGGCAGGGAGGCCGCGGGGGCGCTCACGCGAGGGCCTCGCGCAGCCGCGCGGCCGCGTACGCCTGGGCCTCGGCGGCGCCGTCCAGGGTGCCGGTCATCGCGAAGAACCCGTGCGGCATGCCCGCCCAGCGCCGCAGCTCGACGGGGACGCCCGCGGCGCGCAGCGCCTCCGCGTACTGCTCGCCCTCGTCGCGCAGCGGGTCGTACTCGGCGGTGACGACGGTGGCGGGCGGCAGCCCGGCCAGGCTCGGGGCGCGCAGCGGGGAGGCGTGCGGGTGGGCGCCGTCGGCCGGGTCGGCCAGGTAGTGGCCCCAGTACCAGGCGACCGAGCGGCGGTTGAACAGCGCCGGGTCGTCGTGCTCGCGCAGCGAGTCGGTGTCGGCGTGCGCGTCGGTGTTGGGGTAGACGAGCAGCTGGTGGCGGAGCGCCGGGCCGCCCTCGTCGCGGGCGAGCAGGGCGAGCACGGCGGCGAGGTTGCCGCCCGCGCTGTCGCCGGCGACGGCGAGGCGCCCGACGTCCAGGCCGAGGCCGTCCGCGTGCGCGGCGAGCCAGCGGGCGGCGGCGGCGCAGTCCTGGACGGCGGCCGGGAACGGGTGCTCGGGGGCGAGGCGGTAGCCGACGGAGGCGGTGGCGCAGCCGACGGCGTTGGTCAGCGCACGGCAGATCGCGTCGCTGGTGTCGGGCGAGCCGAGGGTCCAGCCGCCCCCGAACAGGTAGAGCAGGACGGGCAGCGGGCGGCCGTCGGCGGGCGGCTCGGGCCGGTAGAGGCGCAGCGCGAGCTCGCCGCCGGGGCCGGGGAGGCGGTGCTCCTCGACGGCGGCGACCGGCTCGGGGGTGCCCGCGGCGGCGCGGATGTCGGCGAGGTCGGCGGCGCGGGCCTCGGCCACGGTGAGGCTGTAGAGCGGGGCCGTGCCGGCGCTCGCGCGGCGGTCGCGCAGCGCCTGGGCCTGGGGGTGCAGGGGCATCGGGGTGTCCTCGGAACGGGGCCGGGTCAGCGGTCGGCCTCGACGTAGATGGTCTCGTCGGTGCGGAAGGCGGTGTCCAGGTCGGCGACGTCGGCGCGGGCGCCTTCGCGGTAGGCGCAGTGCCGGATCCGGCCGTCCTCGAAGCCGGCCCGGGTCAGGACGTGCCGCAGCTCGTCCAGGTCGTAGATCCACTGGTGACCGTAGTAGCGGAAGATCTGGTTGACCAGGAAGGCGGGGCGCTGCGGCATCGGCGGGCCGAAGCCCAGGGTGGTCAGGCGCCGGCGGTGCTTGGTGAGGAAGCCGTCGCCGGTGGCGTAGCCGGTCAGGTAGCGGGCCAGGTCCGGGGTGGTGATCCGCAGCACGCCGCCGGGGCGCAGCACCCGCCGGGCCTCGCGCAGCCAGCCGATCGCGACCGGCATGGTGACGTGCTCGATGAGGTGCTCGGCGTAGACCCAGTCGACGCTGGCGTCGGCGAAGGGCAGCGGCTCGGAGATGTCGAGCTGGGTGAACCAGCGGTCGCCGTCGACCCGGTAGAGGGTGCCGGGCTCGGTGGTGGCGTCGGGGCCGCGCAGGGCGGTGAGGTCGGTTCCGAGGCCGGCCGGGTGGTCGGTGCGGAAGGCGGCGAACTCCAGGCCGGTGATGCCGAGCGCGGTGAAGTCCCCGTGGTCGTGGGGCAGCCCGCCGTCGGCGGGTTCCAGCTTCCGGCAGGTGGCGACGTCGGCGCTGAACCGGTCGAGCTGCTCGGCGAGGCCGTCGGGGTCGTCCCAGTCCCAGCCGGGGAAGGCGTCCTGTCTGTTCATGGTGTCGTCTTTCGGTCGTTCCGTCGGGTGTTGCTCCGCGCGCGAAGGGCGGAGCGGGCTCACAGGGGCCAGGGCGCGAGGGCGGTGCGGTCCAGGTGGGCGGCGGTGGGGCGGCCCAACAGGGCCATAGTGTGCTCCAGTTCGTCGCGCAGCAGGTCGAGGACGCGGGACACGCCCGCCTCGCCGCCGGTGGCCAGGCCCCAGAACGCCGGGCGGCCGACCAGGACGGCGCGGGCGCCGAGGGCGAGGGCGAGGGCGATGTCGGCGCCGCCGCGCACGCCGCCGTCGAGCAGCGCCGGCAGGTGCGGCGGCAGGGCGTCGACGACCTCGGGGAGGGCGGCCAGGGCGGGCAGCGCGCCGTCGAGTTGGCGGCCGCCGTGGTTGGAGACGACGACCGCGTCGACGCCGTGCTCGGCGGCGAGCCGGGCGTCCTCGGCGGTCAGCACGCCCTTGAGGACGATCGGCAGCCGGGTGCGTTCGCGCAGCCAGCCGAGGTCGGCCCAGGTCAGGGTGGGGTCGAACTGCTCGCGGGCGTGCTCGGCGATGCCTGAACTTCCCCGGCCGGCGCGGTGGCTGGCGGCCATCAGGTCGGGGTCGAGGTTGACCGCGCGGATCTCCGGGGGGACGGCGAAGCCGTTGCGCAGGTCGCGCAGCCGCCGGCCGATCCGGGGGGCGTCGACGGTGAGCAGCAGGGCGGCGAACCCGGCCGCCTCGGCACGCTCCACCAGGGCGGCGAGGACGTCGCGGCGGCGCAGCCAGTAGAGCTGGAGCCAGAGCGGTCCGGTCGCCGCGGCGGCGATCTCCTCCAGGGTGCGGCTGGCGAAGATGCCGGCGACCAGCAGGGCGCCTGCCTTTCCGGCCGCCCGGGCGGTCGCCGTCTCGCCGTCCGGATGGACCAGTCGGTGGTAGGCCATCGGGGCAATTCCGACCGGCAGTTGCAGGGTGGTGCCGAGCAGGTCGACGGCGGGCGTGCAGACGGAGACGTCGACGAGCGTGCGCGGGCGGAACGCATGGCGTCCGAACATTTCCCGGTTGGCCGCCGCGGTGCGTTCCGTGCCACTGCCGCCTTCGATGAAATCCCAGATTTCCGGGGGGAGTTGCTCGCGCGCGGCGCGTTCGATCCCGGCCAGTGTGAGTGGTGCCACGGGCATCCTCGTTCCCGGACCGGCCGCGCTCGGACCGGTCCACGGATCGGCAGCGTAGGAGGTCTACACCGCATTGGTATAGACCTTGATTTGACCAATCGTCTGTGCGAAGGTCTGGCAACGGAATTGGACGTATTGCTTGTGATGGCATGTGAACATCATCGTCCAAGTGTCCATGACAAATCTCCTCACTGTGTGGAGTGGCGTTGACCGGCTTTTCCCCTTCTTCTCCGCCGCCCGCCTCACCCCCGCACGCCGACGCTCCCGCCGACTGGGTCGACCGGGTGCTGCTGGCCGGCCCCGGGGGTGAGGAGTGCCTCCGCTTCGGCACGCCCGTCGACCGCGACGCCCTGCGCGCGCTGGTCGCCGAGCAGGCCGAGCGGCTGGCCGCGGCCGGCCTCGGCCCGGGCGGCACCGCCGCCCTGCGGCTGCCGCCCTCGCTGGGCTTCGTCGCCGTACTCCTGGCGGCCTGGCAACTGCGGGCGCAGGTGGCCCTGTTGGACCACCGGCTGACCGACCACGAGGTCGAGCTGGCGGTCGACCGGCTGGCCCCGCAGGTGCTGGTCGGCTCGGCCTCGCGGCCGGCCGCCGCGGCACTGCGCGGCTACTCGCTGGTCGACCCGGTCGCCGTCCGGCTGCCCGCCGGCCGGCCCGCCGGGACCGGCCACGCGCTGGTGCAGCTCAGCTCGGGCTCGACCGGCCCGGCCAAGGTGATCGCGCGCACCGCGGGCGACCTGATCCGCGAACTCGACTGCTACCGCGGACTGGCCGCGTTCCCCGGCGAGGGCGAGCGGGTGGTCCTGCTCTCCTCGGTGGTGCACGTGCTCGGCCTGGTCGGCGGGCTGCTCAACAGCCTGCACGCGCGCGCCCCGCTCACCGTCCCGGACCGGATGACGGCGGCGGGCATCCTCGGCGCGGTCGCCGCCGACGGCCGCCCGACCACCGTGATCGGGGTGCCGTTCCACGCCGAGCTGCTGGCCGGCGCGACCGACCCGCCCGAACTGCCGCAGCTGCGGCGGATGGTGGTGGCCGGCGAACTCGTCCGCCCGGGCCTGCCCGCCGCGTTCACCGCGCGGTACGGCGTGCCGCTCGGCACCATGTACGGGATGACCGAGACCGGGGTGATCGCCACCGACCTGGACGGCACCCTGTCCCCGGCCAAGCGGCCCGTGCACGGCATGGAGCTGCGGCTCGTCGGCGGCGAGCTCCAGTTGGGCACACCCGCCTCGCCCTACCCCGGACTCGACGACCCGACCCGCTGGGCGGACGGCTGGCTGCACACCCGTGACGCCGCCGTGCTCGACCCGGACACCGGCCTGGTCACCGTGCTGGGCCGACGGGACTCGCAGGTCTCGATCGGCGGACTCAAGGTCGACCTCACCGAGGTCGAGCAGACCCTCGCCGCGCTCCCGCAGGTCCGGGAGGCCGTGGTGGTCTTCGACGACGGCGCCATCGAGGCCTACCTCTCGGCCGAGGACGGCGCCGACCGGACCCTCGTCCAGGACGGCCTCGCCCAGCAGCTCGCCGCCTACAAGCGGCCGCGCCGGCTGGCCTTCCTGCCGCAGCTCCCCCGCACCGCCACCGGCAAGCTGCTGCGCGACCCGGCCGCCCTGCGCGCCGCCGCCGGCTGACCCGGGCGCGCCGCGACCCGGCGCGCCCGGCCGCGCACCACCCGCCTCCGGCGCCCTCGGCCACCCTCGGCCCGAGGACCGCCGGCCCGTCCCGACCGGGACTTCGGAGCCTTCCCCGACGGGCAGGTTCGGCCTGCCCGTCGGGACCACCACCGGCCCCCGGTGGACCGCGTTCCCACCCCGACGACCCCGGGCGCCCGCGCGCACCCGGACACAAGGAGCCCACCATGCAGGACCGCATCCGCGCGTTCGTCCTCGCCGCACTGGCCGAGATGCAGTACGACGTCTCCGAGGTCACCGGCGACACCGACCTCGGTCCGGCCGGCCTGGACCTGGAGTCGCTCGCGCTCGCCGAACTCTCGGTCCAGGTCGAGGACGAGTACGGGGTCAAGTTCGACCTCGACGAGATGGAGACCACCGCGCTGATGACGCTCGACCAGTTCACCGCCGACGTCGCCGCGCGGATCGCCGCCGGCACCGCCACCGCCGCCTCGGGCAGCCCGGCGTGACCGACCTCGCCCGCCCCGACCGGGCCGAGGTGCTGACCATGCTCGCGGCGTTCGGGCAGCGCGCCGCGGAGGACGTCCCCGAGGAACTCGGCTCGCTCGAACTCACTTGGCTGATCGCCGAGTTCGAGCAGCGCTACGGCATCGAGCCGGACCTCGACGACGACGCCTTCGAGGCCGTCCGGACGGTCGACGACGCCGTCGCCGTGTTCCGGGCGGCCGTGCTCGCGGCCGGCGGCCCCGCCGCGACCGGAGCCGGAGCCGTCACCGACGCCGGTGCGGGGGCCGCGCGGCCATGACCCGCCACGCCCCGCCCGCCGTCCGGCCCGTGGTGACCGGCGTCGGCGTGCTCAGCGCGGCCGGCGACGGGCCCGCGGCGCTCACCGAGGCCGTCGTCCACGGCAAGGCCGCGTTCGCCGCGGTCACCCGGTTCGACGTCTCGGCGCGCCGCACCGTGCGCGCCGCGCTGCTGCCCGAGCCGCGCCCGCTCGCCGACGCCGTGGTCGCCGCCGTCGGCCAGGCCTGCCGCCGGGCCGGCCTGGCGCCGGGCGCGCCCGGCGCCGGGCCGCCCGTGCTGCTCGCGCTGCACAGCGACCTGCGCACCCGGGAGACCGTCGCCGCGGTCGCCGCCGCAACCGCGGCCGCCTGGGGCACCCCCGGGGTCACCCGCGCCTACACCGGCGCCTGCGTCGCGGCGGCGAGCGCCGTCGCCGACGCCGCCGCGCTGGTCGCCGCCGGCCGCCACCCCCGGGTGCTGGTCGCCGCCGGACACCTGGTCGAGCCGGGCGTCTTCGCCGCCTTCGACGCCGGGCGGGCGCTGGCCCGCGACGGCGAGCTGCGCCCGTTCAGCGCCGGCCGCAGCGGCACCCTGCTCGGCGACGCGGCCGCCGCCGTCCTGGTGGAGGCCGAGCCGGAGGCCGAGCGGCGCGGCGCGCCCGTGCTGGCCCGGCTGGCCGGCTGGGGCCGGGCCGGCGACGCGCACCACGTCTGCCGCCCCGAACCCGAGGGCGACGGCGTGGCACGCGCCGTCGGGGCCGCGCTGGAGCGGGCCGGGATCGCCCCGGACGAGGTCGGCTACGTCAACGCCAACGGCACCGGCTCGACGCTGTCGGACCACGCCGAGGCCAAGGCGCTGCACCGGGTCTTCGGCGCGCACACCGCGCGGCTGCCCGTCAGCTCCAGCAAGGCCGTGCACGGCCACGCCCTGGAGGCCTCGGCACTGCTCGAACTCGTCGTCACCATCGGGGCGTTGACCGAAGGCCTGCTGCCGGTCAACGCCGGCTGGCTGGGCCCGGACCCGGAGATCGGCCTGGACCTCGTGCTCGACGGCCCGCGCGCCGCCCGGCCGCGCTACGCGCTCACCCTCAACTCCGCCTTCGGCGGCGCCAACACCGCACTCCTGGTGGCCGCCCGATGACCGCGCTGCGCATCCTCGCCGAGGCCGCCTGGCCCGACCCCGACGCCCGCGAGCCCGAGCCGCTCCCCCCGCTGCCCGGCTTCGCCGCCTCCTCCTTCAACCCCCTGGTGGCCGAGACCGCCGAACGCTGCCTGCGCGCCCGCCACGGCGCGGCCCCGGCCCCCGGCCGGACCGCGCTGCTGCTGGCCAGCGCCGGCGGCGACCGCGCCACCGCCCGCGCCATCGACGAGGCCGCCGCCGACACCGCCCGGCGGATGCCCCCGCTGCTGTTCTTCCAGTCCAACCCGAACGCCGTCCTCGGCCACATCGCCGCCCGCTGGGGCCTGACCGGCCCGGTGGTGGCGATCACTCCCGCCCAGCCCCCGCCACCCGGACGGGTCCCGCAGGACGCGCTCGACCTGGCGGAACTGCTCCTCGCCGACGGCGACGCCGACCAGGTCCTCGTCATCGCCGCCGAACAGGCCGACAAGGCCGACCGCCCGGACGACGCCGACAGCACCGCCGACGCCGACCGCCCGGACGGCACCGACCGGGCCGTCGCCCTGCTGGTCGCCCCCGCCTGACCCCCCGCCCACCCGACCGACCCCGAACCCGCCGAACGCCCGCCCCACACCCCCTGCGCACCACCGGCGCGAGCGGTCCCCCACCCGCCGCGTCCCGCCGCAGCACGCCCGCACGCCCGCACCCCGGGAGGGATCCACCCCGTGAGCATCCGCAGTATCCGCACCCAGCTGGCGGACGACCCGGCCGTCGGCGCCGGAAACGTCCTCACCAGCCGCCTCGCGCTCGGCCTCGGCCTCGACGAGCCGCTGCTGACCTTCGACACCCCGGTGGACGACCACGCCGCCTGGCAGCCCTTCACCCTCGCCGAGCTGGACCGCGCGGTCCGCGCCCGGGCCGCCGCCCTGCACGCCCTGGGCATCGGCCGCCGCGACCCGGTGGTGGTGTACGCGAGCGACGCCGCGGACCACGTGCTCGCCTTCCTCGCGCTGGCCCGGCTCGGGGCCGTCCCCGCGCTGCTCAACCCCCACCTGGACGGCGAGCGGGCCGCCCGCTACATCGCCAAGCTCGGCCCGGTCGGCATCCTCGCCGACCCGCCGCACCTGGCCGCGCTGGCCGGCCACGAGCCCGGTGCCCCCGCGCTGCCGGAGATCGCCACCCTCGGCTCCGGCGACCCCGAGGCCGCCCCCGAGCCCTACCGGCACTGGGCTGGCGACCCGGTCGCGATCACCCACTCCTCCGGCACCACGGGCATGCCCAAGGCCGTGGTGCACTCGCACGCGAGCCTGTACGCGGCGATCCGCCACCGCGCCCGGCTGCCCCGCCCGCAGGGCCAGGACCGGATGCTCAGCGCCCTGCCCGCCCCGCACGCCGCCACCCTGATCGCGGTCAACCTCGCCCTCGCCTCGCACACCCAACTCGCCCTGCTCTCCAGCCAGTCCGGCGCCGGCGTGCTGGACGCGATCGAGCAGTGGCGCCCCAGCGGCGTGGTCGGCTTCGCCGCCACCTGGGCCGATCTCGCCCACCACGACCTGGCCGCACGGAAGTTGGACTCGGTCGCGCTCTGGTGGAACACCGGCGACTGCGCCCACGAGGTGCACATCCGCCGCCTGGTCGCCGCCGGCAGCCGCGAGTCGGTGACCCGCGAGGGCCGGGTCCGGGTGCCCGGCTCGCTGTTCGTGGACGGCCTCGGCTCCACCGAGATGGGCCACTCGCACTTCTTCATCACCCACGGCCCCGACACCGAGCGCTACGGCCGCTGCGTCGGGCGCCCGCACGCCTTCGTCGACTGCGAACTCGTCGGCCCCGACGGCGAGCCGCTCGGCCCGGGCGAGGTCGGCGAACTCGCCACCGCCTCCCCGACCCTGGCCCTCGGCTACTGGAACGACTCCGCCACCACCTACCGCACCCGGCTGCGCGGGCGCTTCCTCACCGGCGACCTGATGTACCGGGACGAGGAGGGCTACTACTACCACGTCGACCGGGCCGTCGACTCGGTCGAACTCGGCGACGGCAAGCGGCTGTTCACCGCGATGTCGGAGGAGCGGGTGCTGGCCGCCTGCCCCGACGCGCTGGACTGCACGGTGGTCGCGGTGCGCGACGGCGAGCGGGTCGTCACCGATGTGCTGCTGATCCTGTCCGCCGGGGCCGACCCGGCCGCCGACCGCACCAAGGCCGTCACCGCCGCCCTGGACGAGGCCGCCGCGGCCACCGTCCGCCAGGTCGTCGTGGTGGCCGGGGACGACATCCCGCTCGGCCCCACCGGCAAGGTGCGCAAGGTCCTGCTGCGCCAGCGCTACCTGGACTCGGTCTCCGGGGCGGGCGCATGAGCGCCGCCCGCCGCCCGGGCGCCGTGGTCACCGGCATCGGCCTGGTGACCCCGCTCGGCCGCAAGCCCGCCGAGGTCTTCGACGCGCTCGCCGCCGGCCGCTCCGGCATCCGCGCCCTGCCCGAGGGCCATGCCGCCCACGGCTGGCTGACCGCGGCCGGCCTCGCCCCGGCGGTGGACGGCCGCGAGGTGCTGCCGCCCACCGAGACCCGCTGCGTGGACCGCTTCGTGCTGCTCGCCCTGGCCGCCGCCGACGACGCGCTCGCCGACGCCGGCCTGGTGGTCGGCGAGGACGCCGACCCGCACCGCACCGCCGTGGTGCTGGCCACCGGCGGCGGCGGCCTGGAGACCTTCGAGCAGCAGTCCCACCGGCGTCTCGAACGCGGCCGCCCCGGCGTCAGCCCCTACCTGCTGCCCGGCATGCTCTCCAACATGGCCACCGCCCGGATCGCCATCAAGCACGGCATCCGCGGCTTCAGCACGGCCATCGTGACGGCCTGCGCGGCCGGCGCCCAGGCCGTCGCCGAAGGGCTGCGGCTGATCCGCTCCGGCGACGCGGACGTGGTGGTGTGCGGCGGCACCGAGTCCTCGCTGCACCCGACGATCGCCGCCGCGTTCACCAACGCCCGCGCGCTGTCCTCCGGTTGGGACGAACCGGCGCAGGCCAGCCGGCCCTTCGACAGCCGGCGCAACGGCTTCGTGCTGGGCGAGGGCAGCGCCGTCCTGGTGCTGGAGAGCCCCGAGCACGCCGCCGCCCGCGGCGCCGCCGGGTACGCCGACCTCACCGGCTGGGGCGCCTCGACCGACGCCCACCACCCGACCATGCCGCGGCCCGACGGCGCGGGCGCCGCCGACGCGATGCGCGCCGCGCTCGCCAGCGCGGGCCTCGCCCCCGCCGACATCGGCTACGTCAACGCCCACGGCACCGGCACCAAGCTCGGCGACGTCGCCGAGACCGCCGCGCTGACCGCCGTCTTCGGCGAGCACCGCCCGGCGGTCAGCTCCACCAAGGGCGCCACCGGCCATCTGCTGGGCGCGGCCGGCGCGTTGGAGGCCGCGGTCACCGCACTCGCGGTCGCCCGGGGGACGCTGCCGCCGACCGTCAACCTCGACGAGCCGGACCCGGCCTGCGACCTGGACCACGTCCGGGGCGCGGCCCGCGCCGTCCCGCTCACCGCCGCCCTGAGCAACGCCTTCGCCTTCGGCGGGCACAACCTCAGCCTGGTATTCGAGCCCGCCTCCACCCCGTCCGTCCGCTGACGCCGCCCGGCGCCACAGCCCGGACACCCGTGCCAGGCCACTCGTCAACTCGCGATCCCCCGGGGAGATCCCGTTGTCCATCCAGTCCATAGCCCACGTCGAGTACCACTGCGCCGACGCCGACGCCGCCGCGGCCGGGCTCTGCGCCGACTACGGCTTCACCGCCGTGCCCCCCGAGCCGGAACAGCTCGCCGCGGCCGAGTCCGCGAACGCGCGCACCCTCCTGGTGCAGCAGGGCAGCATCCGGTTCCTGCTGCGCTCGGCCGCCGACCCGGCGCACCCGGTGGCCCGCTACGCCGACCGGCACGGCGAGGGCGTCGCGGCCCTCGCCCTCTCCTGCCCCGACCCGCAGGCCGCCCTGGACCGCGCCGAGCGGCACGGCGCCCGGGTGCTCGACCGGGCCGGCGGGCTGGTCGCCGGCTTCGGCGACACCGCCCTGCGGTTCGTCCCGGAGGCGCCGACCGCGCCCGGGTCCGCCGACGGCGGCGCGCCGCGGCTGCTGGACGCCCTCGACCACGCCGCGATCTGCCTGCCGGCCGGCGAGCTGGCGGACGCGGTGAAGTTCTGCGAGGCCGCGCTCGGCATGCACCGCATCTTCGGCGAGTACATCGAGGTCGGCGAGCAGGCGATGGACTCCAGCGTGGTGCAGAGCGCCTCCGGCGAGGTCACCTTCACCCTCATCGAGCCCGACACCACCCGCCGCCCCGGCCAGATCGACACCTTCCTCGCCGACCACGACGGCGCCGGCGTCCAGCACCTGGCCTTCCGCACCGGCGACATCGCCACCGCCGTGCGCACCGTCCGCGACCGCGGCGTGGCGTTCCTGACCACGCCCAGCACCTACTACGACGCGCTCACCGAGCGGCTCGGCGGCACCGCCATCCCGGTCGGGACGCTGCGCGAGCTGGACGTGCTGGTCGACCAGGACCACGGCGGCCAGCTGTTCCAGATCTTCGCCCGCTCCACCCACCCCCGGCGGACGTACTTCGTGGAGCTGATCGAGCGCCAGGGCGCCGGCACCTTCGGCACCGCCAACATCAAGGCGCTCTACGAGGCCGTCGAGCGCCAGCGCGCCGCCGCCTCGGTCTGAGCCGCCGCCCTCCGACGTCCGCCCGAGCCCTCACCACCACAGGAGGCCCGTCCCCCATGACCACCGCACCCGCCGCACCCGCGTTCCACCTCACCGAGGCCGAACGCGCCCTGCTGCCCACCCCCGAGGAGGTGGCCGGCTACCTGGAGCACGGCTGGTACCTGTCCCGCAAGCTGTTCAGCGACGAGGAGCTGGACACCCTGCAGGCCGCCACCGAGCGCTACTACGCGGGCCACCGCGACCGCACCCTGCCGGTCCGCCCGCCGCGGCTGGCCTCCTGGGAACCCGCGCACGGACCGGTCCAGCGGCACAACGACTACGTGCACTACGAGAGCGACGCGATCGCCGCGATCCTGCGCAAGCCGCTGCTGGGCGCCGTCGCCGCGCTGCTCGCCGAGGCCGAGGAGGTCCGGGTCTTCCAGGCCACCCTCATCTACAAGCCCCCGGTGCCGGGCGAGCCCAGCAACCAGGTGCCGTGGCACTTCGACAAGCACTACTGGCAGACCTCGACCTCGGAGCGGATGCTCACCGCCTTCCTGCCGTTCCACGACTGCGGCGAGGAGAACGGCACCATCACCATGGTGGACGGCAGCCACCGCTGGAAGGAGCTGCCCTCCGGGGAGGACTCCACCCGGCACTTCGCCGACCGCGACAACTCCGAGCTGGACGCGATCCTGGACGCCAACGCGGCGTACAACGGGACCGAGGTCCGCAAGGTCCCGATGATCATCCCGCGCGGCCACGTCAGCTTCCACCACTGCCGCACCTACCACGGCAGCGGCCCCAACCTGGCCTCCCACCCGCGCCGGGCGGTCTCGCTGCACCTCCAGGACGGCGCCAACGCCTACCGGCGCGCCACCCGCCCGGACGGCGACACCGTCGTGTACAACCACGACGTGCTGGTGCGCCGCACCGCCGACGGCCGCCCCGACTACGCCGACCCGGACTTCTGCCCGCCGGTGTGGCAGGGCGCGCTGTGACCCCTGGCGCTCCCGCCGCCGCACCCGCCGTCGCCGCCCTCGACACGCCCGAGCGGCGGTACCGGATGCTGCGGCTGATCCGCTCCTTCGAGGAGCGGGCGCTCGACCTGGTGAAGTCCGGGGTGATCATCGGCGGCATCCACCCGTACATCGGGCAGGAGGCCGTCGCGGTCGGCGTCTGCGCCGCGCTGGGAGCGGGCGACCGGCTCGCCTCCACCCACCGCGGGCACGGCCACGTGCTGGCCCGCGGCCTGGAGCCGGCCCGGATGCTGGCCGAGCTGGCCGGGCGGATCGGCGGGTCCAACCGCGGCCGGGGCGGCTCGATGCACGCCGCCGACCTGCGCCTCGGCATCCTCGGCGCCAACGGCATCGTCGGCGCCGGCGCGCCCATCGCGGTCGGTGCCGCCTGGGCCGACCGGCAGGCCGGCTCGGACGCCGTCGCGGTCGCCTTCTTCGGCGACGGCGCGCTCAACCAGGGCGTGCTCCTGGAGTCGCTCAACCTGGCCGCGATGTGGCGGCTGCCGGTGCTCTTCGTCTGCGAGAACAACGGCTACGCCACCACCCTGCCGGCCGACACGGCGGTCGCGGGCAGCGCGACCGGCCGGGCGGCCGCCTTCGGCATCCCGGCCGAGGAGGTCGACGGCATGGACACCGAGGCGGTCCGGGCCGCCGCCGAGCGGGCCGTCGCCCGGGCGAGGTCCGGGGGCGGCCCCGGCTTCCTGGAGTGCCGCACCTACCGGTTCGAGGGCCACCACACCATGGAACGGCGGATGAAGCTGCACTACCGCACCCCCGAGGAGGTGGCCGCCTGGCGCGAGCGCGACCCGCTCCACCGGGCCGCCGCCGCGATCGGCGCCGACCGCGCCGCCGCCCTGGACGCCGAGGTGGCCGCCGAACTCGCGGCCGCCGAGGAGTTCGCGCTCGCCTCGCCGCACCCGGACCCGGCCGGCGCCGCCGACCACCTGTACGCCTCCGGACTGCGGCCCCGGGCGGGGGCGGTGGCATGAGGCTCTCCTACACCAAGGCGCTCAACCGGGCGCTGGCCGACGAGCTGGCCGGCGACCCCGCCGTCTGCGTCTTCGGCGAGGACATCGGTGCCGGGATGGCCGGGCCCACCCTCGGGCTGCTGGACCGGTTCGGGCCGGAGCGGATCGTCGACACCCCGCTCTCCGAGCAGGCGTTCACCGCGATGGCGCTCGGCGCGGCACTGGCCGGGCGACGACCGGTGCTGGAGTTCCAGATCCCCTCGCTGCTGTTCCTGGTCTTCGAGCAACTCGTCAACCAGGCGCACAAGTTCTCGCTGATGACCGGCGGCCAGGCGGGCGTCCCGCTCACCTGCCTGGTCCCCGGCTCGGGCTCCCGGGACGGCTGGGCGGGCCAGCACTCCGACCACCCGTACAGCCTGTTCGCGCACGCCGGGATGAAGACCGTCGTGCCGGCCACGCCGACCGACGCCTACGGGCTGCTCCGCTCGGCGATCCAGGACCCGGACCCGGTGGTGGTCTTCGCCCCGGCCGCCGCGCTGCCGGTCCGTGAGACCGTCACCTGGGACCTGGCCCCGATCCCGCTCGGCAGCGCCCGGGTGCACCGCACCGGCACGGACGTCACCCTGGTCGCCGTCGGGCACCTGGTGCACGACGCGCTGGCGGTGGCCGAGGAGCTCGCCGGGGAGATCTCGGTCGAGGTGCTCGACCCGCGCACGCTGTACCCGTTCGACTGGGCCGCGCTCGGCGCCTCGCTGGAGCGCACCGGCCGGCTGGTGGTGATCGACGACTCCAACCGCAGCTGCGGGATCGGCGCGGAGGTGCTGGCCACCGCCGCCGAGGAGTTCCGGCTCACCGCCCCGCCGCGCCGGGTCACCCGGCCGGACGGCACGGTGCTGCCGTTCGCCCCCGCGCTCGACCGGGCCCTGCAGCCGGACCGGGAGCAGCTGCGGCACGCGCTGCGCGCCGTCATGAAGTGACGACTCGTCACCACCCGAACCGGGGGCGGCCCTTGAGGCCTCCCCCGGTTTCGCGTGGAGACGCCGTCAGAGCACCTTGGACACGGCCGCGAGCAGCTCCGGCAGCTCGTCCGACGGGTCCCGGTAGCGGTGCAGCGCGGCCCGCCCCTCCGTCCCGCGCAGCCGCGCGGCCAGCCGGGCCGGGACCACCGCCGTGGTGAGCAGCCCGGTGCCGCCGAAGCCCTCGACGGCCCAGCACACCCACGGCAGCGGGTAGTTGCCCGTCGGGCTGAAGAACACCGGCCGCTGCCCCTGGAAGGTCGCGTCGTAGAGACCGAAGCGGCTCCAGTTGGAGAAGCTGATCCGGCGGTGCTGCGGGTCGAAGCCGATCGGTACGCAGGAACCCAGCCCGGGGCGGCCGAGCTCGGCCAGGAAGCGCAGGTTGGCGCGCAGGTTGAGGTGGTCCTCGGTGTACCCCTGCACGGCGGTGCGCAGCGCCCCGGCGAGGGCGGCCGGGCCGTCCTCGGGCGCGTACGGCAGGTGGATGTCGCCGAGCAGGTTGCCGACCAGGGCGTCCGGCAGGCCGAGCGGGCGGCGGGCGTTGACCGGGACGGTGAGCCAGCGGGTCTCCCGGTCGCCGTCCAACTCCCGGAGGGTGTGGGTGATATGGGCGCAGACCGCGTCGCCGGAGGAGACCCAGCGGCCGGCCGCCGCGGCGAACTCCTCGCGCATCCGGGCCATCTCGGCGTCGCCGAAGTACAGCTGGACGGTCCGGTTGGCGCGCGGTCCGGCCGCCACCTCGCGGTCCAGCAGGGCGCGCTCGCCCGGTGCGGGCACCCGGAAGCCGGGCCGGCCGCAGTCCTCGGCGGGCAGCACCCGGTCGAGCAGCGCGTCCTGGTCCTCGACGAGCTCGGCCTCCGGGAGCTCCTCGCCCTCGACCGCGGCCGACCAGGCGCGCAGCAGCAGCGCGAAGCTGTGCAGGTCGCCGATCGCGTGGTGCCAGGAGCAGCCGAGCACGGTGCCGCCGTCGCCGGTGCGGGTCACCCGGACGGCGAGCAGCGGTCCGCCGCCGGTGCGGGCGGCCGGGGCGTCCAGCGGGTCGGCGTGCAGGGCGCCGGGCGCGGTGACCCGCCCCATGGACTCGGCGAGCGTGCCGTCGACGCGGTAACTCACCATCGGGACGCCGGAGTCGTCGCAGACCGCCTCCAACACGCCGTCCACGGTGCGCAGTCGGCCGGCGAAGACCGGGACCCGCTCCAGCGCCCGGGCCAGGCCGGCGGCGAGGCGGTCCTCGTCCAGCGCGCGCTCGAAGAAGAGCACGACCGAGACGGCGAGGTCGGCGAGCATGGTGTCGGCCAGGCCGCAGCGGACCACCGTTCCGGGAGCGGTGCCCGCTCTGACCGTGCGGGTGTCGCGCAACTGCGGCCAGACGCTCATCGATTCGCCCCCGGGGCTCGTGTGAGTCGTGCGGAGGGCCCCGGACGACCGTGCAGATCTCCCCGAACGATAGGGCAGCCTCCCGGCAGCGATCCAGTGGTCCAGTCCAATTTCGTGGTATCGGACCGGACGGACGGTACGGAACGGCGTCCGGACGCCCCCGGACCGCCGCCGGACTAGAATCCGAACCATGGGAGAGCGCCCGGGCGCGCCCGCCGCGCCGCCCCTGGTCCTCGTCACCGACACGGATTCGCAGCTGATCGACCCGCGCCGGGCGTACCACGTCGGCCGCGACCCGACCAGCGAGATCGTCCTCGACGACCCCCGGGTCTCCTGGCACCACGCCGTGCTGCGCACCACCGCCGGCCACTGGCACCTGGACGACGTCGGCAGCACCAACGGCACCTTCGCCGACGGCCGCCGGATCCGCTCCGAGGACGTCGGCCCCGGCACCCGGCTGCGGTTCGGCAACGCCGCCGACGGCCCGGCGGCCACCCTCACCGGGCTGCCCGGCGGACCGCCCGAGGGACCGCCGGACGGATCGCCCGACCCCGCGCCGGCCTCGGCGCCCGTCGAGCGCCCCTCGCTGGTCGCCCCGCGTGTCTCCGGCACCTTCCGCCGGCCCAGCAACATCCTCCGGCTGCCCGGCCGCACGGTGCTGATCGGCCGCGCCCCCGACAACGACCTCGTGCTCGACGACCTCGTGGTCTCCCGCCACCACGCCGAACTGCGCATCCTGCCCGACGGCGGCCACGAGATCGCCGACCTCGGCAGCCACAACGGCACCTACCTCAACGGCGTCCCTGTCGAACGAGCGCCGGTCGGCCCGGCCGACATCGTGGGCATCGGCCACTCCGCGCTCTGCCTCGCCGGGGACGAACTCGTCGAGTACACCGACACCGGCGAGATCTCGCTCAACGTGCAGGGCCTGGTGGTACGGGTCGGCGCCGACCGGCGGGTGCTGCTCGACGACGTCTCCTTCCCGCTCGCCGAGAAGGCCCTGCTCGCCGTCGCCGGCCCCAGCGGCGCCGGCAAGTCCACCCTGCTCAACGCGCTCACCGGACTGCGCCCCGCCGACGAGGGCACCGTGCTCTACGACGGGCGCGACCTCTACCGCGACTACGCCGAGCTGCGCCGCCGGATCGGCCTCGTCCCGCAGGACGACATCCTGCACACCCAGCTGACCGTCCGCCGCGCCCTGTCGTACGCCGCCGAATTACGCTTCCCCGGCGACACCGCCGCGCCCGAGCGCGAGGCCCGGGTCACCGAGGTGATCCGCGAACTGGGCCTGGACAGCCGGGCCGACCTGGTCATCTCCAGCCTCTCCGGCGGCCAGCGCAAGCGCGTCAGCGTCGCCCTCGAACTGCTCACCAAGCCCTCGCTGCTCTTCCTCGACGAGCCCACCTCGGGCCTCGACCCGGGCATGGAGCGCTCGGTGATGCAGATGCTGCGGAGCCTGGCCGACGACGGGCGCACCGTCGTCGTGGTCACCCACAGCGTGCTCAGCCTGGACGTCTGCGACCGGCTGCTGGTGCTCGCCCCCGGCGGCCGCACCGCCTACTACGGGCCGCCCGGCGAGGCGCTGCCGTTCTTCGGCTTCACCGAATGGCCGCAGGCCTTCGAGGCCTTCGAGAACGAGGACCACCAGGCCTGGCAGCGCCGGTTCCGGGAGTCCCCGCAGTACGAGCGGTACGTCGCCGCCGGGGCGCTGCCGCCCGCCCGGCCCGTCCCGGCGGCCGGGCCCGGGGCGGCGGACCCGATCGGCCCCGAGCAGCCGCAGGGCTGGTTCTCCCAGCTCGGCACGCTGATCCGCCGCTACACGGCGGTGCTCGCCGCCGACCGGCTGTTCCTGACCGTGATGATCGCCCTGCCGTTCCTGATCGGCGTGATGTGCCGGGCGATGGCGGGCAGCCGGCTCTCCTCGGAGAACGCGCTCAACATCCTGCTCACGCTCTGCATCGGCGGCCTGCTCACCGGCTCCGCCAACGCGGTGCGCGAGATCGTCAAGGAGCGGCCGATCTACCAGCGGGAACGCGTGGTCGGACTGTCCCGCTCGGCCTATCTGGTCTCCAAGGTGGTGGTGCTCGGCACCATCACCGTCGCCCAGGCCGCCGTGCTCACCCTGGTCGGGCTGGCCGGCGTCGACCTCGACCCCACCCTGCCGGGCGGCGTCACGGTGCACAGCGGGGTGCTGATGCCACCGCTGGCCGAGCTGATCCTCGCGGTCGCGCTGCTCTCCTTCTCCGCCATGATGCTCGGCCTGCTGGTCTCCGCGCTGGTCCGCAAGGAGGAGGCCACCATGCCGCTGCTGGTGCTGCTCTCCGTGGTGCAGATCGTGTTCAGCGGCGCCATGCTGAAGCTGCACGGGGTCCCCGGTCTGGAGCAGTTCGCCTGGCTGGTGCCCTCGCGCTGGGGCCTGTCCGCGATGGCCCGCACCGTCGACCTGCACACCGTGCTGCCGAACGACATCACCGACGACCCGCTGTTCCAGCAGGAGCGGGCCGGGTGGCTGCTCGCGCTGGCCGTGCTGGTCGGGCTGTCGGTGGCGCTGGCCGTCCTCGTGCTGGCCCTGCTGCGCCGGCAGGAGCCGGCGATCATGCGGAAGTGACTGCCGAAGTGAGTGCCGAGGTGAGTGCCGAGGTGAGTGCCGACGTGTTTGCGGACGTCTCCGGGGAAGTGGTGCCGACGTGACCGGGCCGATGGACGGGTCGGCGTTCAGCCCCACGCACGTCGCGCCGCCGGACGGCCTGCCCAGCTGGGCCGCCCCGGACCCGGAACAGCCCGCCGCCACGCTGGACGCGCTGCTGCCGCTCCAGCTGATCGGCCGGACCGGCGACTGGGCCCAGGTGCTCTGCTCCAACGGGTGGACCACCTGGGTCGACGGCCGGCTGCTGATCTCCCTGCCCGGCGTGCCGCCCTCGGCGACCGGCCCGCCGGCCCGCACCGCCGACCCGCGCCCCGCGCTGGCCGAGGCGGAGGGCGCGCTGGCCCGCTACCGCTCGCTGCTGGAGGACCTCGCCGCGGGCGGCGCCGACCTGGAGACCTTCCGGGACCGGGCGCACGGTCTGCGGATCGGTCTGGTGGTCGACGGCGAGCGGCTCTGGGTGTTCGACCAGGTGCACGACCGCTGGTGCTACTGCGACGGCCTGCAACTGCACACCTACGCCGCCGGTGGGCGCCCGAGCCCGCCGGCCGGCCGGGTGCCGGGCGCCGACGCGCCGACCCGCCTGGCGGAGCCGTGATCCCGCCCCCCGACGCCTCCGGCGACCCGCACCCGCCCACCGAAGCCGCGGCCGTCGAGCCCGCCGGCGTCGTGCGACCCGACGACGCCGTGCAGCCCGCCGCCGTTGAGCCCGACGACGCCGTGGAACCGCCCAACCTGCCCGCCGGCCTGGTCGGGCGCCGGGTCGCCGGCTACCGCCTGGAGGAGGAGATCGGCCGCGGCGGCATGGCCGTCGTCTACCGCGCCAAGGACCTCCGGCTCGGCCGCACCGTCGCCGTCAAGCTGCTCGCCCCCGAGCTGTCCCGCAACGAGGTCTTCCGCCAGCGCTTCATCCACGAGTCGCAGGTCGCCGCCGCGATCGACCACCCGCACATCATCCCGGTCTTCGAGGCCGGCGAGGCCGACGGCATTCTGTTCATCGCGATGCGCTACGTCGAGGGCGGCGACCTGCGCTCGCTGATCACCCGCAGCGGCGCCCTCCCGCTCGGCCGGACCGCCGGGCTCGCCCTGCAGATCGCCTCCGCCCTGGACGCCGCGCACGACCACGACCTGGTCCACCGGGACGTCAAACCCGGCAATGTGCTGGTCGCCGCCGGCACCGACAGCGAGCACCCCGAACACCTCTACCTCGCCGACTTCGGGCTCACCAAGAAATCCCTGTCGCTCAGCGGACTGACCGGGGTCGGCCAGATCGTCGGCACCCTCGACTACGCGGCGCCCGAGCAGATCTCCGGGCGCCCGCTCGACGGCCGCTGCGACCAGTACGGCCTCGGGTGCGTGGTCTTCGAGATGCTCGCCGGCGCGCCCCCGTTCCGCCGCGAGAGCGACCTCGCCCTGCTCTGGGCCCACCTCAACGAGCCCCCGCCCACCCTGCGCGAGCACCGGCCCGACCTGTCGCCCGCCGTCGACGCGGTGGTCGCCCGCGCGCTCGCCAAGGCACCCGGCGAACGCTACGAGAGCTGCCTCCGCTTCGTCGCCGACCTGCGCGCCGCCGCCACCGCCCCGCCCGCCACCGCCCCGCCCGGCGCCGCTCCCCCCGAGGGCGGCCCGTGGACCTCCGCCGGCCCGCCCACCGAGGTGGTCCCCGTGCCCGGTGGCCCGCCGCCCGGCGGCCCCGGTGTCCCCGAGCCGCCCGACTGGGCCCTCCCCGCCGTCCGTCCACCCGCGCGGAGGAGTTCCAGATGAACGCCGTCAGCCAGGTCTTCGCGCTGATCGCCGCCGCGGTCCACCTCATGGTGTGGCCGCTGGAGAGCTTCCTCTACGGCCACCCCCGGGTCCGCCGCCTGCTCACCGCCTCCACCGCCGACGCCCCGCAGGTGCGCCTGTGGCGGGTCAACGCCGGCTTCTACAACCTCTTCCTCGCCCTCGGCCTGGTGGCCGGCCTGGTCGCCCTGCACACCGGCGAGCCCGTCGTCGGCCGCACCCTGATCATCTACCTCAGCGCCTTCATGATCGCCGCCGGCGCCACCCTCGCCACCTCCGCCCCCCGCCTCTGGCGCGGCGCCCTCGCCCAGGCCCTCCCCCCGGCCGTCGTCCTCCTGGCCCACGCCGCGAGCTGACCGCCGCCGTCAGGAACCGGCCCCCGGCGGCGGCACCGCCTGCCGCACCGGACGCCGCAGTCCGCCCCGGCGGGCCAGGTGGTCGCTGACCTGTGCGCCGATCAGGTCGGTCAGCCGGCCGTCCGGACAAGGGAACCCGAGCCCCGCCGCGAGCGCCGCCCCGTGCACGTCGACGACGGCCTCGACGAGGACGGCGAACTCCGCGGCCGCGGCGCGTCCTCGCGCCCAACCGACAGCGATCAACACCACGGCCGGAACCACCGCCGGCCACCACCAGCACGCGACCGGCAGACAGGCCAACCCCCACACCTGGATCTCGGCGGACTGCCGGAACGCCGCCGAGGCCGCGGTCAGCTCCGTCCGCGCAGCGTCAGGCAGCACCAGCCAGAGCCGCGGCCAGGCCACGGCCAGGTCCAGCTGGTAGTAGGACCCGATCCCGGCGTGCAGCCGACTGAACCGCGCACCGATCCCGGACGTCGGGGCGTAGGCCCCGGTCGCCGGGTCCCGGCGGGCGCGGCCGAGCCCCCAGCGCCCCTCTCCCAGCCACACCTTCTGCACCAGAGGCCCCGCCTCCCGCACGGTCAGCGCCACCACCGTCGACACCAACGCCACGAACGCCACCACGGCCGCCAGCAGCACGGCGACCCGCACATTCGACGCGGTGGCCGGAGCCGCCGCGTCGGCCGAGGCCGTCACCAGCCGGCGGGCGTCCAGGGCGTCCCCGTGCCCGAGCACCCGGGCCGTCCAGCACAGGGCGACGAACAGGACACCAGGCAGGCCGAGTTGGACGGCCCAGCGCTCAGCGGCCTTGCCGAGGAACCCCTTCAGCAACGAGGTCATCGCCGCCGCCCGTCAGGCGCGCCGCAGCGGCGTCGCCCCGACCTCGCAGTGCGGCACCGACTGGCCGACGAAGCGCCTCCGCCAGCTCCGGTCGCAGCGTCCCGCAGGGCAGACCCACTCCGCGTCCGGCTCGCCGACCCGTCCGCCCGGGAGCGACGGTACCGAACGCAGGCCGCCGGGATCGATGACGAAGCCCGCCCGCTCCAGCGCCTCCGTCAGCTCCCCGACGGTCGCCTCGCCACTGCCGATGCGCGCCACCAGATCACCCGCCTCTCCGGGCCGGAGCTCCTCCCGAAGATCCTTCAGGTACTCGCAGACGTAGCCGACGACCGCTTCCTTCGAAAGCACTGACAACCTCCCCCGGTGTCCACCACCATGGCGTCATGTCTACCGCAGACACCTTCCCGCCGGACGGCACCGAACCGGAACTTGTTGCAGCACTAAGACACTTGACCGCGTATGCGGCAACCGGCGAGCACGGACGGCTGTGCACCGAGGAGGCGGCGCGCGACCGCGCCGCGCTGCTGAAGCGGGCCGGAGGAACGCCGTATTGCGAGCCCCGCAAGGCGCAGGCGCTCGGGCTCTGGGCCTGGGCCGACCTGCTCGCGGACCCGGCGGAGACGGCCGACGCCGTGAACGCGGGCACCGCCCGCTTCGCGGCCGACTGGCTCGCCATGACCGGCCGGACCTCCCTTGAGCTGCTGCCATCGCCTCTACGCGCCCCCGCGCCGGGAGACCGGGGCACCGACTGGCCCGCGGACGCCGCCCTGGCCGGCTGCGAGTCCGCCGCCACCGACCTGCGCGCATTCCTGCTCTCCGGCCTCGGCTGGGGGCGCACCCCCAGCGTGACGGCGGCCGTCGGCCGGTGGGACCAGGCCGTCCGGTTGCTGCAGGAGCGGCGCACCGCAGAGGCCGCGGGCATCCTGGACGAGGTACTCGAACGGCTGCCCGCCGGCCACTGGCTCCGCCCGACGACAACAGCCCTGGTCGGTGCGTTGCTCCTCGGCGAGTCGGTCGGGCACGGCCGGTCAGAGCCACTGCGCAGGCGCGCGCTCGCGGCGGCCCGGCAGGCGTGTGCCGAGGCACCGCCGGAGCACCCGCGCCGGGCCTGGTTCCTCAGCCTGCTGGAGCTGACCTCGGCCCCCGACGACCGGACAGCGCCAGGCTACTCCGCCGAGCTGGACAGGGCCGTCGACATCGGTCGCCAGGTCGTCGCCGCCGCTGAACCGGCCGACCCGGACCGGGTGGGGTACTTCACCGCACACCTCCCGATCCTCGCGATGCGCCTCACCACCGGGCCGGACGACGACGGAAGGCTCGGCGCCGAGTTGGAAGAGCTGTCCCTGCGGATCGTCGACGACGGGGCTGCCGACGCACCCTCCGTCGTCCAGGCCTTCAGCACCCTCGCCGCCTACCTGACCAGGCGGTACCAGGCCACCGGCGACACTCCGGTCCTCGTGCGGGCCCGGCGGTGCGTCGCGCGGTGGGCCGAACGGACGGCCGAGGACCCCGACCGCCTCGGCGAGGCGCGGATCGCCGAGGCCGAGCTCGATCAGGTCGAGTTCCGGTTCACCGGGGCCGTGGAACGGCTGGACGCGGGCATTGCCCACTGCCGGGCCGTGCTTGAGAGCCGCACCGGCGGGCTGGCCCGCGCGGACGCCCGCACCCTGCTGGGACGGCTGCGCGACGAGCGCCGCCGGGCCGTGGGCTCCTCGGACGGACTCGACGGGCCTACCGAGCCCCTCGACCTGCCGACCGTCGACCGGATCGCCGGAGATCCGGCGCTCGCCGCGATCGTCGCCCGGCAGATCGCACTCCGCGAGTCCGAGTCCCGCAGCAGCGCGTTCTTCCGGGCCGCCGAACGGGCCGTGGAGGCAGCCGCCGAGGGCGCCCCTCACGACCCCTCGGAGGTCGTGGCGGCTGCTGCGGCGCTCCTGGCCGTCATCGATCGCGACGCGAACGCGACCCTTGTCACCGTTGTGGAGCGGTACCGCGACGTGGTGACGAAACCCGGCGGGCTGGACCTCGACGCGCTCGCCGCGCTCGGCAGGCTGATGTCCACCAGCCCGGAGGTACCACCCGACAGCCCGGCCGGCCGGATCATCGGGCAGATCGCCGACGCGGTGACGGCCGGCAATCCCTGGGCCCCCGGCACGGCCGATCTCCTGCGGGTGCAGCTTGCCAACGCCCTGCCGGACACCGTCCGCGAGGCCGAGATCCTCTCCGCACTCATCGCTTCCGGAACGAGCCGCTACCAGGAAGTCCCTGACCCGGGGCTCCTCACCGAGCTCGTCTCCTACGCCGACCGTCTGGTCGCCCACCCCGCGGTTCTGCCCTCACACCTTGTGATGTACGCCCGCGACGCCGCCTCGATCGCCGCCCAGGCCGGGGATTGGACCGCCGCCGCCCGACTTCTCGGCGCTGCCGCGGACAGCGTCCCGCTGCTCGCCTCGCCCCGCCTCGGCCGCGACGACCTCGAACGCGTTCTCGGACGCCACGCCATGGTGCTCGGCGCCGACGCCTGCGCCGCAGCACTCACCGCGGGCGCGCCACCGCTGCGGGCGGTGCAGCACCTGGAAGCCGCCCGCGGCGTTCTGCTCGCCGGCGGTCTCGCCGCCCGCACCGGCCTCGGCGACCTCCACCGCGTCCACCCCGAGCACGCCGCCGAACTCGAGGCCCTGCTCACCGCCGACCACGGGGACGACCACGACCGGCGCCAGGCGGACGCCGGAAGCCGCGAACGCCTCCTGCGTCGCATCCGCCGGCTGCCGGGGTTCGAACGCCTGCTCCTGCCGCCCGGCGAGCAGGAACTGCTGGACCTCGGCGCGGCCGGCCCGGTCGTCGTCCTCACCACCAGTCACCTGCGCGGCACCGACGCCCTCGTGATCGCCGACGGGCGGTGCACCGTCGTCCCGTTGCCCGACGCTCCGACCGAGCGGGTCTACGAGCAGGCGGTACGCCTGGACGAACTCACCCGGCGGCGCGAGCAGGACGAGCGCGCGCAGGCGCTGTACCGGTCCAAACCGATCGCCGACCTGCTCACCTGGCTCTGGGAGACCGTCGTCGAACCGGTCGCCGAGACCCTCGGCCTGGCCCACCGGCCCGGTCACGCCCCGTCACGTCTCTGGTGGGTGCCCACCGGACCGTTCGCCCTGCTCCCCCTGCACGCCGCCGGTGTCACCGACATGCGCGGCCAGGACCCGACGCGCACCATGCTCGACCGGGCGGTCAGCTCGTACACCCCTACACTGCGAGCCCTGCACCACACCCGCGGCCGCTCCGCACCGGGCGCCGAACGTCCGATGCTCACGGTCGAGGGACCCGGTCTCCAACTGGCCGACGCGGAGACGGGCCACGTCCGCCGCCTCGTTCCCGGCACCGACCACCTCGACGCGACCACCACGGCCGACCAAGTGGCTTCCCGCCTGCACGCCTACTCCGCCGTGCACTTCTCCTGCCACGGCTACCGCGAGGACGGCCTCTCGCTAGCCTCCGGCACCCGGCTGACCCCGCGCCGGGTGGACGCGCTACGACTGGACGGGGCCCAGCTCGCCTATCTCTCGGCCTGCTCCACCGGGATCGACTCGGGCCGGCTGCTCGACGAGCCCCTCCACCCCGCGGCCGCCTTCCAGCTCGCCGGGTACCGGCACGTCGTCGGCACCCTGTGGCCGGTGAGCGAGGTCAGCGCCGTCGATGTCGCCGCGGCCTTCTACAGCGAGGTCCGCCTTCCCGGCGCGACCGACGGACGCATCGCCCGGGGCCTTGCCGGGGCGGCGCGACGGCAGCGCGCCCAGCGTCCGAACGACCCGCTGGCATGGGCGGGCTATCAGCACATCGGGCCCTGACCGGCCGGCCCCCACGAAGTCAGCGGGTCTCGCCGCGGCGGGGCAGGCGGGCCGCGGCGAGGGCGCCGAGCAGGCCGGCCAGCAGGCCCCAGGCGGCGGCGAGGGGGACCAGGGTCCACAGCCGCGGGTCGAGGGTGAGGGTGCCTCCGGCCAGGACGGCGGCGGGGCCGACCGGGCCGGCGGCCGGGCCGAGGACGGAGCTCAGCAGGTCGCCCAGGCCGCCCTCCCCGAGGCCGACGCCGAGCACGGAGAGGCCGTAGTCGGCGGAGACCCTCGTCCAGACGCCGACCAGGAGGACCGTGACGGCGGCTGCCGCCGCGAGCCGGACGGCGTGCTGCCAGGGGCGGACCCCGCGCGGCGAGCGGTGGGCGGCCAGCACCCCGGCCGCGAGCATCAGGACGGCGGCCAGCGGGAGCAGCCACCAGGCCCGGGCGTCCTGCTCGGCGAGCGTGCCGAGGCTCACCGTGCCGCCCTCCTGGCCCGGGCCGGTGCGCAGCACGGCGGCCAGCGGCTTGGGCACCGGCAGTCCGACCGCCCCGACCAGGTGGCCGTGCCACTGGCCGCCGAGGCCGACGCCGAAGGCGAGCCAGACCAGGTTGGGCAGCGCGAGCAGGGTGACGGCGGCGACCTGCCGGGCCCCGCCGTGGGCGGCGGCGGTGCCGATCGCGGCCGCCACCCCCAGCACGACGTAGCCGAGCAGCACCAGCAGCATCGCGAACGCGGCCGGGCGGACCGCCTGTTGGAAGGGCACCAGGGAGCGCGGCAGCGGTGCCCGGCGGGAGACCGCGAAGGTCGCGGCCAGCACGACCAGCAGCCAGAGCAGCCCGAGTCCGAGGGTGGTGGCGGGGTCCGCGCGGAACCCCACCTCGGGGTGGAGTCCCAGGGCGCCGCCGAGCTCTTCGGCCAGGCCCTCGCCGAGCGTCACCGTGAAGGTGTGCCGGGCGGCGGCGCAGAGCAGGGCGAGCGCGGCCAGCCAGACCACCGCCGTCCGGGTGGCGCGGCCGAGCAGTTCGCGGCCGCCGGCCACCGCGCGGTACCGCAGTTGGCGCAGGAACACCTCGGCCACGGTCAGCGCGCCGACCAGGCCGACGGAGAGCGGCATCGCGGTGATCCCGGCGTCGACCGAGCCGAAGAAGCCCGCGCCGCCGTCGAGTTCGACCGATCCGCCGACGGCCAGCGCGAGCGTGGCGGCGAGCACGGACGGGAAGCCGCCGTCGGGCAGTTCGTCGGTGCCGGCCGCCCACAGGCCGAGCGCGGCCACGACCGCCATCGCGACGAGGCCGGCCAGGACCACCGCCACCGCGTCCAGCCAGCCGCGCAGGGCGCCGGGCGGTCCGGCCGCCGGCGTGCCGGGCGGCCGGCTCGGACGGGCCTGCTGCTGCATGCGGGCCTCCTGTCGGGGTCGGTGTCCCCCGCGCGTCCGGTTCCGGCCCCCGCCCCGCGCCTGCCACCAGAGTGGCCCAGGACGGGTCGGCCCGCCCGGGCTGGGACGGCCGGGCCGGGGCGGGCGGCCGGCTCGGGCGGGCGCGGGCGCTGCTGTTGCGGCGGGCCGGGACCGGGGGCAGAAATGGATGCCAGTGGCAGGAGTCTCCTGCGCCGGCCGGGTGGACCTGGACCGGCCGTCTGCGAATCGGAGCCCCCGATGAGTTCCCAACCGCCTTCCTCCGGGTCGCCGCTCGGCCCGCCCTCCGGGCCGCCGTCCGGGCCGCTCTCGGGTCCGCCGTCGGGCCCGGGCCACCCCGGGCCGCCCGGGCCGCCGTTCGGCCCGCCCTCGGGCGGTGGCGGCGGGCGATCCGGTCCCGGCGGGCCGCCGGGTGCGGGCGGGCCCTCCGGGGAGCCGCCGAAGCCCTGGTGGCGCGACCGCCGGAAGGCCGCGCTGCTGGCTCTCCTGGCCCTGATGGCGGCGGGGGCGACGGTGCTGATCGTCAACACCGCCGGCGGCGGAGGAGGACACGAGGAGACCGTGCCCACCGCCAACGAGGTCGCGCTGCAGAGTCCGCAGGACCCGGGCCCGGCGCCGTTCACCCAGACGGTGGAGACCCAGGCGATGCAGGCCACGGTCACCACCCCGGCCCCGACGACGGCCCCGGCCACCGCCCACACGCCGGCCCACACCGGGCCCGCCGCCACCCCGACGGGCGGTGCCGCGGCCACCGCGCCCGCCACCGCCGCCCTGCACGCCGTCGAGGGGACGTCGGCGGGCGTGTACGGGGGCACCATGAGCCAGCCGAGCTGCGACGTGGAGCGGCTGGTCTCGATGACCTCGACCGGTGACACCGGCCGGGCCTGGGCGTCGGCGGAGGGCATCGAGCAGTCCGCCCTCCCGGGCTACCTGCGCTCGTTGACCTCGGCGTACCTGCGGGTGGACACCCGGGTCACCAGCCACGGCTACAAGGGCGGCGCGGCCGTCGGGTACCAGGCCGTGCTGGCGGCCGGCACCGCGGTGATGGTGGACACGCAGGGCGTGCCGCGGGTGCGGTGCAGCTGCGGCAACCCGCTGAAGCCGCCGACGCTGGTCTCCGAGGCCAAGTACACCGGCAAGGCCTGGACGGGCTTCCAGCCGAGCACGCTGGTCGTCCTGACCCCCGCGCCGCAGCCGGTGACCGCGATCGTGCTGGTGAACGTCACCACCGGCGGCTGGTTCACCCGGGCGACGGGGAAGGCCGAGATCGTCGACCGTCCGGCCCCGGCGCCGACCGGCCCGCTGGCGCCCGGCGTCCCGCCCCCCTCGATCTGGAAGCCGGCCCCGAAGGGGGCCTCGGTGTCGGCCTCCGCCTCGCCCTCGGCCTCGGGCAGCACCTCGACCTCGTGGTCGCCGACCGGCCCGACCACCACGTCGACGAGTCCGTACAGCGAATCGGCGACGGCCTCCACCCCGGGCACGACGTCGCCGGGCCCGAGCACACCTGGGCAGACCACACCGGGCCAGACCACGCCGGGCGCCACGACGAGCACCCCCAGCGGGCCGACCACCCCCGCCCCGACCACCCCCGTTCCGACGACCCCCGCCGAAACCACCGCGGTGACGCCGACGGTGACCGCGACGAGCACCCCGGCCGTCACCACGACGACCGCCGAGTCGGCCCCCGGCACGACCACCGCGGCGGGTACGGCCACCGCCACCCCCGCGACCACCACCTCCGTCGAAACACCCGCGACGGCCCCCGGAACCCCCGGCTGAGCCGATCCGAACAGTGGGAGGACCCATGCTCCGCTCTCGCCCCAAGCGCTCGGCCCTCGGCCTGGCCGGCGCCCTCACCGCCGCGCTGACGGCGTTCGCCGGCGCCCACCCGGCCGAGGCCGCGGCCGCCGCCCAGGCCGCACCGGTCCTGGTCGCGCCACCCGCACCGCCGTCCTCGCCCCAGGGTCCGCCCGCCGCGCCCGCCGCCGTCTCGCCGACCGTCTCGCCGTCGGCCCCCTTCGGACACGTCCCGGCCGACAGCGACTACCAGTGCGCCCCCGGCAACCTCTGCGCCCTGGTCTGGGACCCGACGGCCGGCGACTACAAGATCTTCTACCTCCGCTCCTGCGCCCGGTACAGCCTCGGCGGCTGGTACGGCCAGGGGTTCTACGCCGACAACCAGACCAGCGGCACGAGGTCGTACTTCTACGACGCGAACGGCGGCGTGCTGAAGTCCTTCACGTCCGACGGCGGCGCCAACCACACCCAGGACTGGACGCCCGTCTGGTCCATCCGGAACTGCTGACGCCCCGCCTCCCCCGACACGCCCCGTGCACCGCCCCGGTGCACGGGGCGCCGTCGCGCCGTCAGGGCAGCAGCACCTCGGTGTCGTCCGGCCCCAGCACCCGGCCGTCGGCGGCCCGGACCTCCACCCGGGCGACCGGCGCACCGCCGGCGCGGTCCACCAGCCGGGCCCGCGGCTCGTCGTCCGCGAAGAAGTACCGCTCGCCCCACTGGCGCAGCGCGGTGACGACGGGGAAGAGCGCCCGCCCCTTCTCGGTGAGCACGTACTCCTGGTAGGGGCTGCCGTCGGCGGCCGGGGCCAGTTCGAAGACGCCGTTGGCGACCAGGGTGGCGAGCCGGGCGGAGAGGATGTTCTTCGCCAGGCCGAGGTTCTTCTGGAACTGCCCGAAGCGGCGCAGCCCGTCGAAGGCGTCACGGACGATCAGCAGCGTCCATCCGTCGCCGAGGACGTCCAGCGGCCGGGCGACCGGGCAGGCCGACTCCTCGTGCGAGGTGCGTTTCGGCACGCGCCCCTCTCCTCTCACCTGCGGTTCCGCGCTCCGACGGGAGCGGGTTTCACCTTGCAACCCTAGCGCGCCGGGTTCGGGACGCCTTGCGGTTGCTTAATGAAACCCCGCCGTGCGAGGGTAGCGCGGTAGCACTTTGCAACCACGATGCCCCGAAGGAGCCCTCCGCCGTGCCCTCCCCCGTGGTCCCGTCCGATCCGGTCGACGCCGCAGCCACCACGACCGCAGCCGCCACGACCGCGGCCCCCGCCGTCACCGCCACCGTCACCGGCCGCCGGCTCTCCCCCGCCGTCGCCTGGCTGTTCTCCGTCGCGAGCGGTCTGGCCGTCGCCAACGTCTACTACGCCCAGCCCCTGCTCGACCTCATCGCCGACGACCTCGGCATCGGCCGCGCCACGGTCGGCCTGGTCGGCACCCTCACCCAGGTCGGGTACGCCGTCGGCCTGGTGCTGCTGGTCCCGCTCGGCGACCACCTCGACCGCCGGGTGCTGATCACCGCCCAGCTCGGCCTCTCCGTCGCGGCGCTCGCCGCCGTGGCCGTCGCCCCCTCGGCGCCGCTGATGCTGCTCGCCATGGCGGCGGTCGGGGTGCTCGCCGTGGTCGCCCAGGTGATGGTCGCCCACGCGGCCTCGCTCGCCGGGCCCGCCGACCGGGGCCGCGTCGTCGGCACCGTCACCAGCGGCATCGTGATCGGCATCCTGCTCGCCCGCACCGTCGCCGGCACCATCGGCGACCTCGCCGGCTGGCGCGCCGTCTACGTCGTCTCCGCCGTCGCCACCGGCGCCATGGCCGTCGTCCTCGCCGTCGCCGTCCCGGCCGAGACGCGCCGCCGACCGGAACGCCTCCGCTACCCGCGACTCGTCGGCTCGGTGTTCACCCTCTTCGCCGAGGAGCCCGTGCTCCGGGTCCGCGCCGGACTCGCGCTGCTCGTCTTCACCGCCATCACCGTGCTGCTCACGCCGATGGTGCTGCCGCTCGCCGCTCCGCCGTTCGACCTCAGCCACACCGAGATCGGGCTCTTCGGCCTGGCCGGCGCCGCCGGCGCGCTCGGGGCCGGGTACGCCGGCCGGCAGGCCGACCGGGGACGGGCCCGGCGCACCCTGGCGGTCGGGCTGACCGCCATGCTCGTCTCCTGGCCGCTCGCCGCGCTGCTGCCGCACTCGGTGTGGTGGCTGGTGCTCGCGATGGTGGTGGTCGACTACGGCCTGCAGTCCGTGCACGTGGTCAACCAGCACCTGCTGTACCTGGTCCGGCCCGAGGCGCGGAGCCGGCTGACCGCCGGGTACATGCTCTTCTACTCGATCGGCAGCGCGCTCGGCGCGATCCTCTCCACCGTGGTGTACGAGCTGGGCGGCTGGACGGCGGTCTGCCTGCTGGGCGGCGGCGTCAGCCTGCTCACGCTCGCCTTCTGGTGGGCCACCGATCGCGGCGCCACCGCGCGCGCCGTCAGCCGGTGACCGCCAACTCGGCCACCACCGCGCGGTGGTCGGTGCCGCGCACGGCGTGCTCCGCCACCGACACCGCGCGCAGCGCCTCCCCGTGCAGCACGTGGTCGATCTGGATCACCGGCCACAGGCCCGGGACGGAGGTGCTGGACTGCGGCCAGGTCGGCGCGACCCCGCGCCCCAGCTCGGCGTGGCTGTCCGTGAGACCGGTGTCGAGCAGCGCGCGCATCGGCGCGTGATCGAGGGTCGCGTTGAAGTCCCCCAGCAGGACGGCGTTGCGGCCGGCGCCGGCCACCGCCGCCCGCAGCCCGTCGAAGTCCTCCGCCCAGCGGCCGGCGTCGCCCAGCGGGTAGTAGGTGTGCACGGCCGTCAGCCGGACGGTGCGTCCGCCGACCACGACCTCCGCCGCCACCTCGTCCCGGGCCGCCTGCGAGGCCGCACCGTCCAGCGGGGCCAGCGGCAGCCGGGAGAAGAGCACGGTGTCCCGGCCCGGCCGCAGCTCCCGGTAGGGCAGCACCTCGGCGATCCCCGCCCGGTCCAGCCTTTCGGCCGCGCCCGGACCGAACTCCTCCATCGCCAGCACGTCGACCCGCTGCTCGCGCACCAGCCGGACGAGCTCGGCCGCGTCGGCCCGGCCCTTGAAGGCGTTGCTCGTCGCGACCCGCAGCCGCGGCGCGTCGGCCGCCGGAGCGCCCTCGCCGTCCGGCACCAATCTCGGTACCAGCCAGAGGAGTTGCACCGCCACCAGGACACCGGCCAGCGCCGCGGGCCACCACGAGCGCAGCGCCAGCAGCACACCGAGCGCGACCACGCCGGCCACCGCCGCGTACGGCAGCCCCACCACGGCGAGGGCCAGCCACGTCCCGTCGTCCCACCCGCCCAGGCGGACGGCCACCAGCGCCGCCGACCCGGCCAGCACCGCCCCGCACACCCCCAGCAGCACCCGCCGCCCCCACACCCGCCAGCCCGCGCGGCCCACCCGCTCCCCCGTCCGTCACTCCGGTCCCCCGTCTCCCGGGCCAAGACGCCGGAACCCTGACGGTGGTTCCGCGCCCGGGCCGGACCGGGGGCCGCGCGGCGGGACAGGGCGCGGCGGGACAGGGCAGGGCAGGACAGGGCAGGGCGCCGGGCCCGGGGCGGCTTCCGCCCACCCGGGCCCGGCGCCGGATCGTCAGACGAGCGCCAGGCTGATCTGGTCGTTGAAGACCACCCAGTGCTGACCGGGGTCACTGGCGTCGCACGGCTTGGTGGAGATGTTCGGGGTGCCCCAGGCGTTGGCGAGGCAGTAGGCCGGGGCGAAGGTGAGGCTGATCGTCTGGCCGGACACGGTCCAGTACTGGCCCCGGTCGGTGGTGTCGCACGGCTTGGTCGAGACGTCCGGGGTCCCCCAGGCGTTGGCGAAACAGTACGCCCGCGCGTTGCTGAGGGAGATCTGCTCGCCCGAGAGGGTCCAGTGCTGGCCGTTGTCGTTGGTGTCGCACGCCTTGGTCGAGACGTTCGGCGTCCCCCAGGCGTTGGCGAGACAGTAGAGGCCGGGGGTGCGCTGGGCCGCGTGTGCGGAGGCCATGCCCACCTCGGCGGCGGGGAGGAAGGAGGCCGTCAGCGCGAGCGTGGCAACGGCGAGCGTCTTGCGGAGGGCGAGTGCCATGGAGCGGATTCCGTTCTCAGTGCGGGGCCGTGCGCATCCGCACACGGCCATGAGGGGCTTCGTCCGCCCGGGCCCGAGCGCAAGGACATTGGTAGCACCGATCGTTCTCGAACCGAAGGAACGGTGCCCCGCATTCATCCGTACGGCAACGCCCGGTCAGTCCACACAGGGGATGCCGCCGGCCTTGACCGCCGGGCCCTGCATCGGGAGGTCGGGCGTCGGCTCGTCGGCGGGCGTCCCCGTGGCGGCCGTGGCGGCCGTGGCCGACGGGACGGGTGTCCGGGTGGCGGCGAGGGTGACGACGACGTGGCCGGCCGGGGCCGCGGCGGAGCCGGTGGCGGCGGTGGCCGTGACGCCGTAGCGGGCCGCGAGCTGCTCCGCGTCGGCCTTCGCGCCGGCGCCGTAGACGACCGTCGCCGCCTTGGCCCGCCCGGCGGTCGCCGACTCGGTCACCCTGCCCGTCGGGAAGCCGAGTTCGGCGAGCGCCTTCGACTCCGCGGCCGCGGCCTCCGCGCTCGCGCCGCGGACGTCCACGACGGAGCGCGCCTTGGCCGGGGTGGCGGCGGGCGCGGCGGAGGGGGTCCCGGTCGGCGCGGATCCGGTCGGCGCGGGCGCGTCGGGCGCGGCCGGCGGCGGGGGCTCGTGCCCGAACAGCTGCTTGACGATGCGCTTGATCTGGTCCGGGTCGACCGTGTTGACCTCCTGGCCGCCGATCGTCTTGAACCCGGTGATCGGCAGCGTGTTGAACTCGACGTTGCCGCCGGTCAGGTTGGGCGCCTGCTGGGCGAAGTCCAGCACGTTCCAGCGGTCGTCGATGACCACGTCCTTCTTCACCACGTCGAACAGCCGCTGGAGCCGGCCCAGGTCGCCGACCACGCCCTCCTGCTTGAGCTTGTACACGACCGAGGAGATGAAGGCCTGCTGCCGGTGGGTCCGGTCCAGGTCGCCGTTCTTCAGGTGGTGGCGCTGGCGGACGAACGACAGCGCCTGCCGGGCGTCGAGCGAGCTGACGCCCGCCGGGAGCTTGAGCCCGGTGCCGCCGCCCTCGTGGGTCGCCGTCCGGGCCACGATCGGGTCGTCGACCGGGTTGTTGAGGCAGACCTGGATCGGCTCGACGGCCTTGGCGATGTCGTAGAAGCCGATCAGGTTCACCTCCGCGAAGTGGTCGATGGGGATGTCGAGGAAGGCCTGCACGGTCTGGAGCGTCGCGGCCCGCCCGGCCTCGCGGCTCTGGCGCTCCAGCTCGGCCGTGGACAGCCCCTTGCCGCCCAGCTTCGCCTCGGCGGCCTCCTTGGCGATCCCGTACGCCTCTTTGATCTTGTGCATCTTCCCGTCCGCACCGACGGTCTGCACGTAGTCGTCGCGCGGGACGGACAGCGCCGTCACCCTGCCGCCGTTGGCCGGTATGTGCAGGACGATCAGCGCGTTGGTGTTGTAGCCGCCGATCTCGCTGGAGCCGGCGTGCAGCTCCTCCTCGACGAACTCCTTGGGGAGGTCGTTGCCGTCCATGTCCTTGCGGCTGTCGAGGCCGATGAGCAGCAGGTTGACGGACTTGTCGAGGTGCGGCGGCGCGTTCTTCCGGGCCTCTGTGAGGGCGGCCGACTTGACCATGCCGCTGTCGAGCTGCCGGTACTCGTACCAGGTGAAGCCGCTGGCGCCGAGGACGGCCACCGAGACGGTGCCGGCGAGGGCGCGGCCGGCGACGGTCAGCGGCCTGGTACGGGGCTCAGCCACGGTGGCTCCTCCGGTCGGGGGTCGGGGCGGCGGGCGGCGGGATGGCGGGCGTCGGGGTCGCGCCGGTCGGCGAGGCCGGCGTCGGGGCCGGGGCCTTCGTCTCACGGGTCGCGGTGCGAGCGGTGCGGACGGTGCGAGCGGTCCGAGCGGTCCGAGCGGTCCGGCGCCGGTCGGCCGCGGGCCGGTCCGGGCGGGCGCGCCGGTCGAGGAGCACCCGCCCGAGGACGACCAGCAGCGCGACCGCCACCGCCGCCGCCATCACCGGGAAGGCGCCGACCACCCAGCGCACCGCCGCCGAGGCGAGCGCCTTGCCCCGGAGGTCGTCGCGGTCGGCGCGGTAGGCGGCGCCGGCCCGGGCGGCCAGCACGACGGGCGGCGCGGCGATGACGACCCACCAGCGCCCGGCGCGTCCGCAGAGCGCCGCGGCGGTGCCGGTGCCGAGGACGGCGCCGGCCGCGAACAGCGGTCCGCCGCCGGGCCCGGCCAGTTCGCCGGCCACCGCTCCGGCCGACGGCAGTCCCACCGCGGCCAGCAGCACCGGCAGCGAGCCGCCGCGCCGCCGGGCCCCGGCGCGACGGTCGGCCGTGCGGCGGTCGGCGGCCCGGCCGTCGGCGGCGCGGCGCGGGGGCGGCACGGTCGCCGCGCCGGGACGCGGTGCCGCCTCCCGGTCCGAGGTTCTCGCTCGTCGCCCGGCCATGCCCCACACCCCTTCCGGGTACCCGCCAGCTAACTTCTACAATGCTGTAGAACAAGCCAGGAGCATACAAACCCGCCCCCGCAAAGTCATCCCGGCGAGCCCCCGCTCCCGGAAACCGCCAGGTCAGCGGCGGCTAGGATGGCCACGAACCGCGCCGGACGAACAGAAGGACCATCATGTTCGAGAACCTCAAGAACCTCGCCGACAAGGCCACCGACCTCGCCCGCGAGCACGGCGGCGCCATCACCCAGGGCCTGGACAAGGTCGCCGACGTCATCGACGACAAGACGGACGGCAAGTACAGCGGCCAGATCGACACCGCCGCCGACAAGGCCAAGGACTTCATCAACGGCCTCGACGAGTCCAAGTAGCGCCCGCGCGGCGGTGCCCCGGGACGCCCCGGGGCACCGGGGGCGATCAGGCGGTGGCGGCCGGCCGGGCCGCCCAGCACGACCGCCAGGCGAGCGCGTCCGCGACCCCCTCGGCGATGGTCCGGCGCGGCGTCCAGCCGAGCAGCTCGCGCGCGGCCGTCACGTCGCTGTAGCAGCCGAGGACGTCGCCGGGCCGGGGCTCGGCCTCCCGGACGTCCAGCGTCGCGCCGACCACCCGCTCGAAGGCGGTGACCAGCTCGCGGACGGTGGTGCCGTCACCCGTCCCGATGTTGACGACGCGGTAGCGCTCCGCGGCCCCGGGCCCGACCACCTCGTCGAACCGGACCAGCGCGGCGACATGGGCCTCGGCCACGTCCTGGACGTGGATGTAGTCGCGGATGCCCGAGCCGTCCCGGGTCTCCCACCCGACCCCGGTGATGGTGAACGGCTCGCCGTTGGTGTGCGCCTCGATCAACTTACCCAGCGCGTGGGTCGGTTGGAGGTCCTGCAGCCCGGTGCGCAGCTGCGGGTCGGCGCCGATCGGATTGAAGTACCGCAGCGTGATGACCCGCGTCCGGTCGGCTCCGTCGCCGTGCGTCCAGTCCTGGAGCACCTGCTCCATCATCTGCTTGGTGCGCGCGTACGGGCTGTTCGCCTCGACCGGGCAGGACTCGTCGACGCGGCCGGTCGGGGTGGGCCGGTAGATCGAGGCGGAGCTGCTGAAGACCACCCGGGTACAGCCGTTGCGCTGGAGCGACTCCAGCAGCTCCACGGTCTTGCCGACGTTCTCGCGGTAGTAGAACAGCGGTCGGGAGACCGACTCGGGGACGACGATCCGGGCGGCGCAGTGCACGGTCGCGTCGATGTCGGGATGCTCAGCGAAGATCCGGTCGACCAGCTCCGGGTCCGCGATGTCCCCCCGGTAGAACACCCGGCCCTCGACGAACTCGGGCCGGCCCTTGGAGAGGTCGTCGAGGACGACCGGAGTGATGCCCGCGTCCAGCAGGGCCGACGCCACGGTGCTTCCGATGTAGCCCGCTCCGCCGGTGATCAGTACCTTCCGCATGATCGGACGCTCCTTTCCCTCGGGCGGGCGCCCGGTGGCGCCCGTCGGGGTGGGGGACGGTCGGTTCGCACCCGGCGGTTCCCCGGCGGGCCGGCCCGCCGCAGCGCCGGGGGCGGATCGGGTGCAGGTCAGGTGCGGCGCGACCGTTCAGGAACGGCGGGCGCGGCGGCGCAGCCGGAGGCCGACGGCGACCAGGGCGACGGCCACGGCGGCCGTACCGACGGCGGCCCAGGCGGCGGCGTCGAAAGCGTCGGAGGCCTCCGTCGCCGCCTCGGCCTTCGGGGTCGCGGCCGCCGCGGTGGGGGCGGTCTCGTGCCGGGCGGCCGACTCCAGCACCGCACCGAGGCCCAGGGCGCCCGCGAGCAGTCCGGCCGCGATCGCGACCGCGACCACGGCCAGCGCCCTTCTCCCGCCCGCGCACCGACGCCCTCCGCGCGGTCGGCGGCGGAGCTCCGCACTCCGGTGGCCCATCGGACGTCCCCTTCTCCTCGTAGGGCGGTCGGGACGCCGCCCGGGGCGGTGTCCTGACCTTCCGGCATCCCGGAGACCGGAGCGGACGGAGGGGATAACAGAAACCCCTTGCGACCTTCGCGCAGCGGCTCGGCCGCGGATCGGCGGCGCACAGCGGGCGCGCAGCGGGCGCGCAGGCCTCGGCGGGGGCGCGCGTTCACGGCGGCGGGGGCGCGCACCGGGTGATGCAGCTACCGAGCGCGGGGCGGACGAACCGCGGCAGCGCCGGGAACGGGCGCGGGAAGGCGGGCAGCGGGCACACAGCGGCGCCGGGGAGCGTACTCGGGGGGTGTACGCTCCCCGGCAGGGGGTGGTGGCGGCCACCGCATCGGTCGTCCGGGGGGCCGGACACCGATTGCCGTGACCGGAATGCTAGACCTGCGCGCAGGTCGTGACCAGAGCTCTGACCAGCTAAATTCCCGTCCAGGACATGCCACTTGACCCCCAGGAACCGCTCCGGCCCCGCCCGGCCCGACGGTCCGTCGACCACCGGGCGGGTGTCCGTCCGGCCCGCACCGGACCGCGGACCGACGAAGCGTCACGGGCGCCCGACCACCCTCGGCACGCCTCCCCGTGCGCCCTCGCGCGCCCAGCCGCCTCCCGACCCCGGCGCACGCCGAGCGGCCGGATCCGGACGGTCGGGGGAAGCGCCAGCCGCCACGCCCGGCCCGCCCCACGCACCCCGTGCGCCTCGTGCGCCCCGCGCGTCCGGGGTTCCACCGTTCGCCGTGCCACCGTTCGGGGCGCGCTCCGGGGTGCGCCCCGAGGTGCGTTCAGGCCGCGACGTCGAGCCGCTGGACGGCGAGGCGGGGGGCGCCGTGCCGGTGCAGGCCGGCGAGGCCCGTGGCGAGCCGCTGCGGGTCCCCGGTCAGCCAGAACCGCAAGGCGGCGGCCAGGGCCGCGCTCGCCGGGCCGATCCGCAGCCCGCTGACGGCGGCGATCCGCTCGCCGACCAGCGGCAGCAGGTCGGCGACCGGCGCGGGCAGCCAGAGGGTCACCGCGCACGGGGCGGGCCGGGCCAGCACCCGCAGCAGCCGCGCCGTCCCCGGATCCCCCGGCACGGCGGGCACCGCGGGCACGGCGGGCACGGCGGACAGGACCGGTCGCACGGGCAGGACGTGCAGGCCCGGGATGACGTCCAGGAGACCGTCCACGACCACGTCCGACACGTCGGTGCCGTGGCCGCGCGCGAGTTCGCGCAGCAGGGCCCGCTCGGCAGCCGTGATTCTGACGGTCAGCATGACTTCTTCGCAGTCCATGGTCCCAGTTCCCGTCCAGAGCGTGAGGGTGCGCTCGTCCGTTGTCGGTCGTGTACCGGTCAGCCCGTGCCGATCATTACCTGCCCGTCAGTGGGCCCCCGCTATCGGCGTGATCAAGCCATAGTGGCCGTCGTAGCGGCGGTAGAGCACCCGGCCGCGCCCGTCACCGGGATCGGTGTGGAAGACGAACGGCCAGCACGTGAGCCAGAGTTGGCGGGCGGCCTCGGCCGGCTCCAGCCGGGGCGCCGGGTGCGGGCTCTCGGTGAGCGGCAGCCCCGCCCCGCCGAGCCGGACCGCGGAGTGCGCCCGGACCAGTCGGAAACCGCCGTTGCCCGGCCTGCGGTGGACCAGGCTGTCCTGGCCGGTCAGCGCGTCCGAGAAGAAGTGGAACCGGTAGTCCAGCGCCAGCATCTCGCGGACCGCCTGCTCGGGCGTGCGGTGGGCCGGCCGAACGGACTTGCGGCGGACGATCCGCCGTTCGGCGAGCGGACGTGCCGCGTACTGCGGCCGGTAGGAACTCTCGAACGCCGAGGCGAGCCCTATGTCGCCCAGCTCGCGCAACCGGGCGGCGCGCCCGGCGAGCGTGCCGAGCGCCAGGTCGACCGCCTCGCGCACCGACACCGTGGCCAGTTCCACCCGCACCCGGCCGGCGCCCTCCAGGTCCACCGAGGCCTGGGCGACGGCGGGCCTGGCGACCGACCGGTCGCGCGGCCGGGTGAGCCGCAGCCGGGCGGCATGGGCGTCCGGCCCGAGGTCCGTGATCAGCGCCAGCGACCGGGTCCGGGCGTACTCGGCGTCCTCCCGGGGCAGTTCGCCCCGGATCTCCACGCGAACGTCGAGGGCGGGCCGGTGCCGCAGACTGGTCATCAGAGGGTCCTCCTTGGTTCTGCACCATGCTGGACCCGTGCACACCGTTCCGCCGAGGGCCGAAAGGCCCTGCCGGCCAGGCAGGACGGCCCCGACGGGAATCCGCGCCGGCACTCCCGCGGGGAGGCGCGACCGGCTCCGCGGACCGCGTCCGCCGGAGCGCCCTCATCGGGACACGCCGGGCAGACCTTGAGGACACTCCACCGATGGAGTGATCCATCCGGGTACGGCGCAACGCTCGCGGGACCGGCGCGTTTCCCATGGCGTGCGCCCTCTGTCCGTGGCGCGCGCGGGGGCCTGCGTCGACAGACCTCCGGATCCCGGCTGTCGCGGCGGCGGCTCCGGTGGTACCGCAGCGCCGGGCCGGTCGACCGGTCCGACACCCGGCCGGTCACCCCGGACCGTCCCACCGGTCCGTCCCCCCGGTCCATCTGGTGAGAGGTGATGTCATGATCCTGACGAACGAGACCCGCAGACCGTCCGCGCCGCCCAGAACCCCCTTGGCGGAGCGCCGCCCGGCCGTCCCCCCGCTCGCCCCCGGCGCCGTCCCCGGCCTCGGCCACGCCCCCGCCCTGCTGCGCGACCCGCTCGGCTTCCTCGGCTCGCTCGCCCAGCACGGCGCGGTGGTCCGGATCCGGCTCGGACCGCGCACGGTCTGCGTGGTCACCGACGCCGGACTGGTCCACACCCTGCTGGTCGCACTCGCCCACGACTGCCCGCGGGGCGCCGTCCAGGACACCCTCAAGACCGCCTTCGGCGACGGCCTGCTGATGTCCGAGGGCCGCGCCCACCGCGACCGCCGCCGGACCATCCAGCCCGCCTTCGGCGCGGACCGGATGGCCGAGTACGTCGCCGTCATGCACCGGGTCACCGAGGAGCGGACCCGGCGCTGGCGCCCGGGCCAGGTCCTCGACGTGGCCAAGGAGATGAACCACCTCGCCCTGGAGATCGTCACCCGCGCGCTGTTCGACGCCCGGCTGAGCGAGGACGCCACCCTCGCCTTCCACCGGGCCCTGCCCGACATGGTGAAGGGCCAGATCGTCCAGTCGCTCTACCCGCACCGGGCCTTCGCCCGGCTGCCGCTGCCGGTCAACCGCCGCTTCGACGCGGCGGTCCGGGTGCTCAACCAGGTCGTCGACCAGGCGGTCAACGGCACCGCGCCCGGCAGCGCGTTCGACGACCCGTTCGGCGGCGCCTTCGGCGGCGCGTTCGAGGGAGCGTTCGGCGGCGCCTTCGAGGGCCCGGCCGATACCGGCCCGGGCGGCGGATGCCCGGTGACCGGCACCGGCCGGCGCGGCACCACCCTGCCCGCGCTGCTGCGCGGCGCCGTGGACCCCGCCACCGGACGGCCGCTCACCGAGGCGGACGTCCGGTCCGAGGCGATCACCATGTTCGGCGCCGGCACCGAGACCGTCTCCACCACGCTCACCTGGCTGATCGACGAACTGGTCCGGCACCCCGGGATCGAGGCGCGCGTCCTGGCCGAACTGGACGAGCACCTCCCGGCGGGCACCGTGCCCACCCCGGAGGCCCTCGCCCGTCTCGGCTACACCCGCGCGGTCACCCAGGAGGTCGTCCGCCTGCACGCGCCGAACGCCTTCCTGATGCGCACCGCGCAGGTCCCGGTCGAGCTGGGCCCGTACCGCATCCCGGCCGGTACCGAGCTGCTCTACAGCCTCACCGCGATCCACCGCGACCCGGTGCTGTACCCCGAGCCGCTCCGCTTCCTCCCCGGCCGCTGGCACGGCGCCGACCGGGCACGGGGCCCGGCGGGCGGGGGCGCCGCCCGGCAGGCGTTCCTGCCGTTCGGCGCGGGCAAGCACAAGTGCATCGGCGAGGCCTTCGCCTGGGCCGAGCTGACCGTGGCGGCCGCCGCCATCCTGCGCCGCTGGCGCCCGACAGCCGTCCCCGGCTCCCGCGCCCGCGAGGTGGTGTGGACGACGGTCCAGGCACAGGGCCTGCGCGTGCGGCTCACACCGCGCGGCGGCCGCGCCCCGCACGCCGCCGGTCCGCGCCGCACGCCGTCGGCGGGGCACGACGACGCACCTGCCCAGTGCGTTCCGATCATCGGCCCGCGGCAGTCCGATTCCGATCCGCGGGATCCACGCGATCCGCACGGTCCGCGCGGCTCACGAGGCGCGCAGCCGGGCGAGGTGTGTCCGGCGGGTGCCGCCGGACACCCGGGTCCCGCAGCATCCACGGGGCCCACGGGTTCCGGTGGTCCTTCGGGTTCCTCAGGTCCCACTGGTCCCACCGGTCCCGCCGCAGCGGCCGCCCCGGTCGGCCCGGCGGGGCCGCGCCGGTCGGCCGTGCTTCCCGCCCAGGCCTCCCTCACCAACCGGCGGTCCACCGCCACCGAACACCCGCACACGACCGCGCCGCGGACCGCCGCCCGTACGGCCGGCCGCACCGCCTCAACCACCGGCGTGCCCCGGACCGGCACCGGCACCAGCACCAGCCGGAGCATCACCGTCGACGCGGACCGCGCCGTACGCCCGGCCACCTATCTGGGGCCGCTCACCACGGTCGTGCCGGTCACCACCCTCGAACCGCTCACCACCGTCCGGCCGATCACGGCCCTCCCCCGGCCCGCGTCGCCGGTCCACCCCGAAGCCCTGCCCTCCGCGGCCGCTCCCCCCGCCCCCCGGCGCGCGCCCGGCGTCCTGCGCCCGCAGGACGAACCGCGCGCTCCCAGCGAGTTGCTCACCGCGGCGGCCCGGCACGGCGACTGGGCCCTCGCCCACGGTCTGCTCGCCCCGGAGGACCTCGCCCGCTACCACACGTACGCGCTGCCCGAGCTGATCGGCCACTCGTACCCGCGCGCCCGCGGCACCGAACTGGACCTGCTGATCGACATCCTCGGCTGGTTCACCATCCTCGACGACCGCTTCGACGGCCCGCCCGGCCGCGACCCCGCCGAGGCCCGCGCCATCGTCGGACCGCTGCTCGCCGTCCTGGCCGGCCGGCCCGTTCCCCCGGGCACGCCCCAACCCCACCTGCTGGACGCCTGGCGGGAGCTGTGGCAGCGCCAGACGGCCCCCATGCCGCCGGGCTGGCGGCGGCGCGCCGCCGCCGAGTGGCACTCCTGTCTGGAGACCTTCCTCGCGGAGACCGCCCACCGGGCCGCCCGCACGCAGCCCGACCTCGCCGAGACCGTGCGGCTGCGGCGCCACGCCAGCTGCCTCTACCCGTTCATGGACATACTGGAGCACGTCCACGGCGGCGAGGCACCGGCCGGTCTGCACGCCGACCCGGCCCTGCACCGCCTGCGCGCGAACACCGCCGACGCGGCGACACTGATCAACGACCTCTACTCGGCGGACCGCGAGGAACGCCAGAACGTCGCGGCGTTCAACACCGTCCTCACCCTGCAGCGGATCCGCGGCTGCACCCGCAGCCGGGCCGCCCGGGCGGTCGGCGCCAGGATCGCCCGGCTGACGGCGGAGAGCGAGACCCTGCGCCACAGCCTGCTGCTCCGGCACCCGGCGGGCCGCTGGTACCTCGACGGCACCCGGGAACTGGTGGAGGGCGTCGAGGCCTGGACCAGCACCAGCCGGCGCTACACCGCGGAGGACGCCCCGCGCTGATCCCGGACTGCGGCCGCGGCCCCCGCGCCGCGGCGAACCGGTCCCGGCCGCTCCCCGGCCGGGACCGCCGGTGAGGAGGTCACTTGCGGTCGCCGATGGCGAACAGCAGCAGTACGAACCCCGCGAACAGGTGCGTGGCGAAGATGTAGATGCCCGCCCGGATCAGCATGGCCTTGCGCCGCGTCTTCTCCTCCCGCGTGGCCTCGGCCTCCTGCGGGCGCTTGCCGGTGTTCTCACCCATGGCCGGGCGCTCCTTCGGTCGACGGGCCGGTCATCGGTTGCCCGTGGGCGTGGCACCGGCCCCCGGTGCCCGCAGCTCGGTCAGCAGCGCGCCCTGGTCGGCGATCAGCTCGGTCAGGATCCGCCGCGCGGCCCGCAGCAACTCGGCGACGTCCGGCGTGCTCAGCGCGTAGACGACGGTGTTGCCCTCGCGGGTCGCCGTGACCAGCTGGGTGCGGCGCAGCACCGCGAGCTGCTGGGAGAGGTTCGAGGGTTCGATCTCGATCGCGGCGAGCAGCTCGCGCACCGGTCGCGGCCCGTCCTGGAGCAGTTCCAGCACGCGGATGCGCACCGGGTGCCCGAGCGTGCGGAAGAACTCCGCCTTCGCCTGGTACAGCGGGACCGGCATCGTCCGTCTCTCCCCGTACGTCGCTGGATGGCTCTGGATGACCCTGGATGGGTCTGGATGGCTCTGGATGGCTCTGGGTCGACCTGTTCGGCGGGAAGCATCATCCTTGCAGATGAAGATTTCTTCAAGTCGTCACGGTCGGAGCGGCCCGCACGGGGCTCCGCCCCACACGGGAGAACGGGACGGGCCCGGGGCGACTCGCACCCCGGGCCCGCCGCCCCGTCGGACTACCGGGACCGCGTCATCAACAGGGCACCACGACGTCGACGGTCACCGGAACCGGGCCCCACGGGAAGGTCGCGACGCTGAAGCTGCCGTGCACGGTGGAGCCGCACGGCACGGTCCCGCCGACCCCGGGCACCTGCACGGTGCTGGCGGTGAACAGGGTCCGGCCGCTGACCGAGCCGAGCGACGAGCCGCCGACCACGTTGCCGGAGAGGCCGGTGAGCAGTTCGACGGTCTGCGGCCACGGGGTGCCCGGGCTCGGCGGACCGGCCAGGCTGATCTGGCCGTACAGCTGGACGCTGTCGCCGGTCACCTCGGCGCACACCCGGGTGGACAGGCCCGCCTGCAGGCCGGAGGCGCCGCAGGTCACGGTGGTGCCGGTGGTCGTGGTCTGCGCCGCGTTCGCCTGGGCCGGCACGGCCAGCAGAGCCGCCGCTCCGGCGATCCCGGCCGCGGTCAGGGCGAGTCGGTTCATCCGCATGGTCCCACTCCTTCTCTGTCGTCTCTTCGTTCCCATGGACATCACCAGTGCCACATGTGACATGTCACATGTGGCATGACGAAACTCTGGCAGCTGAATCGAATGCCGAGAAGGACGAATATTCGAACAGTTGATGATCGGACTGGAAACTTGCCTTGGATGGCGCGATCGCGGCCCGCCGGCCTCGGCTATTCCCCGAGCGACAACCGCTCCGCCCCCAGCAGCCGCCCGCTCTCGATCGCCATGTCCATGAACGCGAGCGCGTCCGCCCGCCGGACGAACGGGTTCGGGTAGAGGGAGCGCCGCCGCCCGCCGTCACGGATCCGCAGGCACTCGTCCACGATCCGGTGCCACCGCTCGTCGAACACCGCCCGGGCGTACTCGCCGGCCCCACGCTTGGAGGCGATCCGCCCGGTGGCCAGCGTGTAGTGCAGCCGGCTCACCCCGAGCACTCCCCAGGCCGGCCCCGCACCGTTCAGACAGGCCAGCCCCGGCCGCGACGCCAACCGCGACGAGCGCCGCCACCACGGGCGCCAGTACGACTCCAGATTGCCGACCGTCCAGCCGGCCAGCTCCGCCGGATCCGTGTCGATCATCAGCTCCTGGGCCCGCGGCCCGCAGAGCGTGACGCCGTGCCGCGCCAGCGTGTGCCAGAGCACCGGCGTGCGGTCGGCCCTCACCCGGGGCCGGACCGTCCCGCCGAACACCTGCGGCCCCGGCGGCGCCTGGGCCGGCGAGCCCGCCAGCTCGTGCCAGGTGAGGTAGGGGCCGTCGAACGCGGGGCGCGGATAGCGGACCGCGAGCCGGGCGTGCACGCGGTCCAGCCCCACGAGTTGCTCCGCCGTCACCGGGTCCGCGGTCACGGCCACGAAGTCGATGTCGCTCCGTGCCGGGTGGAAGTCGTCCAGGGCCGTCGAACCGACCACGTACAGGCCCTCGACCAGCCCGGGCGCGGCGGCGTCGACCAGGGCCAGGTAGGCGTCGGCGATCTCGTGTACGAGAGGGTGCACAGTCACGGCGGAAAGCCTGCCACCCGGATGACCCTCCGTGTCCGCTCGTTTCCGCTAAGGATCGGCGCGTGTTGGCGCCCCGTGCACCCTCTTCGCGCCACCCTCACCCCTTGTGCGCCACCCCCGCGCCACCCTCGCCGTCCTCCTCCACCCCACCCGTGTCATCCGTCCCTCGGTACCCGCGCCAGCGCGGCCCTGATCGCGGTGGCCGGATCGGGCACCTTGGCACCCATCGCGCGGAGCCAGTCGGCGACCTGCGCGAGCGGGAAGCCGGTGCGGCGGGCGATGCGGATGAGCTGGTAGAGGCCCGTCCCTTCGTCCGGCGCGGCCGGCAGGTCCTCCTTGAGGCCGTCCGCCACCAGCAGACGCACCGCGTCCGGGAAGCCAAGCCCTTCGGGCAGATCAGGCGCGCTCAACCGGACGCCGTACGAGGCCAGCCGCTCCGCGACCTCCTTCGGCTCGTGTCCCAGGTCCCGCGCCACCAGCACGACCACGGCGAAGGGCACCGTCTCGTCCACGGCCCGGCCCCGCCACCAGCTCGTCGCCGATCCGCCCTCCGGACGACCCGACGGGAGCAGTACCTGGTCCAACGCGTCGAAGCGCCGCGGGATCTGCAGGCCGATCGGGAGCCCCAGGTCCTCCAGCCGCTCCACGAGGACCGAAAGGGAGCCGTCCTCCGCGAACTCCCGGTCGAGGATCAGGTCGTAGCTCGGAGGCGTTCCCGCGGTGAGCGCATCGGCAGCAGGCTCCCCCGCCAGGATGGACAGTTCCCCCAGTGTCATCCGGGAAGGGATCGGTGCCACGGTGAAACCCAGGCCGCCGTACCAGGCGGCGGCCTGCCCGTAGGTCCAGCCGTATTCCTCACACACCGCAACAAGGTGGAGGAAGGGGACCGGAGTCTGACTGCTGAGCCAGCCCTCGAGCACCGTGCTCCGGTCGAGGAGAAGATCGCTGCTCCCGACTTCAACGAAGGCGGGCACCTCCCGGCTCTCCACCGTCAGCCCCCAGGACTCCAGGCGATCCCGCACCTCCGCCGGCGGCAATCCCGAGGCCTCCGCCGCCGCGAGCAGATGACCGAGCCGGACGGCCTCCGTGGCATCGAGGTAGTCGCCGTCGAACGTCCGTAGCAGTGCGAGGTCACCCGGGGTGGGGAAACCCGGCGGCAGTTCGGGGACCGCGACCTCCAGGCCCAGGCCCCGGAGACTGTCCACAGCTTGCCGGGGATCTATACCTGTCCGGTCATGCAGGACCAACAGGTCGTCGAGCCGGACGACGGGATCATGCCGCCGCCACACGGGTCGATCCGTCAGCAGGGCCCTGATGACCCCGGAGCCGTGGTCGGACTCCACGAACCCCTGGGGATCCATCGAGACACACCCCAGCCGCACCGCCCGGTCTGCGATCTCACGAGGCGACCGGCCGGTCAGATCGGCCACCTCGATGAGGAAGGACGGCCACTCGCGGGGGCTACGCCAGAAGTAGTTGTCCCGGTGCCTGCGGGACAGCAGGAGGTAGTCCGTGGGCAAAGCCGCCACCCCCGGGGCAGCGACGGCCAGCTCCGGCACCAGGGCTGCCAACTGGGTCTTGAGCTGACTCGGGCCGAGCGCCAGGACACGCCAGATCAGGATGTGGTCAGGGACGTCACTCGGCTCACCGAAGCGGCGGTCCCACCAATCCCGGTACTCTCCGGGAAAAATCCGCATGCCGAAGTGACGGCCCACCACGTAGTCGTCCGCAGGGAAGAATCCGGTCCGCGCCACGTCATACGGGAAGCCCAGGATCTCGAAGGACCAGCCGAGAGCGGCGGCCTGCGCCACAACGACGTCCGCCACACAAGGGGCGTCCTCGGCCACGTTTCGCACCCAGTCCCAGCCGTCTGGTCCCTCGTGAATCCATGCCAGTTCCCCGCGGTCCCATCCGAGGCTCGCCACCGCCGCCGTCAGGAGTCGCTCCACGTCCGCGGATGCGTCGCTGAGGATCTCCGACCGGTCGATGGAGAGCTGCGCCGGCGCGTACGATCCGCTGAGGTTCACCACCGCGCCGCACAGACCGCTGCCCTCACTGCTCAGCACACCGCGCCGAACACCCGGTCGCACGACGAGGCCGTCCACCAAGAGGGCGCCACCGGTCTGGCACCAGATCACCCTGGTGCCCTCCGGAGCATCCGACCAGTCCCGGAGCCACCCCCCGGCGTGAAGGCCCGCGCGCCCTCCGTCTGCCTGCACCCTCGCCCGCAGCACCCCGGGCTCCCACACCACGCTCCGCTCCCCGTGCACGGCCGTCGTCCCGAACTCCGCGATGCCGAGCAGGCGTTGCAGCACGTCGACGCTCGACCAGACGCGGCCGTCGCCCAGGCCCTCCCGCAGGTACAGCCGGACGGTCGTGCCCGGCGCCGTCCCCCGCTTCGCCGTCTCCACGATCCGGAAGAGGTGGCCGGGGCCGCAGATCGCCGCCTCGACGACGGGGCCGGGCAGGCCGCCGCGGTCCATCCGGCAGCTGGTGACGCGGATCTCGTCGGCCAGCATGAAGTAGCTGAACACACCGATCCCGAAACGGCTGTTGGGGTACAGCCTCACCGGCGGGTCGAGCTGCTCCCACGCGGTGCGCTCCAGCAGGAACTCGGGCTGTTCGGCGAAGCGCTCCCCGGCGTGCGAGAAGACGCCCGCCAGTTCGGCCTCGCCCATGCCGATGCCGTTGTCGCGGCACTCCAGGTAGGCGCGGCCGTCCTCGTCGACGCCCTGGTCGAGGACGATCACGCCCTCGAAGGGGTGCACGGGGACGCCCGTCCGCTCCAGGTACTCGGTGCGGGCGCGGCGGTAGCGGCAGGCGTCGAGGGCGTTCTGGTACAGCTCTCGGACCGCCAGGTCGCGGTCCTTGTACAGCTGGTCGCCCATCAGCAGCTCGCGCACCCGGCGCTCCCCCAGCCGGAAGCGGGCGGAGCCGACCACGGCCGAGTCGGCCAGCCGCAGGTCGTCGGCGGAGAGCCGTTCGGGCAGGGCGGGCATCGGGACGGTGATGCTGCGGGCGATGGTGCGGCGGACGGCGTGCAGGAGGTCGTCCACCCGGTCCGTGTACTCGCGCAGGGCCTCGACCACCGCCTCGTGCCGGCATTCGGCGCGCAGGACGGGCAGGTGGCGCAGGTCGCCCCAGACCGCCCCGGCGACGGTGGCGCGCAGCTCGGCGGGGTCGACCGGATCCGGGATGCCGACGTGGTCGACGATGATGTCGGGCAGGCCGGTGGGGTCGATCGCCAGCCCGTGGGCGAGGGCGAGCAGCAGGGCCAGCCGCTGTTCCCGGACGCGTTGGCGGCCGGGGCCGCGCAGCGCGTCGTCGACGGCCAGGGTGTCGAGGTACTCGCGGTTGCAGACGCCGGGGCCGCGCCGCAGGCCGTGCACCAGCCGGGCGACCCGCTCGTGGCGCAACGCGTCGGCGAGTCCCTCGCCGCTCTCGGCGAGGTGCGTGACCAGGGCGGGCTCGACGAGTTCGCCGCGGCCGGTGGTCCAGCGGTGGAACAGCCACCATCCGATGGGGCGTTCGGCCTCGGGGCGGCGGCGGGCCCGGCCGGCCAGCAGGTCCTGCTCGGCCAGGTGCCGCTCGTAGTCGGCGCGTTCGGGGTCGTCCTCGCCGCGCCCGTCCTCGCCGTGCCGGGGCGCGAGGCGGTCGGGGCCGACGGCGGCCAGCCGGGCCGACAGCCGCAGGCGGTGGACCTGGTCGATCAACGGCAGGAGGAGGAAGAGGCCCGCCTCCGCCGGGTGGAGGTCCAGCGGCTCGTCGCCGAGGAGCCACTCGACGCGCTCCAGGAAGCGCTCCGCGAATCCCGGGTCGTACCAGGGGTCGTCGGCCAGGGCCGCCGCCGCCTCGTCCCGCAGGGCCGCCAGCCGCCGCGCGGCCTCGGCGACCTCGGGCCTGTTCCGGTGCGGGGCGCGGTCGTCGGGGACGTGGTCCCACACCCTCGACGCCAGGACCGCCCGCACCCAGGGGTCGGCGGGCCGGGTGGGGGCGGTGCCGGAGTCCCTTCGGTCTCCGTAGCTGTGGACGGTGACGTGGCCTCCCTGGACCAGCAGGCCGACCCGCGCGTCCCCGGCGACGCTGTTCCAGGTGCTGCCGGCCGCGTCCGCGCCGGTGTCCGTCCCCATGCCCCACCCTGATCCTCGCCGTCACCAAGGGCGCCAGCCTACTGACCCGGCCCCGCCCGCGACCTGGGCCCGGTGCGCCGCCCCTGACGTGGGGCCAGTGCTGTGACCGGGACGGTCCACCGTGATCGGAATGCGGCTCGCGGGACGAGTGCGCGCGCAACGGCTGGTATGACTGGAGCATGCAGGAAGAGACGGCAAGCTCCGCGATCGACACGTTCATCTCCGCGTTCAACGCCTCGGACGACAGCTATGTGACGGCCCTGCTCGCCCAGGCCCTGACCTCGGACGTGGTCTTCTGGGGGCCGTTGGGCCGCAGCGAAGGAATCGCGGCGGTCGAGCGGTTCGTGCTGGACATCCGGCGCCACCCGGCGGGGACCGGCACGATGGCGCGCTGCTCGGAGGTCGACATGCCTGACGAGTGGGCCCGGTACCGGTGGGTGTTCACCACGCCGGACGGAGGCCCCCGCCTGGCGGGAACGGACGTCGTCCATCTGCGGCGGAACCTCATCGACCAGGTCATCGTCTTCGCGGGGGAGATCGAGCCGTCCGCCTCCTGAGTCGCTCGGCCACCGCACCTCCAGCGGTCGGTTCGACAACGGACCCTAGCGGTGGGCGGTCAGGGTGCGCGGGACGCCGGCCCGGCGGAGGTGGGCCAGGAGGGCGGCGGAGCGGCGGTCCCGGCCGAGGCGGGCAGGGCGGCCCAGGCGCCAGGTGCGCGAGGTCCGGCGGGTGGCGGGCGGGTTGCTGCGCCGGGTGCTGGGAAGGGTGGCGGGAAGGGTGGTGGACGGCACGGCGGTCGCTCCTCGACTCGCTGGTTCTGCGGGGTCGAGAACGATGATCGTCCTCGCAGGGCCGGCGCGCGCTGGGGGCCGCACCCCGGTCGGGCGGGGGTTATCCGGAGATCGTCAGGGCGCCGGCAGGGAGCTGCGGAGGGCATCGACGCGGTGGACGGCCTCGGTGAACCCGGCGGTGTCGAGTCGGCCGCTGTCGAGGGCGGTCGCGAGGGCCGCGACGGCGGCGTCACCCTGGCCGACGTCGCGGGCGGAGCAGAGCACGAGGTCCATGCCGGCCTCGGCGGCGGCCACGGCCCGGTCGCCGGCCTCGCCGAACGCGGCCAGGGCGGTGGCTTCGAGGGCGTCGGTGACGGTGACGCCGCGGAAGCCGAGGCGCTCGCGCAGCTCGCCGTGGACGATGGCGCGGGAGAGGCCGGCCGGGTGGTAGGCGTCCAGGGCCGGGTAGACCGCCCAGGAGGCCATCACCAGCCGGACCCCGGCGGCGATGGCCGCGCGGTACGGCTCCTCGCCGCGGGCCCGGAGTTCGGCGAGCGGGACGGGGAGGACGACGGCGCCCTCGTCGGTGTTCTGCCCGCGGGGCGCGGCACCGAGACCGGGGAAGTGCTTGGCCGTCGCGGCCACGCCGAGCTTCTGCTGGGCGACGAGGAAGGCGGAGCCCAACTCGGCCACCACCTCCGGCTTCGAACTGAACGAGCGCTCGAAGTGGTCGATGAAGTTGTCGGGCGTGTCGAAGACGTCGAGCACGGGTGCGAGGTTGAGGTTCAGACCCGCCCCGCTCAGGGTGCCGGCCGCTCCCGCGCCGGAGCGGGCGGCCTCGCCGGCCGGGTCGGGGGCCAGGCCGATCTGCTTGGCGGAGAGCTCCGGGGCGCCGGGCAGCCGACGGATCCTGCCGCCCTCCTGGTCGGTCATCAGCAGGAGCGGCGCACCGGACGGGGCCTCGGCGGCGGCCTGCTGCAGCTGGGCCACCGCCGCCCGGAGCTGGGGAACCGAGGGGGCGTTCTCCTTGAAGAAGATGACGCCGGCGGCGCGGCCCGCGCGGATGGTGGCGAGCAGGTCGGGCGGCGGGGTGGGCCCGGAGTAGGAGTAGACGACCCGGCGGCCGGCGAGCTGGAGCGAATCGGTGACGGGCACGGGGGGCGTCCTCTCCGTGGGAGTGGGGGGTGTCGGGGCCGTCGCCGCGGGTCCGGTGGGCCGCTCGGCGAGGTGCGGCGGCGAGGCGGCGCCGCCGGGGCCGCCGGGAAGCCCGAGCGGGGCGGACGGGGCCAGGGCGGACAGCAGCAGGGCGAGGAGTGCGACACGGATCGTTCGGCGGGGCATCGGCATCCGGTCTCCCTGGGTCGGTCGGGTCCGGGCGGTCCCGGGAGCGGCCCGAGGAACGGCCCGCGCCCTGGTTCGCCCGGGTCCGCCCCGGGTGTTCCCGGTGCCGCCGGGCCGGGACGACGGGGCGGGCGCGGTGGAGTCGACGGGCGTGGTGAGGTCGACGGGCGCCCCGCGCGGTCGCGGGGCGACACCAGCAGCCTCACCCCGGGAGCGGCCCTCCCGCCTCCCGGAGCAGCCGTCCGAGGACGGCGACGCCCTCCTCGATCTCGCCGGGCGCGCCGGCCGCGTAGCCGAGGACCAGCCCGGGCGGGTGCGGCAGCCGGGCGTGCCAGGACAGCGGCTGCACCTTGACGCCGTGCGCGAGCGCCGCCGCGGCGATTTCGGTGTCCGTGCAGGTCAGGCCGCCGGGGAAGGTGACCATGAGGTGCAGTCCGGCCGCCGCGCCGTGCACGACGGCGCCGGGCAGGTGGGTGCCGACGGCGGCGGTCATCGCGTCGCGGCGGCGCCGGTGGCGCGGGCGCAGGAGCCGCAGGTGGCGTTCCAGCGCGCCGGAGTCCATCAGCCGGGCGAGGACGAGTTGCGGCAGCACGGCGTTGCCGAGGTCGTTGAGCCGTTTGGCGTCGACCAGGAGGTCCCGGTAGCGGGCGGGGGCGAGCATCCAGCCGGTGCGCAGGGCCGGGGCGAGGAGCTTGGAGACGCTGCCGAGGTAGAGCACCTGCTCGGGCAGGACACCGCGCAGCGCGGGCACTGGCGGGCGGTCGTAGCGGTGCTCGGCGTCGTAGTCGTCCTCGATGACGAGCCCGCCGTCGGCCGCCCACTGGAGCAGTTCGCGGCGCCGGGCGCCGCCGAGCACCACGCCGGTGGGGAACTGGTGGGCGGGGGTGAGCAGGACGGCGCGGGCGCCGGTGGCGCGCAGCGCGTCGACCCGGATGCCCTCGGCGTCGACCGGGACGGGCGGGGTGGCGGTGATCCGGTGGCCGAGGTGCTGGCGGGTGCCGAGCGAGCCGGGGTCCTCGACGGCGACCACGTCGAGGCCTGCGGCGCGGAGCACCTCGCCGGCCAGGGCGAGTGCCTGGGCGGCCCCGGCCACGACGAGCACGTCCTCGGGGTCGGCGCGGATGCCCCGGTTGCGGCCGAGCCAGTCCGCGACGGCGCGGCGCAGCGCGGGGGTGCCGCGCGGGTCGCCGTAGCCGAAGTCGTGGGCGGCGAGGCCGTGGAGGACGGCGCGTTCGGCGCGCAGCCAGGCGGTGCGGGGGAAGGCGGCGAGGTCGGGGACGCCGGGCGACAGGTCGATCCGGGCGGGGGCGGTGCGCAGGGCGTCGAAGCTGGCCGGGACGGGTGCCTCGCCGAACGGTGAGGCGGGCGGTCCCGGCGGGGCCGGGTCGGGCGCGGGCCGGGCTGTCCGCGGCCGGGCGGGTACGGGGGGCCGGGCGTAGGACGGCGCCGGGGACGGGGCCGCCGGGGGCAGGACCGCCGGGGGCTGGGCGAACGGGTCGACCACGACGGTGCCGCCCCTGCCCCGGCCCGCGATGCGGCCCTCCTCGGCGAGCCGGGAGTAGGCGTCGGTGACCACGCCGCGGGAGACCCGAAGGTCGGCGGCGAGCAGCCGGGTGGCAGGCAGGCGGCTGCCGACCGGCAGCCGGCCGTCGGCGATGGCCTGCCGGAGCCGCCGGGCCAGCCAGTGCGCGAGTCCGCCGGCCGGCGCCTCGCGGGGATCGAGCTGGAGGAAGTCGGCGCCGGCAGTTGTGGACCTGTCACCCTGCCGCTCATTGGACCTGTGCACCGGTCCATTGTGCCGAGAGGGTGAGGGCATGACCACGAGCACCCCGCAGCCCGCCGCCCACCGTTCCGTGCCCGTCTCCGGCACCGACCCCGGGTACGTCCACGGCTACTCCGCCACCGAGGCCCGCCGTCTCGGCGACCAGGCCGACACCCTGGCCGACCTCCTCCACTCCGGCACCGCCTACCCGCCGGGCAGCCGGGTCCTGGAGGCCGGGTGCGGCGTCGGCGCACAGACGGTGCACCTGCTGGCCGGCAGCCCCGGTGTGCTGCTGACCGCCGCCGACATCTCGGCGGACTCGATCGCCCAGGCCCGGGCCCGGGTCGCGCGGCAGGTGCCCGACGCCCGGGTCCGCTGGCACCACGGCGACCTGCACCGGCTGCCCTTCCCCGACGACTCCTTCGACCACCTCTTCGTCTGCTTCGTCCTGGAGCACCTCGCCGACCCGGCGGCGGCGCTGGCCGCGCTGCGCCGGGTGCTGCGCCCCGGCGGCACCATCACCGTGATCGAGGGCGACCACGGCTCGGTACGCTTCCACCCGCACGGCGACGCCGCCCAGCGGGTCGTCGACCACCTGGTCCGGCTCCAGGCGGACCGCGGCGGGGACGCCCTGATCGGGCCGCGGCTGCACCCGCTGCTCACCGGGGCCGGTTTCCGGGATGTCGCGGTGGACCTGCGCACGATGTCCGCCGACGGTGCCCGGCCCGCGCTGGCCGAGGCGTTCACCCGGCGCACCTTCGTCGCGATGGTCGAGGCGGTGCGGGCCGAGGCGGTCGCCGCCGGCCTCGCCACGGCCGAGGCGTTCGACCGGGGCATCGCCGAGCTGCGGCGCGCGGCGGAGCCGGGCGGGACGTTCCGCTACACCTTCTCCAAGGCGGTCGCGGTCAAGCCCTGACGGGTCGGCGGCGAGGCGTGACGTATGGTCACTCGGGGTTGTCGCCGAGGGTGGTGAGCACGACGCGCAGGGCGTCGATGAAGGCGGCGGTCTGCGTCTCGTCCAGCCCGGCCAGGATGCGGCGCTCGGTGGCGAGGTGGTCGGGCAGGGCGCGGTCCATCAGGGCGTACCCCTCGTCGGTGAGCGCGACGTCGCGGCTGCGGCCGTCGGCGCCGCTCGGGGTGCGGGTGACCAGGCCGCGGGCCTCCAGCCGGTCGAGGCGCTGGCTGATCGCCCCGGAGGTGACCATCGCGGACCGCATCAGGCCGGTCGGGGTGAGCCGGTACGGCGGGCCGCTGCGCCGCAGGGTGGCGAGCACGTCGAAGGAGGCGAAGTCGAGGTCGTGCCGGGCGAAGGTCTCCTTCAGCTCGGCGTCGACCAAGCGGCTCAGCCGCTTGAGGCGGCCGAGCACCTCCATCGGGGAGACATCGAGGTCGGGTCGCTCCGCGCCCCACTGCCGCACCACCCGGTCCACATGATCCGTCTGCTCTGCCATGCCCTCCACCCTAAACGATGCCTTAGCGGTGAGATACCTCACAGCGGACCACCCCTCACCCCCTGTCCAGATCCCTTAGCGCTGAGATACATTGGCTTAGTGCTAAGGAATCGACTCGCCATCGTGCTGCTCACCGCCCTCGCCCCCGCCATCTGGGGCTCCACCTACCTCGTCACCACCGAGCTGCTGCCGCCCGGGCGCCCGCTGCTCGCCGGGGTGCTCCGCGCCCTGCCCGCCGGGCTGTTGCTCGTCGCCCTCACCCGCCGCCTGCCGAAGGGCAGTTGGTGGTGGCGCTCACTCGTCCTCGGCGCCCTGAACATCGGCGCCTTCTTCGCCCTCCTCTTCGTCGCCGCCTACCGCCTGCCCGGCGGGGTCGCCGCCACCGTCGGCGCCGTCCAGCCGCTGATCGCCGCCGGCCTCTCGGCCGTGCTCCTCGGCGACCGCCTCTCCCTGCGCACCCTCCTCTCCGGCATCGCCGGCGTGGCCGGCGTCAGCCTGCTCGTCCTGCGCGCCAACGCCCAGTTGGACGCCCTCGGCATCCTGGCCGCGCTCGGCGGCGCCGTGGTGATGGCCACCGGCGTCGTCCTCTCCAAGCGCTGGACCTCTCCGGCCCCGCTGCTCGCCACCACCGGCTGGCAGCTCACCGCGGGCGGGCTGCTCCTCCTCCCGGTCGCCCTGCTGGTCGAGGGACCGCCGCCGTCCCACCTCACCGGCGCCAACCTGCTCGGCTACGGCTATCTGAGCCTGATCGGCGCGGCCGTCGCCTACGCGCTCTGGTTCCGCGGCATCCGCGCCCTGCCGCCCACCTCGGTCACCTTCCTCGGCCTGCTCAGCCCCGTGGTCGCCACCGCCCTCGGCTGGCTCGTCCTCGGCCAGGACCTCGCGCCCGTCCAGGCGCTCGGAGCGCTGATCGTGCTCGGCTCGCTCGTCGCCGCGCAGATCCAGCGCCCGCACACCCCGTCGAAGGTCGTCGCCGGCTCACCCACCGCCGCCCCCTCCGAGCGCGTCGACACCCGATCCCGCCAGTCCGCCTGACCGTCCGGCCCCGGACACCTCCTCTCTTCCCGATCCGATCCCAGGAGAACTCCCATGCGCATCACCGTGTTCGGCGCGAGCGGCAACGTCGGCAGCCGGGTCGTCGCCGAGGCCACCGCCCGCGGCCACCGGGTCACCGCCGTCCTGCGCGACCCCTCCCGCCCGCACCGGCTCCCGCCGACGGTCGGAATCGCCACCGGTGACGCCCGCGACCCCGCCGACGTCCGCCGCCTCGCCGACAGGCAGGACCTGCTGGTCACGGCCACCCGCCCGGCCCCCGGCCACGAGGACGAACTGGCCACCGCGACCAAGGGCCTGCTGGCCGGCCTGGCCGGAACCGGCGTGCGGCTGCTGGTCGTCGGCGGCGCCGGCAGCCTCGCCCTGCCCGGCGGGAACGGCCTCACCCTCGTGGACGCCCCGGACTTCCCCGCCGCCCTGCGCCCGATCGCCGACGCCTGCGGCGAGCAGCTCGACCTCTGCCGCGCGGACGCCGAGGTCGACTGGACCTACCTCAGCCCGGCCGCCCTGCTCGAACCGGGCGAGCGGACCGGCCGCTACCGGCTGGGCCTCGACGAACTCGTCGTCGACCCGGACGGTGCCTCGGCCATCTCCATGGAGGACTTCGCCGTCGCCCTCCTCGACGAGGCCGAGCGCCCCGCCCACCGCCGCGCCCGCTTCACCGTCGGCTACTGACCCCCCTCCCCGGCCGACCCGGCACCCGCCGCCTCCGGCCGTCCGACGCCCAGGGCACCCTCACCGCCCCGGGCGTCCCCGGCGTCCGGCAGCCGACCCCGGCCCTCCACCCGCCGCCCGCTCCCGTCCTGGCCCTCGCCCGCTCCGCCGTCCAGCTCCCCGTCCGGTTCCCCGTCCCCGTCCTGTTGTTCCGCATCTCTTGCTCCCTTCTCCCGGTCCTTCAGGCCCGCTCGGCCGCTCACCCCCATCGACGGACCCCACCCGGAAAAAGGTGGAGTCACCGTCAACCTCCCTTTCCCGATCCCACCCCGGCGGGTGAACACCTCCAGCTGGCACCCGGTCAGAGGTGGCTCAGGCACCAGGGCAAAGACGGAAGCCTGCTGGATCGACCACGATCGGTCCACCGGCCAGGATCGACGCCATGACCACACGGACCATCCCACGGGCCACCCCACGGACCACCCGCCCCACCGGGGGGCGTTCCCGGATGCCGGCCTTCCGCCGGCACACCGCGGCCGCGCCCGTCGGACCGGCCGCCCCCGCCGTGCCCGCCCGCTACGCGCCGCAGCAGTTCGACCGGCGGCCCTGCCCGGAGGAGGCCGCGCTGGAGTACGCCACCATCTTCTTCGGACCGTCCTGCGCCACCAGGGTCGGCGCCTCCTGCGCGGCGCTCTTCCCCCAGCGGGTCGAGCGGATGGTGCTGGACGGCGTCACCGGGGTCGACGGCGCCTGGGAGCGGTTCCCGCAGCGGCTGCCGATGAGCTTCCAGCGCCGCTTCGAGGGGGACTTCCTGCCCTGGCCGGCCGCCCGGGACGCCACCTACCACCACGGCACGACCGCCGCCGGGGCGAAGGCCCGCTGGGAGGCGCGCCGGGCGGTCCTGCGCGAGCACCCGGTGGTCGACGGCCCGCTCACCGTCGGGCCCGACCAGTTCGACAACGGCGCGATCCAGGCCGTCCACCGCGCGAACGACTTCCCCGGTCCGGCCACCGCGCTGACCGCCCTCGACGACTGGCCGAACGCCGGGCCGGCCGCCCGTACCGCCGCCCGGTGGATCTTCGGCCAGTACCTCGACCCGGAGTTCCTCGCCGCGTACTTCGCGGTCACCTGCACCGACACCCCGTGGACCCGCGACCTGTCCGCCTCGGCGGACCGGAGCGCCGAGAACACCGCACGCCGGCCACTGGTCGGGGCCCGTACGCTCGCCTTCTCCGCGGTCTGCGCCACCTGGCCGGCGCCGACGGCGCCCCCGGTGCGGATCACCGGTGCGGCCCTGCCGCCCACGCTGATGCTCAACTCGGTGCACGACCCCGCGACGCCCTTCGAGGCCGCGCTCTCCGTGCACCGGGCGCTGCGCGGCTCGCGCCTGGTGACGGTCCCCGGGAACGGCGACCACGGCCAGTACCCCGGGCCGAACCCGTGCGTGCGCTCCACCGTGGAGTCCTACCTGCTCGCCGGGACGGTCCCGCCCGGCGGCCACCTGCCCCTCCCCGGAGGCCGCGTGATCCGTACACCGGGGCCCGGAACGGCCCCCCTCCCCCGCCCTCGGCCGGTCCGACCGGGTCGCGCCGACGCCGCCGGCCGCGCTCCGGTCCCGGACACGGCCGTCCGCGGCGGGGTCCTCCCCCCGGAGGACCCGCCGCGGACGGCCCCGGCCGAGGGCCGACCGGCCCTCGGCCGCTCAGGGGCGGTCGAGCGTGATGGAGTTGATCGGCGTCAGGTCGGCGTAGACGCCCGTCTCGGCGGGGATGTCCTCGCCGCAGCCGGTGCCGTTGGAGCCGGTGCACAGGTGGGCGTGCGCGCCGCCGGACTGGTTGTTGAGCACCCAGTGCCGGCCGACCTGGTTGCGGAGGTTGTGGGCGCCGTAGCTCCAGAAGATGTCGGTCGGCGGCCTGCTGGTGTCGGAGTCCTGGGGGTAGATGCAGACCGCCCCGTACGGGCAGCCGTCCCAGGGTCCGTCGGCGGCCTGGGCGCCGGTGGTCCCCATCGTGGTGGCGGCGGCGGCCGCGAGGGCGAGCGCGGCGGCGGTGTGCAGGATCTTGCGCATGGTGGTTCTCCCTCGGATGCTGGTCCGGTCCGTGTCGGGCCGGTGCTCAGCAGCGTAGGAAGCCGCCGCCCCCGGCGGTCCCTGACGGATGACAGGGTGCCGGGGGCCGTGGCGCCGGGAGCGCGGCGCCGGGTGCCGCAGGTCCGGGCGGGGCCCGGCCGCGGGTCAGCGCTGCGCGGCGAAGGTGTCGCAGCGGGCCGGGTCGCCGCTGCGGTAGCCGGTGGTGAACCACGCCTTGCGCTGGTCGGAGGAGCCGTGGGTCCAGGTGTCGGGGTCGATCCGGCCGGTGGCCTGCTTCTGGATCCGGTCGTCGCCGACGGCCGCCGCGGCGTCCAGCCCCTGGGCGATGTCCTGGTCGGTGAGGGTGCTGATCAGCGGCCGCCCGGTGGACGCCTGCGGGGTGGTGGTGGCGTGGTGGGCCCAGACGCCGGCGTAGCAGTCGGCCTGGAGCTCCAGCTTGACCGAGGCGCTGTTCTGGCCCTGCCGGTCCCGCCCGACCTTCTGCATCGTGCCGGTCAGGTTCTGGATGTGGTGGCCGTACTCGTGGGCGACGACGTAGGCCTCGGCGAACGGGCCGCCGCGCGCGCCGAAGCGGGTGGACAGCTCGTCGAAGAACCCGAGGTCGAAGTAGGCGCGCCGGTCGCCGGAGCAGTAGAACGGGCCCACGGCGGAGCTCGCCGCGCCGCAGGCGGTGTCGACCCGGCCGCTGAACAGGACCGTCTCGGCGGGCCGGTAGGCGACGCCGGACCGGGGCAGTTGGCCGCCCCAGAACTCCTGCAGGCTGTTGGTGACGGCGACGATCCGGCAGTCCTGGCGGCGGTTGGCGTCGGCACCGGTCTTGCAGACCTGCTGGACCTCCCCCGCCGTCGTGCCCCGGCCGGAGCCGCTGCTCGACCCGCCCCCACCGTCGGAGAGCCCGAGGATGCTCGGGTCGACCCCGAAGAGCACCGCGATCAGAACGGCGATCAGACCGGCCGCGCCACCCCCGATGGCGACCTTCCCGCCGGGGATGCCGCGCCGGTCGTCCACCTGCGAGGTGTCGAGGTCGCCCTGGTCGTCGAACTGCATGCCGGTCCGTCCCTTGTGGTGCTGGCGGCGCCCGCGGCGCCGGGCGGCCGGACACGGCCGCCCGGACACGGTAGCCGCTCCGCGCGCCGCTTCCGAAGCAGGACGCGCAGGTCAGAGGCGGTTCGCCGGGGTCGCGGCGGGGTCCGTGACGTGCCGCGACCGGCTCGTCACCGCGTGCCGGGAGCCGGGGCCTGGGCGGCCGCGTACCCGGTCGCCGGGAAGGCCCCGACCCGGCGCCGCACCTCCTCCGGGACACCCTGCCCGGAGCCGGCCGCCCTCGGCCGGAGGGCGGCGGCGAGCCGGGCGGCGAGGTCGGGTCGGGCGGCGAGGTCGGGCCGGGCGGCGGCGAGGTCGGGCCCGGACGCCTTCGAGCGCCTCCGGCGAGCCCGGCACGACCGCGCTCGCGCGCCCGGCCCCGGAGCGGCGGTTGCGGCTCACCGGGCCGCCGCGTCCTCGGCCGGCCCGGCGTCGAGCCGCTGCCGCCCGACCACCCGGAGCAGCTCCAGGCGTTCGGCGCTCACGGTGCCGGGCGGAGCGGTGTGGACGAGCAGCAACTGGTCCTGGCCCGCGGCGGCCAGCACCTCGCAGTCCAGGTCGAGCCGGCCGACCACCGGGTGCAGCACCGTCTTGCGACCGCTTCGCCGCACGGCGACGTCGTGCCGCGCCCAGTGGGCGGCGAACTCCTCACCGGTGGCGAGCAGGCGCGTCACCAGCCGGCCGAGGTGCGCGTCCCCGGGACGGGCCGCGTGGGCGGCGCGCAGGTGGGCGACGTGCGCGCGGGCCAGCTCCTCGTGCTGTTCGGCGGGGAACCGGGCGCGGACGGCGGGCTCGGCGAACCAGCGCAGGACCACGTTGTACTGCTCCGACCGGCTCCGGGTGACATCGCCGAACAGAGCGGCGGCCATCGGGTTCTGGGCCAGGACGTCCCCCACGTCCGAGACCACCTGGGCCGGTATGTCGTGCAGCCGGTCCAGGATCAGCAGCAGGCCGGGCCGGACGTGGGTGAGCGGGGTGTGGCGGAGCGGCGGCCGGTGGCCGGCGAGGTGGAACAGGTGGTCCCGCTCGTCCTCGGTCAGCCGCAGGGCCCGGGCGAGGGCCGCGACCAGCTGCGGCGAGGGCTGCGGGCCCCGGCGCTGCTCCAGGCGCGCGTAGTAGTCCACCGAGAGCCCGGCGAGCTGCGCCACCTCCTCCCGGCGCAGGCCGGGTGTGCGGCGGCGGGCGCCGGGCGGCAGGCCGACGTCCGCGGGGGTGAGCCCTGCGCGGCGGCGGGTCAGGAAGTCGGCGAGGGCCGGTCGGTCGATCACCCTCCCATCCTCCGCCCCGCGCGGGCCGCCCAACCAGGGATCACCGGTCCCTGGTTGAGGAGGTCTCTGCCACCGCCGACGGTGCGCCGCCATCGTGGTGGCCGGGAGGGCGGCGCCGGACACGCCGGCGAACGGTCGCCGCCCCCGTCGATGAGCGACCACCTTTCCGGGAGTGAGGCAGTGATGACGACGTTTCTGGTGACGGGTTCCACCGGGCAGGTCGGCCGCCGGTTCGTACCGCGGCTGGCGCAGTGGGCCGGCCCGGGCGCGGTCCGGGTACTGGTGCGACGGACGGCACAGGCGGAGACGGCCACCGCCCTCGGTCTCCGGGCGGTCGTCGGCGACCTGCGGGAGCCGGCCGACCGGGCGCGGGCGCTGGAGGGCGTGGACGTGGTGGTGCACGTGGCCGCCGCGCTGCGCGGGGTGTCGGACGAGGAGGCCTTCGCGGTGAACCGGGACGCGGCCGTCGCCCTCGGGCGGGACGCCGTCGAGGCCGGGGTCCGGCGGTTCGTGCACACCAGCACCAATCTGGTCTACGGACGCGGGTCGGCCCGGCCCGCCGTGGAGGACGACCCGCTGGCCCCGGATCCGGCCTGGGGTGCCTACGCCGCTTCCAAGGCCGCGGCCGAGGAGGGGCTGCGCGCGCTCGGCGACCGGCTGCCGCTGGTCGTGGTCCGGCCCGCCTTCGTGTACGGCGAGGGCGACCCGCACCTCGCGGACGTGCTGGGCTGGGCCGGCCGCTGGCCCTCGCACCAGCGCCTGCCCGTGGTGCACCACGCCGACGTGGCGCGGGCGCTGTGGAGCGCGGCGGTGACCCCGGGGGTGGAGGGTCGCAGCTACAACGTGGCGGACGACGCACCGGTGACCGCCTGGGACCTGCACGGCATCAACGGCGCGCCCCACCCGGCGTCCTGGACCGACCCGGAGGCCCGCCGGACCGAGCCGTCCGGGCCCGCCGGGCCCGCCGACCCCTGGGAGGGCCAGGTCTCGACGACCGCGATCCGCCGCGAGCTGAACTGGCGCCCGCTGTACCCGTCGGTGTGGACGGCCCGCGACGCGGGCGCCCTGTAGACCGGCACCCGCGGAGCCCGGCCGCCGCGATCGCCGGGACGGGTGCCCCGCACCGGTCGGCGCTCGGTGCGGGGCACCCGTCCGTCAACCGCTCCCGGGATCAGCTCCGCGTGGACAGCGGCACCGTCATCTGCTTCATCCAGGTGCCGGTGGCGAAGTCGCGCGCCTTGATGACGACCCGGTCGCGGTACACGTCCACCTGGAGACCCTGGTTGAAGTGTCCGGGAACGGTGGCCTCGCCGCCCTGCCCGTTGTCGGCGAAACCCGTCTGCACGGCGCCGGTGTTGATCACCGAGAAGCCGTCGAGGTTGGCGGTGCCCGGCACGACGCGGCGGACGTACCAGTCGGAGAGGGTCAGGTCCCAGTGGGTGTGGCCACTGAAGAGGAACACGTCGCGGTGGCGCCCGAGGATGCCGAGGAGGCGGTCGGGCTGGAGGTAGTCGCTCAGGTAGATCTTGCTCCGGGTCCCGGAGACGGTGTTGGGCAGCGGGTGGTGGGTGACCACCATGACCGGCTTCCGGCGCCTTCCCCAGTACTGCAGACGGTCCTCCATCCACTGGAACTGCGCCTCACTGATCCACACCTCGTCCCACAGGGAGTTGTCGTGGTACTTCATGTAGCGCTCGGTGCCGAGGGTCAGGACCGGGATGCCGCCGAACGTCGTCTCCGCGTAGACCGCGGACCGCTTGGCGAACCGGTAGAAGCTGCGGAAGAGGGAGTCCTCGGTGGTCCCGTTGGGCCAGGTGCTCTGGGCGAGCGTGTTCGGGTCCGACCACTTGGGGACGTAGAACTCGTGGTTGCCGATGGCCCAGGCCACCTCGCGGGGCTTCGGGCCCTGGTCCAGCACCTTCTGCACGTCGGCGTACTCGAAGTCGTAGCCGCGCGGCGTGATGTCCCCGGCGACGGCCAGGCCCGAGGAGCGGGGGTTGGTGGCCCGGATGTCCTTGAGAGCCTGGGCGAAGTCGCCGAGGTCGCCCTGGATGTCGCTGATGACGTTGAACGTGGTCACGAGCCCCTCGCCGCCGTCGGCGGGTGCTGCCTGCGCGGTCCCCTGGGCGAGACCTCCGAGCACCAACGCGCCGGCGGTCGCGCCGAGAAGGGATCTGCGTTCCATGGTCTTTCCTTTCGACTGCGCGCAGGGGACGGTGCCACCTCCGCGCTTTGGACCAGACCCGTTATCATTACGCGATGAAGTGGGCGGCCAGGTGAACGCACACTGACGGGTGGTCGAGACCATTCAGCCCGAGCCTGCGTCAGCACGGCCGGACCCGCCAGGCCGCCGGGACCACGCGAGGTGGTCCCGGCGGCCTCGGCGCTAGCGGGCGGCGGGCGGTGCCGGGGCGTACCCGGCCGGCCGGGTGGTGAACGTGCCCCGGCCCTGGGTGCGGCTGCGCAGGGCGGTCGCGTAGCCGAACAGCTCGGCGAGCGGCACGACCGCCGTCACCACCGCCGTCCCGCCGCGCGGGGCCGAGCCCTGGACGCGGCCCCGGCGGGCGGCGAGGTCACCGAGGACACCGCCCACCGCCTCCTGCGGCACGGTCACCGTCACCTCGGCGACCGGCTCCAGGAGCACCATCCGGCAGGCCCGCAGCGCCTCGCGCAGCGCCAGCCGCCCGGCGGTGCGGAAGGCGAGCTCCGAGGAGTCCTTCGGGTGGGTGGCCCCGTCGGTCAGGACGACCCGCAGGCCGGTGACCGGGTGGCCGCCCAGCGGGCCGTCGGCGAGTGCGTCCCGGCAGCCCGCCTCCACCGCCTGGACGTACTCCTTCGGCACCCGCCCGCCGGTGACGGTGGACGCGAACACGAACCCTCCGCCCTCCTCCCCGGCCGCGCCGTCCGGCGCCGCCGCATCCGGCGTCGCCACGTCCAGCGGTGCCACGTCCAGCACCACGTGGGCGAACTGGCCGGCGCCGCCGTCCTGTTTGACGTGCCGGTGGACATGGCCGGCGACCCCGCGCTCCGCGGTCTCCCGGAGGGCGACCTGCGGACGGCCGACGGCCACCTCCAGTCCCTGCCGGCGGATCTTCTCCACCGCCACCTCCAGGTGCAGTTCACCCAGCCCGGACAGCACCCGCTGTCCGGTCTCCGGGTCGGTGCGGACGACCAGCGACGGGTCCTCCTCGACCAGCCGGGCCAGCGCGAGGGCCAGCCGGTCGGTGTCGACCGTGCGCCGCGCCTCGACGGCCACCGTCACCACCGGCGTCGCGGCCACGGCGGGCTCCAGGACCACCGGCGCGCCGGGCGCGCAGAGCGTCGCGCCGGTGCGCGCGGCCTTGACGCCGACCACCGCGACGATGTCGCCGGCGACGGCCGTCTCCGCCTCGACGTGGAGGTCGGCCTGCACCCGCAGGATCCGGGCGATCCGCTCGGTGCGGCCGCTGCCGGCGTCCAGCACGGTGTCCCCCTTGCGCAGCGTGCCCGCGTACAGGCGCAGATAGGTGAGCCGGCCGGAGGCACCGACGTTCACCCTGAACACCAGCGCGGTGAGCGGCCCGTCGGGATCGGCGGCCCGCTCCACCTCCTCGGCGCTCGCCTCCCCGGCACCTGCCGCGCCGCGCACCGCCGGAACGTCCAGCGGCGAGGGCAGGTAGGCCGTGACGGCGTCCAGCAGCGGCTCGATCCCGCGGTTGCGGTAGGCCGAGCCGCACAGCACCACCACGGCCTCGCCGCTGCGGGTGAGGTCCCGCAGGGCGGCGGCCAGGGTCGCGGTGGAGAGCGCCGCGTGCTCGACGTACTCCTCCAGGGCCGCCGGGTGGAGCCCGGCCACCGCCTCGTCCAGCAGCCCGCGCCGCCGCTCGGCCTCGGCCCGGAGCCCGTCGGGCACCGGCCCTTCCCGGAAGCCGTCCCCGTCGGGGCCGTCGTCCCAGGTCAGGGCACGCAGCGTCAGCAGGTCGACCACACCGGTGAAGCCGGCCTCCCGCCCGATCGGCAGCTGGACCGCGAGCGGGGCCGGGTGCAGCCGCTCCCGGATGGAGGCGACGGCCGCGTCCAGGTCGGCCCCGGCCCGGTCCAGCTTGTTGACGAAGGCGATCCGCGGCACGCCGTGCCGGTCGGCCTGGCGCCAGACGCTCTCGCTCTGCGGCTCCACGCCCGCGACGGCGTCGAACACCGCGACCGCCCCGTCCAGCACCCGCAGCGAGCGCTCGACCTCGTCCGCGAAGTCGACGTGGCCGGGGGTGTCGATGAGGTTGATCCGGTGACCGTCCCAGACACAGCTGACCGCGGCCGCGAAGATGGTGATGCCCCGCTCGCGCTCCTGCGGATGGCAGTCGGTGACGGTGGTGCCGTCGTGGACCTCGCCGCGCTTGTGGGTCTCGCCGGTCAGGTAGAGGACCCGCTCGGTGACGGTGGTCTTGCCCGCGTCCACGTGGGCGAGGATGCCCAGGTTGCGGACGGCGGCGATGGCGGTGGTACGGACGTCGGTGCGCATGGCCCGGTGCCTTTCGGAGCTCTCGGGATGAGGGGGGCAGCGCGATCGCGGCGACGGCGGCGACCGGCGGGGGTCCGCCGGCAACGGTGTCCTCGCTCCTGTGGCGGAGGCGTCAGACGGTCGTCGCACGCACCCGGTGCCGGCCGCGCAGCGGGCACCGGAGGGACGAGGACACCAGGATCACCTCGAACCGGGACGAGGGGACGACGGCAGCGGTGCGGTGGCGCACGACCGGTCCTCCCTCGACTCGTCACGGCGCGCGCCGCCGCCGGAACCCCGGGCGGCGCGCCTCTGGGTGCCGAGTGTAGGAACCGGCCCGCCCCGGGTCATCCGGTTTTCCCCACGGCCCGTCAGCAGCGGCGGCCGGCCCCGGGGTCCGCCCGGGGCTCGGCCGCCGGGGTCGGCCGCCGGGGCGAGGGCTCACCCCCGCCGCGACGGCACCGGCCGGCCCCGTGCGGCGGGTGTCCCGGGCACCGCCGGGGCCTTCGCGCGGGCGGCGCCCCGGGCCGGGCGGCCGAGGGCGACTCCGGCCAGGACCAGGAGCAGGCCGGCGATCTGGAGCGGGCCGAGGCCCTCGCCCGCCACCGCCGTGCCGAGCAGCACGCCGGTCAAGGGGTTGAGCAGGCCCACCAGGCCGACCGTCCCGGGCGGGAGGTGGCGCAGGCCGGTGAACCAGGCCGTGAAGGCCAGCGCGGTCGCCACCACCGCGGCGTAGCCGAAGGCGAGCAGCTCCCGCCCGGCGGGCACCGCCGGCGCGCCCTCGAACGCCGCCGCCAGGGGCAGCAGGACCAGCCCGCCGGCCACCAGCTGCCAGGCGGTGGTGGCGAGCACGTCCGGGCCGTCCCGCCAGCGACCGGCGAGCACGTAGCCGAGCGAGGAGACGAGCATCGCCGCCGCCGAGGCCGCCAGGCCGGGCAGGCCGACCGGTTCGGCCCGGGTCAGCAGCATCAGCCCCACCCCGCCCAGGCCGACCAGCGCCCCGAGCAGGTGGGCCCGGGCGGGACGGGCGGCGGTCAGTGCCCAGGCGATCAGCAGCATCGCGAGCGGCGAGGCCGCCATCACCGTGGCGGCGACGCTGGTGGCCAGCGACTGCGAGGCGACGTAGAGCAGGACGAAGAACCCCGCGGTGTTGAGCAGCCCGAGCAGCGCCGAGCGCCACCACCAGGCTCCGCGCGGGCGGCGCGGGCGCAGCGCCAGCAGGAGCAGGCCGGCCGGCAGGGCCCGCAGGGCGGCGCCCCACAGCGGGCGGTCGGGCGGGAGGAACTCGCGGGTGACGTAGTAGTTGGCGCCCCAGGCCACCGGTGCGACGGCGGTCAGCAGGACCCACCGGAAACTGGCTTCCATGGAAGACAATATAACTTCCACGGAAGCCATCCGGCTAGGATGGGGGCATGGAGCGCAGCCGAGACAGCCGTGCGACGGATCCGGCCCCGGACCACGTCGCCCTCATCCAGGCCGACTGGCGCCGCGAGCGGCCCGACCTCGACGTCTCCCCGCAGGCGGTGATCGGCCGGCTGCACCGGCTGGCCGGCCGCCTGACCGAGGAGCTCTGCCTGGTCTACGGCCGCTACGGGCTGGCCGAGGGCGAGTTCGACGTACTGGCCGCGCTGCGCCGGGCGGGCGCGCCGTTCGAGCGGGCGCCCGGGGAGCTGGCCGCCCGCACCATGGTCACCACCGGCGCCATGACCAAGCGGATCGACCGGCTGGAGCGGGCGGGCCTGGTCACCCGCCGCCGCAGCGAGGCGGACGGGCGCGGCCGGGTGGTCGCGCTCACCGAGGCGGGCCGCCGGCTGATCGACGAGGCGTTCACCGCCCACATGCGCAACGAGCACCGGCTGCTGGGCCTGCTCTCCGCCGAGGAGGCCGCCGCACTGGAGGGCCTGCTGACGGCGTGGCAGCAGCGGCTCGACCACCTCGGGCCCGGCGGAGGCGAAGCAGGGAAAACCGGATGATCCCACCGGATCCCGCACGATAGCGTCGCCGGATGACGAAACGGACCTGGGACCTCGTGCTGCTCGGCGGCGCCTCCGGAGTCGGCAAGAGCCTGGCCGCCGCCCGGATCGCGGCCGCGGAGGGCGCCTTCGTCGTCGAGTTCGACGACGTGGTCGCCGCCGTCCAGGAGCTCACCACGCCCGCGCAGCATCCCGGTCTGCACCACTTCGGCGACGGCACGGCGGCGGAGGAGCTGCCGCCCGAGCGGGTGCTGGAGCTCCAGATCGCCACCGCCGAGGCCCTGCGGCCGGCCCTGCTCGGCGTGGTGCGCAACCGGCTGACCGTGCCGGTCCCCGCCGTCGTCGAGGGCGACTACCTCACCCCGGCCGCCTGCGCCCGCGCGGTCGCGCTGGGACGGGCGGCCGGGCGGGAGGTGCGGGCGGTCTTCCTGCACGAGGGCGAGGCGGACCGGATCACCGCCAACTACGCGGCCCGCGAGCCGGGGAGCGGCGTGCAGGCGGACCGCGCCGAGGTCAGTGCCCGGTACTCGCACTGGCTCGCCGCCGAGGCCCGCCGGTACGCGCTCCCCGTGGTCGACTGCCGCCCGTGGTCCACGCTCGCCGACCGCGTGGACGGCGCCCTGGTCGCGGACGGCAGCGCGAGCGGCGGCACGGACGGCGACACGGACGGCGACACGGACGGCAGCGCGAGCGGCGACACGGGCGACACCGCGAGCAGCAGCGCGAGCGGCAGCGGTCAGATCAGCGTGTAGCCGCCGCTGCGGAAGGTCGAACCGACGTTGCTGCAGTAGGCGTACGACCAGACCCCGCCCGACCGGGTGGCCCCGTAGACCACCTGGTTGTTGGCGCAGACGGCCCACGCGTAGTAGCTGCGGGTGCCGTCGCAGGCCACGCCGTAGCTGACGTAGTTGCTGTACGTCGAACAGGCCGCCACCCGGGCGGGCGCGGCCGAGGCCGGGGCGGCGGCGAGGACCGGGACGGCGAGGGCGGCGGTGGCGGCGACGGCCGCGGCCGCGGTGCGGATGCTCATGGTGTTCCCCTCCGGTGGAGCTCGTTGACGAGGACGAGGTCGTGCGGGCTCCACTGTGCGCCCCCGGCGTGCACCGGAATCCGCAGCAGGACGGGAAACCGGGATCCTCACCTTCCGTGCCCGGACGCCCTGTTGTGTCATGTTCCCGCGACGAATGGGGCTTTTGTTCGCACGGCCGAACAGACCGGTTCACCATCGCGTGGCGTGACGGTCTTTCGTGGACGATTGACTGCCGTCGGCCTGGTGATCATGCCCCCGGGCCGCGCCGCTCGCGGCGCTCCACGCCGCCGACCGCGTCCTGCGCTCGCACCGGCGGCACGCACGTCCCGTCGCAGTACGAGGAGCTGAACCACCGATGTCACCGCCCGTCACCCCCACGACGACCGCCCCCGTTCCCGCCGCCGCGCCCGCGGCCCGCCGTCTCCGCCGCCCGGCCGCGGCGCTCGCGCTCTGCGCGCTCGTCGCCGCCGGCCTGCCCGCCCTCGCCCCCGCCACGGCCTGGGCCGCGCCCGGCGGACCGGCCGCCCCCGGCGCGAACGGCACCGCCGCCGACCCGGGCCTGGTGCTCGACCGCCCCGGCGAGTCGGTCGTCACCCGGCGCGAGGTCACCCCGATCGCCCCGGGGCTGACCATGACCGCCTTCGACCGGCTCGGCAGGACCGGCTGGATCCGCGGCAAGGTCCTGGTCGCCGACCTCGCCACCGAGGGCCTGAGCGTCGACTACCTGTCCTCCGGCCAGGTGACGACCCGCCAGACCGTCACCGACATGGCCCGGGGCGCCGGCGCGGTCGCCGCCGTCAACGGCGACTACTTCGACATGAACGCCTCCGAGGCGCCGCTCGGCGTCGGCGTCTCCCGCGAGGGCGGCCTCGTCCACGCCCCGATCGAGGGCTGGAACCAGGCCGTGACCGTCGGCGCCGACGGCCTGGCCCGGATGGCCGAGGTCTTCCTGGAGGGCCGCGCCACTCTGCCCGGCGGCCGCGAGCTGACCCTCAACGGCGTCAACACCTACGGCCTGCCCGCCGACGGCGTCGGCCTGTTCACCCCCGCCTGGGGCAAGGCCTCCCGCGCCAAGGTCGCCGACGGCTCCACGGAGGTCGTCGAGGTGGAGCTGCGCGACGGCCGGGTCACCGCCGTCCGCGACCAGCTGGGCGCCGCGGTGCCCGAGGGCTCCACCGTGCTGGTCGGCCGGGAGGCCGGCGCCCGCGCGCTGCGCGAGCTCGCGCCCGGCGACCGGGTCACCACCGGCTACCGGCCGCGCGCCTCCTTCGGCGAGGTCGCGGTGGCGGTCGGCGGCTACCAGGTGCTGGTCCGCGACGGCGTCGCCGAGCGGCCCGGCGAGAACGACGGCAACGAGCTCAACGCCCGTACCGCCGTGGGCTTCTCCGCCGACAACAAGCGGATGTACCTGGTCACCGTCGACGGCCGGCAGGCCGACAGCCCCGGCATCAGCCTGCCGGACCTCGCGGTGCTGATGCGGGACATGGGCGCGCGCAACGCGCTCAACATGGACGGCGGCGGCTCGGCCGCGATGGCCGCCCGGCTGCCCGGCACCGCTCGGGCCGGCACCGTCAGCAGCCCCTCCGACAACGGCGGGGAGCGCGCCGTCGCCAACGGGCTCGGCCTGTTCTCGGCGCCGGGCTCCGGCCTGGTCAAGGGCTTCCGGGTCCGCCCGGCGGAGGCCGTGGACACCGCGACCCGGGTCTTCCCCGGCCTGCACCGCACCGTCCGCGCGCTGCCGCACGACGAGACCTTCGGCCCGGTCACCGGCAGCACCCCGCCGGTCCGCTGGTCGGTGGCCAAGGACACCAAGGACGCCAAGGACAGCAAGGACGCCAAGCCCGGCAGCGTCGAGGTGTCCGCCAAGGGCACCGAGGCCGTCGTCACCGGCCGCACCTCCGGGCCGGCCGCCGTCACCGCCGCGGCCGACGGCGCCGAGGCCGGCACCCTGCCGCTGACCGTGCTCGGCGCGCCGGTGCGGATCACCGCCGGCACCGACCCGATCGGCCTGGAGGCCGCCGGCGCCACCGCCAAGATCGCCGTGACCGGCTACGACGCCCAGGGCCACACCGCCCCGGTCGAGGCCGCCGACCTCACCGTCACCGGCGGCGCCGGCGTGGTCGAGACCTCCGCCGCCGAGGACGGCTCGATCGCCGTCAAGGCGCTCACCGACGGCACCTCCGCCACCCTCAAGCTGACCGCGGGCGGCCTGGAGACGGCCGTCGCCGTCACCGTCGGCATGACCGAGAAGCCGTTCGCCGACTTCTCCGACGCGGCCGCCTGGAAGTCCGGCAACGACCGCGCGCCCGGCGGCGGCGTCGCCCCGGCCCCGGGCCACGACGGCGGCAAGGGCCTGCGCCTGACGTACGACTTCACCCAGTCGACCGGCACCCGCGGCCAGTACGCCATCGCCCCCGAGGGCATCGTGCTGCCCGGCCAGCCGCGCGCGATCACCCTGTGGATCGAGGGCGACGGCAACGGCGCCTGGCCGCGCATCCAGTACCGGACCGCCGCCGGCGTCACCGCCAACCTGGACGCGCCGATGGTCACCTGGACCGGCTGGCGGAAGGTGGAGTTCCCGATCCCGGCCGGCGTGCAGTACCCGCTGACCTTCCAGCGGTTCCGGCTGATGGAGACCGGCGCCGCCCGCTCCTACACCGGCGCGCTCACCCTGGCCGACCTGCGGGTCGAGGTGGCGCCGGACGTCGAACTGCCGGTGCGCCCGCGGGTCACCGACCCGGTGGTGCTCACCAACGGCACCGTGGACGGCAAGCCGCTTCGGGTCGCGGTGATGTCGGACGCCCAGTTCATCGCCCGCGCCCCGGAGAGCGACATCGTGCAGGCCGCCCGCCGCACGCTGCGCGACATCGCCGCCGCCAAGCCCGACCTGCTGGTCATCGCCGGCGACCTGGTCGACGAGGCGAGCCCGGCCGACTTCGCCCTCGCCCGCAAGGTGCTGGACGAGTTCGACCAGCTCACCGGCCGCTCCGTCCCCTGGCACTACGTGCCCGGCAACCACGAGGTGATGGGCCCCGGCACCATCGACAACTTCACGGCCGCCTTCGGCGCGACCAGCGAGGTGTTCGACGTCAAGGGCACCCGGTTCATCACCCTGAACAGCGCGCTCGGCTCCTTCCGGGCGAGCGGCTTCGACCAGATCGCCAAGCTGCGCACCACCCTGGACGCGGCCGCCCAGGACCCGTCCGTCACCGGTCTGCTGCTGTTCGACCACCACCCGACCCGCGACCCGCTGCCCGACCAGGGCAGTCAGCTCGGCGACCGCAAGGAGGCCGCCCTGGTCGAGCAGTGGCTGGCCGGCTTCCGCGCGGGCGGCAAGTCCGCCGCGATGATCAGCGGCCACGTCGGCGCCTTCCACGCGAGCAGCGTCGACGGCGTCCCGTACCTGATCAACGGCAACTCGGGCAAGGGCCCGGCCGCCGAGCCGGACCGCGGCGGCTTCACCGGCTGGACGATGCTCGGCATCAACCCGGCCGCCGGCAAGGTCACCGACCCGTACGCGGTGCCGGACGACGCCTCGGCCTGGCTGCGCGCCGAGGTGCGGGCCCGCGCCGACGCGGTGCAGCTGAGCGCCCCCGCCTCGCTCGGCCTGCTGGACTCCGTGCCGGTCAGCGCGACCTTCACCCAGGACGGCGAGCGGACCGTGCCGGTCGCCTGGCCGGTCACCGCCCGGTGGGGCGGCCAGGGCGTGCACATCGGCCCGGCCGCCGAGGCCCCGCGCGGCAGCGTCGCCGCCTACGACCCGGCCGCCCGCACGCTCACCGGCCTGCGGCCGGGCAGCGCGACGCTGACCGTCACCGTCGGCGGCGTGACGGCGGAGCGCAAGCTCACCGTCGGCTCCGTCCCGGCGTGCACCACCACGCTGCGCGGCACCCAGAAGAAGCTCGCGGTCACCTCCGGCGTCACCTGCCTGGACGGCGCGACGGTCACCGGCCCGGTGCTGGTCCAGCCGGGCGCGGCGCTGGTCGCCACCGGCTCGGTCTTCAAGGGCCCGGTCTCGGCCCGCGGCGCGGCGGCCTTCGTGCTGACCGACACCCAGGTGTCCGGCCCGGTCGCGGTGAGCGGCTCCACCGGGCAGGTCGCCCTGCTCTGGTCGACCGTCGACGGCCCGGCCCACCTGGCGCTCAACACCGGCGGCACCGCCGTCGCCGGCAGCACCGTGCGCGGTCCGCTGGACTGCGCGGGCAACACCCCGGCCCCCGGCAACGGCGGCCACGGCAACACCGTGAACGGCCCGAAGGGCGGCCAGTGCGGCGCCCTGTGACGCCGCCGTCCCGTTCCTGACCCCGGCCCGTGCGGCCGCCCCCGCCTCAACGGCGGCGGCCGCACGGGCCTTCGGCGTCCCGGCGCCTCACAGCCCCCAGAACTCCCCGCTCAGCCCCACCGACCGCAGGTACCCGGAGGCCTCGGCCGGCTCGCGCCGGGTGTACGGCGAGTCGAGCCGGCCCTCGTACCAGTGCGCGGCGAGCCGCCAGAGGGTGGCCAGGTCGAGCACCGCGCCCCGCCGGTTGCCGGTGGCCGCGAGCCAGGCGTCGACGCAGCCGGTGGAGCAGAACAGCCGCTGATGGGCGCAGGTGTGGACGACGTCCTCCCACATCCGGGCGGCGGGCACCAGGAAGTGCGCCACCTGCCCGCCCTCCGGCGGGGCCTGCCGGGTGACCGTCCAGGCGTGCGGGCGGTCGCAGGCCGGACAGGTGGTGGCGACCAGCGCCGGATCGGCGCCGGGGACGAGGTGGGGCAGCGCGAAGGAGTCCCAGGCGCAGCCGCCGAACCACAGGGTGGCGCCGGCCATCACCGAGAAGCCCAGCGGCACGGCCGAGAACGGGTGGGCCATGAGGATCGTGTCGTCCGGGCCGAGCGCGAGGTGCCGGGCCTCGGCGAGCCGGCGCAGGCCCGCGCGGACCTCCGCCTCGGTGGCGCCCAGGCCGGCGGCCAGCTCGTCGTGGCCGGGGGCGCGCCCGGTGGCGGCGAAGGCGCGGTGGACCGCGAGTCTCAGCTGTTCCGCCTCCATCGCGTCAGCCCGCCCGTCCGTCGTGGGCCTCCCGGTGCGCCAGCACCTCGGGCATGTTCTCCTCGGCCCAGTCCTTGATCGCCCGCAGCAGCGGGAGCAGTCCGGCGCCGAGCGGGGTGAGCGCGTAGTCCACCCGGGCCGGCACGGCCGCGGTGACCGTCCGGGTCAGCAGGCCGTCGCGCTCCAGGCCGCGCAGGGTCTGGGTGAGCATCTTCTCGCTGACCCCGGCGAGGCGGCGGCGCAGGTCGCTGTAGCGCTGCGGGCCGTCGGCCAGGGCGTTGACGATCAGGCTGACCCACTTGTCGCCGATCCGGTCCAGCAGCTGCCGGGCGGGGCACTCGGCGAGGTAGGCGTCGTAGCCGGCCCGGGCGGCCGCGCGGCGCTGGGCGGCGGTCGTGGTCGCCATCGGCTCTCCTCCCCGTGCGGTACGCACTCCCGGGTGCGTACTTCCTTGTGGAGAGCAACTCTCCCTAGGTTGGGGACCGTTGGCAAGCCCCGCCGCTCCCAGCGGGCGGCGCTTGATCCCCTGTCGCAAAGGAGAGCGCGATGCGCGCCGTGGTCGTCCGCCGGTTCGGCGGTCCGGAGGTCCTGGAGCTGGTCGAGGTGCCCGAGCCCGAGCCCGGACCGGGCCAGCTGCGGGTGCGGGTGGCGGCGGCCGGGGTCAACCCGGTGGACGCGGTGACCCGGGCCGGGGTGCTCGCGCAGGCCGGGCTGATGGCGCCGCGGGAGACCGTCGGGATCGGCTGGGACGTCGCCGGCACGGTGGAGCGGATCGGCCCCGGGGTGAACGGGTTCGCGGTCGGGGACGCGGTGATCGGGCTGCGCGACCGGCTGGACGTCCCGCTCGGCGGCTACGCCGACGCGCTGGTGCTGGACGCCGCGGCGCTCGCCCCCGCCCCGGAGGGCGTGCCGGCCGTCGAGGCGGCGACCCTGCCGCTCAACGGGCTCACCGCCGTCCAGGCCCTGGACCTGCTGGACCTGCCGGCCGGGGCGACGCTGCTGGTCACCGGTGCGGCGGGCGCGGTCGGCGGCTTCGCCGTGCAGCTGGCGGCGCGGCGCGGGCTGCGGGTGGTCGCGCTGGCCGACCGGCGGGACGCCGCGCAGCTGCGGGCGCTGGGCGCCGAGTGGCACGTGCCGCGCGGAGCCGCCGACCCGGCCGCCGAGGTGCGCGCCCTGGTGCCCGGCGGGGTGGACGGCGCGCTGGACGCGGCGCTGCTGGGGGTGGCCGCGCTCGGCGCGGTGCGCAACCGGGGCTCCTTCGTCGCCGTGTCGGCCGGCGCGGCGCCGCTCGGGCTGCGCGGGATCCGGGTCGCCCACGTCTGGGTGGCGGCGGACGGCGCCGCGCTCGCCGGGCTCGCGGCGCTGGCCGCGCGCCGGGAACTGGCGCTCCGGGTGGCGGACACCCTGCCGCTGGAGCGGGCCGAGGAGGCGCACCGCCGGTTGGCGCGGGGCGGTCTGCGCGGGCGGCTCGTCCTGGTGCCCTGACCGCCGCCGGCCGGGCCCGGAGCCCGCCGGGCGGTCCGCCGGGCGGTCCGCCGGGCCTCCGCGGCCTGGCATGATCGCAGGATGAACGACCGAATCATCGCCGCCTGCGACGGGGCGGCCAAGGGGAACCCGGGCCCGGCCGCCTGGGCCTACGTGGTGGCCGACGGCGCGGGGGCGCCGCAGCGCTGGCAGGCCGGCCCGCTCGGGCACAGCACCAACAACGTGGGCGAGCTCACGGCCCTGGAGCAGCTGCTGGCCGCCACGGATCCCGCCGTCCCGCTGGAGGTCCGGCTGGACAGCACGTACACCCGCGACGCGGTGACGAAGTGGCTGAAGGGCTGGAAGCGCAACGGCTGGAAGACCGCCGCGGGCAAGCCGGTGGCCAACCAGGAGCTGATCCAGCGGATCGACGGGCTGCTGGAGGGGCGGGACGTGAGCTTCGTCTACGTGCCCGCGCACCAGGTGGACGGCGACCCGCTGAACGCGATCGCCGACAAGGCCGCCAGCGACGCCGCCCGCACCCAGGAGGCGGCCGGCGGGACCGCCGCCGACCTGCCCGTCCCGGATCCGGCCGCGAGCGCCCCGGCGCGGAGCCGGCGCGCCCCGGCCGCGTCCGCCGCCAAGCGCCGGACCTCCGGCGGGTCCGGCGGGTCCGGCGGAGCACCGACGCTCTCCGCCCGCTTCCCCGGGACCTGCCCGTGCTCCCGCCCGTACGCCAAGGGCGAGAGGATCACCAAGGTGGGCGGCAGCTGGGGCCACCTGGAGTGCGCGGCCGCGCACTCCTGAGCCGGCCCGCCCCTCAGGAGGCGTCCGGCCCCCGGCCCGCGCGGCGGGCCCGGAGCCAGGCGACGCCGGCCGTCAGGCCGACCGCGCCGCCGACCCCGAGCTTCACGGCTCCCTTGGCGACCAGCCAGCCGAGGCCGGGGGCCGTCCAGCCCAGCCCGTGCAGCACGGCCAGCAGCAGCGCGCCGCCGCAGAGCGCGGCCAGCACCGTGACCGCCACGGCCGCGCCGACGGGCAGTTCGCGCTCCGCCGTGACCGGATCGTTCGTCCCCCGAGTGTCCATGGCGCGAGTCTACGGCCGGCTCCCACCGGGGCGGACCCCGCCGATCGGCGGCCGCGGTCCCCGGGGTCAGCGCCGGGAGTGGTGGGTGTCGCCGCCGTGTTCGCCGGTCTCGTGGTCGGGGAAGCTGACGGCGAGGGTGACCCGGTACTCGAAGACGTCGTCGCGGTGGCCGGGGACCCGTGCCCAGGCCAGGGAGTGCACCTCCGCCTCGGGCGCCTGCCGGCACCAGGCGGCGGCCTCCTCCAGCGCGCGGGCCGCCGACCGCCCCGTGCAGACCACGGCGGTGTACGCGGCCACCGCGAGGTCACCGCCGCTCCGGCCGTCTCTGGAGGCGGACCGGACGGCGGCGGCCGCCCGGCTCAGGTCACGGGCGAGGTCGTCGACCACCCGGGGCGGCGCGGGCAGGACGACCGGGGCCTCCGCCACGGTCTCCGGCAGGTTGGTGCTCATCTCTCAGGGCCTCCGTCCCTCGGGCATCCCCTTGGTCGCGCGCCCCGCCCCGTCCCGGGATCCGCATGATCACGGGCCCAGGATGCCGGGCCGCCGTTCCTGGCATGACCACTTTCACCAGAACGTCACCCGTCCGAGGAAGACGCCCTCCCCCGCTCGACACCGGCCCCACCGCACTGGTAGTGCGGCTCCTTCGTATCCGGGCAGGTCAGCCCGGCGCGGCCCCGGCGCCGCCGGGAGCCCGACCGCACGTGCGCGTACCACCCCCGTGCCCCGGACCGCCGTCCCGGCCTCCCGGGCGCGCCCGTCCCGCGACCCGTTCCGACCCGTGACCGAGCTGTCCAACTCCCGTAGCGCAAACGGGAACTACCGCGACGCCCCGGGCCGTAGGCTCCTGCCACGTCGCCGCCCGCCGCACCGGTGGGCGCCACCGGAGGGGGTTCCCTTGGACCGCAGCTCACCGATCACGTCCGTCCGCCGGTACGGCTGGCTGCCCGCGCTGGCCCTCGCGGCCGTCGCGGTGGCCGGCTGCTCCTCCTCGGGCGGCGGCTCGACGACGGCCGCCTCCTCGCCGGCCGCCGCCCCGACCGCCACCGGTGCCCCGAGCACCCCCGCGCCGGCCGCCACCACCGCCCCCGCCGGCACCCCGCCGGCCACCACCGCCCCTGCCACCGCCACCCCGGTGCCGACCGCCACCACCGGCGGTACGCCCGCCGGCGCCGGCAAGCGGCCCGCGGACGCCTGCACCCTGCTGACCTCCCCCCAGGTGGTCGCCGCCGTCGGCACCGGCGGGCCGTTCAGGGGCACCCACCCCGACCCGAAGGACGGCAAGCCGGTCTGGGGCTGCACCTGGGGCTCCCGGGAGTCCTTCGCCCACATCCGGGAGATGGACCGCGCCCTGTTCACCTCGCTGAAGACCAACCCCGACTACACCGCCACCCCGGTCCCCGGTGCGGGCCAGGACGCCTACCTGCTGCGGCGCAAGGACGGCCGCATGCCCGAGGTGAACTTCCTCGCCTCGGACGGCCAGGCGTACTCCGTCGAGGTGGTCAAGGACCGCGGACCGGACGACGACGTCAACGCCGACGCCGAGGCGGCCGCCGCCACCGGGCTGGCGCTGCTGCTCTCCAAGTCCGTCTAGGAACCGGGGAGCCGGCGAGCGCCGCCGCCCGGCGCAGCCGGTTCCCCCCGGGGCGTGAACGGGACGGGCACGGTGGTGCCGGGCGGATGCGGGTGCGGCACGGTCGTTCGCACAATGACGCCACGGCGCCGTTCTCCGTACTCCCCCGACAGCCAAGGCGGATCGCATGAGCCGATCTCACCCACCCGCGCGCCCCACCGGACCGGCCCCGACGCCGGCCTCCCCCCGACCGCACCCGGCCGTTCCCGGCTCCGCCCGACGGGCCCGGACCCCGCGGTCCGCGGCGGCCCTGCTCTCCGGGTTCGCCCTCCTCGCCCCGGCGCTCGCCGCCGGCACGCTCGGCGGCGCGGCCCCCGCCCGGGCCGACAATCCGACCGTCTCCCTCAACGGCCTGCGCACCGCCTGGGACGCCGCCGAGCCCGGTCTCGCGCCGGCCAAGGTGTCCGCCGCCGACTTCGGCCGCCGCTGGTCGACCGCCGTGGACGGCGCGGTGTACGCCCAACCGCTGGTCGCCGGCTCGACCGTGATCGTCGCCACCGCGACCAACCACGTCTACGGCGTCAACGCGGCCGACGGCCGGATCCTGTGGCAGCGCGCGCTCGGCACCCCGGTGGCCTCCTCCTCCGCCTGCCTCTCCCCCGGCACCGGCATCGTCTCCACCCCGGTCTACGACCAGGCGACCAGGACGGTCTACCTGGTGTCCAAGGAGAGCGAGGGGGGCGCGCACTTCTCGGTGCACGCCCTGGACTCCGGCTCGGGCGCCGAGCGCAGCGGCTGGCCGGTCACCGTCCAGGGCGCGCCGGTGAACAGCCCGGGCGTGCCGTTCAACCCGGCCACCTCCGCCCAGCGGGCCGGACTGCTGCTGCTGGACGGCGCGGTCTACTTCGGGTTCGCCTCGGACTGCGGGATCGGCACGTACGTCGGCACCGTCGCGGGCGTCAACACCGGCACCCGCAAACTCACCCTCTGGTCCACCGAGTCCGGCTCCGCCTCGCAGAACGCGGGGGTCTGGATGAGCGGCGGCGGCCTGGTCTCGGACGGCTCCGGGCGGATCTTCGTGGCGACCGGGAACGGCGCCGGCGAGGGCTCCTCCCCGCTGAAGGGCCCCGGCGACCGGCCCGGCGGCCACTTCGCCGAGTCCGTCGTCCGGTTGGGCGTCGCCGCCGACGGCAGCCTCGCCCCGAAGGACTTCTTCAGCCCCACCAACAACCGGGAGATGGACCACGGCGACGTGGACCTCGGCTCCGGCGCCCCGACCGCCCTGCCGTCCGGCTTCGGGTCCGCCGCGCACCCGCACCTCATGGTGCAGGTCGGCAAGGACGGCCGGATCTTCCTGCTCGACCGCGACCGGCTGGGCGGCATGGGCCAGGGCCCGAACGGCACCGACGGCGTCGTCGGCACCACCGGCCCGTTCAAGGGGGTCTGGGGCCACCCGGGCGTCTGGGGCGGCGACGGCGGCTACGTCTACCTGGTCGAGAACTACGGCTCGCTGCGCGCCCTCAAGTACGCGGTGAACAGCGCCGGGAACCCGCAGTTGACGAGCGCCGCGACGAGCACCGAGGGCTTCGGCTACGCCTCCGGCTCCCCCGTCGTCACCTCCAACGGGACGGCGACCGGCTCGGCCCTGGTCTGGACGATCTACTCCGGCACCGGCCCGGGCGGCCAGAACGGCGAACTGCGGGTCTACGACGCGCTTCCGGTCAACGGCACGCTCAAGCTCCGGCGCAGCTTCCCGCTCGGCACGGTGACCAGGTTCTCGGTGCCCGCGACGGACGGCGGGCGGGTGTTCGTCGGTACCAAGGACGGCCATCTGCTGGCGTTCGGCCGCTCCGGCTGACCCCGCCCGGGGCTCCCCGGACACCCCGGGGCCCGCCCGACACGTCCCGGACGGGCCCGCTCGACACGGCACTGCCCGACCGGCGCACCCGACACCGGTTCTCCCGCCCGGGCCCGACCCGACCCGGCCGCGGAGCCCGTCGCGTCACCCTTTCGAGCGCGATTGTCCCGCGATCGCGCGGGTTGGACCGGCGGGCGGGCCCGGCGGCTCGTAGCGTCCTGCTCCAGGGGCCGCCAGGCCCCGAACCCCCGCTTCACCGAGGAGGGCAACTCCCATGAAGTCCACGCTCACTTCCCAGCTCCCCGCCACCACCGCCGGCGCCGCGCCGACCGCTCCGGCGGCCCCGGCCAAGCCCGTCTGGTCCGCCCCCGCGGTGGAGTGCCACCGCACCGGCGCCGAGGTCACCGCGTACGCCGCGCGGACCACTCGGTGACCCACGCCCCCACCACCGCGTCGACCCGCGAGGAGTTCGCGGCCAGGCTGTACGGCCTGCGGGGACGGTACTGGGACACCCATCCGTTCCATCTGCGCCTGCACTCCGGCGGCTGCACGCCGCCGGAGCTGCGGCGCTGGGTCGCCAACCGCTGGTACTACCAGCTGGTCCTGACCCGGAAGAACGCCGCGATCATCGCCAACTGCCCGCTGCCGGAGGTCCGCCGGGAGTGGACGCGGCGGCTCGGCCACCAGGACGGCCCGCACGAGGGCGAGGGCGGGCTGGCCGACTGGCTGGTGCTCGCCGAGGCCGTCGGCCTGGACCGGGCCGAGGTGCTGGACGAGCGGCACGTGGCGCGCGGCGTGCGCTTCGCCGTCGACGGCTACCTGCAGTTCTGCCGGACCCGGCCGTGGACCGAGGGGGTGGCCGCGGCGCTGACCGAGATGTTCTCGCCCGACCACATGGCCGAGCGGGTGATCGCCTGGCAGAAGCACTACGAGTGGATCGACCCGGCCGGCTACGCCTACTTCGAGCACCGGATCCCCGACGCCCGCCGGGACAGCGCGCAGACCCTCGACCTGGTGCTGGACCACTGCGTGACGGCCGAGCAGCAGCGGGCCGCCGTGGACGCGCTCGCCTTCAAGTGCGAGGTGCTGCGCGCGATGCTCGACGCCGTCGACTACGGGACGGAGACCGCCGCCACAGCAGGCGCCGCCGCACCGGCGGACCTCGCGGTGCCCGCCGGGACCGCCCGGTGAACGCCGCACCCGCCGCCGCGGCCCCCGGGCTGCGGCGCGGGGTGCGGCTCGTCGACGACCCGGTCCGCCGGCAGGCCGCCCTGCTCTACCCGGAGGGCGTGCTGCTGCTCAACGCGACCGCCGCCGCCGTGCTGCGGCACTGCGACGGGCGGCGCGACGCCGGCCGGATCACCGCCCGGCTCGCCGAGGAGTACGAGGGCGTGGACGCCGGCCAGGTACTGGCCCTGCTGGCCGACCTCGCCGAACGCCGGCTGCTCGCCCTCGACGGAACCGGCGCTCCGGCGGAGCCCCACCCGGCGGCCGGACTGCCCGGCGCCGCCGCCGGCCGGCGGGCACCCGCCCCGCTCGGGCTGGTCGCCGAACTCACCCACCGCTGCCCGCTGCGGTGCACCTACTGCGCGAACCCTGTCGAACTCACCCGGCAACGGGACGAGTTGGACACCGAACAGTGGCTGCGCATCCTCGACCAGGCGCGCGGCCTCGGCGTGCTGCAGGTCCACCTCACCGGTGGCGAACCGCTGCTCCGCCGCGATCTGGCCGCCATCGTCGCGCACGCCCGCGGGCTCGGCCTCTACACCAACCTGATCACCAGCGGACTGCCGCTGGACGCCGCCCGCGCCGCCGAACTCGCCGCGGCGGGCCTGGACCACGTCCAGCTCTCCGTCCAGGACGCCGATCCGCAGCGGGCCGACGCCGTCGCCGGGCTCACCCGGTCGGCCGGGCCCACCGGCCACGCCCGCAAGCTCGCCGCGGCCGCCCTGCTCACCGGCGCCGGACTGCCGCTCACCGTCAACGCGGTGCTGCACCGCGGCAACCTCGCCCGCCTCGGCGCCATCGCCGACCTCGCCGTCGAGCTGGGCGCCGACCGGGTCGAGCTCGCGCACACCCAGTTCTACGGCTGGGCCTGGGCCAACCGGGCCCACCTCGCACCCGGCGACGAGGAGGTCCGCCGGGCCGAGCGGGACGTCGCCGAGGCCCGGGCACGGCACGGCGACCGGATCGAGATCACCCACGTGGCCGCCGACCACCACGGCGGCACCGCGAAGCCGTGCATGAACGGCTGGGGCCGCGAACAGCTCGTCGTCGCACCGGACGGCGCCGTCCTGCCCTGCCTGGCCGCCGCCCAACTGCCGGGCCTGACGGTGCCGAACGCGGTGACCGACGGCCTGGCCGCGAGCTGGCACGACTCGCCCGCCTTCAACCGCTACCGCGGCACCGACTGGATGCCGGAGCCCTGCCGCAGCTGCGAGCTGCGCGAGCAGGACCACGGCGGCTGCCGCTGCCAGGCCTTCCAGTTCACCGGCGACCCGGACGTCACCGACCCCGCCTGCCGGTTCTCCCCGCACCACCACCTGGTGCGGGCGCAGACACCGGGAGCCGCACCGGAGGCCGCACCGGACCCGGTGCCGCGCCGGTTCACCGCCGCCGTGCCGCCCGTCCCCGACCCGGCCTGAGGAGCACCCGCTGAAGATCCGGATCCTCGGCACCGCCGCCGGCGGCGGCCTGCCCCAGTGGAACTGCGGCTGCGAGGGCTGCGCCACCGCCCGGCGCACCGGCGCCGTCCGCAGCCAGGACTGCCTGGCGGTCAGCGCCGACGGCTCCGCCTGGTACCTGGTCAACGCCTCCCCCGACCTGCGCTCCCAGCTGCTCGCCGCCCCCGAGCTGGCGCCCCCGCCGGGCACCCGGGCCACCCCGCTGCGCGGCGTCCTGCTCACCAGCGGCGAACTCGACCACACCCTGGGCCTGGTGACCCTGCGGGAGGCCGCCGAGCTGTCCGTGCACGCCACCGCGCCGGTCCGCACCGCGCTCCACGAGGCGTTCCCGGTCGGCCCGCTGCTGGCCCCCTACACCAAGGCGCGCTGGCACACCGTCGCCGCGGGGCAGCCGGTCGAACTGGCCGGCGGCCTGGTCGCCGAGCCGCTGGCGCTCGGCGGCAAGCGCCCCCGGTACGCCGCCGACCCGGCCGGCCTCCCGGCGGGCGACCCGGCCGCCGAGCGGGCGGACTGGGTGGTCGGCTACCGCTTCACCGAGGCGGGCGGCCGGGCCCGCGCCGTCTACGCGCCCGGCCTCGCCGCCTGGACGCCCGCCCTCGACCGGGCGGTGGCCGACGCCGACGTGGTGATCCTGGACGGCACCTTCGCCACCGACGACGAACTCGCCGAACGCACCGGCGGCGCCCGCACCTCGCGCGGCATGGGCCACCTGGCGGTCGCCGACTCGCTCCCCCACCTGGTCCGCCGGCCGGGACCGCGCTACCTCTACACCCACCTCAACAACACCAACCCGCTGGCCCACCGGGGTTCACCGGAGGCCGCCGCCCTGGCGCCGGCGCTGGCGGCGGCGGGCGCGGCCGTCGCCGAGGACGGGACGCTGCTCGACCTGTGACGCCCCTCCGGCCCCGATCGGCCGCCGAGCGACCCCGAGCGACCCCGAGCGGCCCTGATCGGCCGCCCGAGCGGGCACGGTCGACCGCCCGATCGCGCCGGGTCGAACCGCAACACCGTCCGTTCACCCGGCGGTGGCGCCCCGGATCGCCGCAGGCCACCGAGGCCCTGTCAGATCGTCGTGATACTAATCATTCCGGTAGCGAGAAACTGTCATGCACCGGCAGGCACGATGGTGACAGCCCGTCCGTTCCCCGGGGGACCGGACGGTGACGGGAGGGGCACGGCATGGTGAGCAGGAACAGCGAGGCCACGCGGGACGAGGGGAAGCCCGCCGGCGCCGACGGACCGGGGGCGGGCCGCACGGCCGGCCGGCGGCTGCGGCTCGGCAAGCGGGTGACCGGAATGCTGGCGGTGTTCACCGCACTGGCGGCCCTGACCGGTTCCCAGAACGGCCTCGGCTTCTCCCCGGTCGCCGCGGCGGGCCCGCTGGAGAACCCGTCCGGCTCGGTCGGAGTGGTCGCGGGCTCCCCGGCCGCCGGAACCAACGCCTCGCCCTTGGCCCCCACCGGCGTCCCCGGCACCGCACCGGTCGACGGCGGCGGCACCCTGCCGCTGATCCAGCCGCCGCTCGCCCCGCTCACCTCGCCCTTCGCCGACCCGCTGCGCACCGGGCCCGCCCTGCCGGAGACGGTCTTCGCCGCCTACCGCAAGGCCGAGGCGGCGCTCGCGCTGCGCTCGCCCGGCTGCCACCTGCCCTGGCAGCTGCTCGCCGCGATCGGCGAGGTCGAGTCCGGCCAGGCCGGCCGGGGCGCGGTCGACGCCGCCGGGACGACGTTCCGCCCGATCCTCGGCCCGGTGCTGAACGGCGCCGGCTTCGCGGCGATCGCCGACACCGACGGCGGCCGCTTCGACGGCGACGCGCGCTGGGACCGCGCGGTCGGGCCGATGCAGTTCATCCCCTCCACCTGGGCCTCCTGGGGCGTGGACGCCAACGGGGACGGCAAGGCCGACCCGAACAACATCTTCGACGCCGCCGAGGGCGCCGGCCGCTACCTCTGCGCGGGCGGCCGCGACCTGTCCGACCAGGCCCAGCTGGACCGGGCGGTGCTCGGCTACAACCACTCCAACGAGTACCTGCGCACCGTCCGGAACTGGATGGCCCACTTCGGCAGCGGCAGCCCGGTCACCACCCCGAACCGCCCGGGCACGCCGAGCCCGCTCGCCCCGCTGCTCCCCGTCGCGCCGCCGAGCCCGCTCGCACCGGTGACGCCGGGCCCGGTCACCACGACGCCCTCCGGGACCCCGTCCACGACGCCCGGGACGCCCACCGGCGCCCCGTCGCCGAGCGCCACGCCGCCCGGCTCGTCCTCGCCCTCGCCCTCCCCGTCGGGGAGCGCCACGCCCACGGAGCAGCCGAGCACCACCCCGCCGACGACGCCCGGCACCACGCCGTCCGGCAGCGCGAGCCCCAGCGCGACCGCCACCCCGACCGGCACGCCCAGCACGACGCCGAGCACGACGCCGACCGGCACCCCGTCCGGAACTCCGTCGACGACGCCCACCGGCACCCCGAGCGCGACGCCGACGGCGACGCCCACGGCCACGCCCACCGACTGCGCCACGCCGACGGGCACCCCCACCGGCACCCCGACGGCGGGCGCCAGTCCGTCCGCGAGCACCACCCCGTCGGCCACGCCGAGCGCGACGGCCACCCCGACCGGCCCCGGCTGCCCCACGCCGACCGCCCCGGTGACCACCCCGTCGGCGGCCCCGTCCGGCAGCGCCACCCCGAGCGCCGCGCTCTCCCCCTCGGCCGCCGCCCCCTCGGCGCACTGACCCGCGGCAGCCGGCCCGTACGACGACATCGGCCCGTCCCCCGGACATCCGGGAGGCGGGCCGACGCGCGCGGGCGACCGTCCGTCAGTCGCCCTCCGACTCCTCGTCCTCCTCGTCCTCGCCGTAGACGATCCCGGCCGCGCGGTCGCGCTGCTCCTGCACCCGCAGCGGCACATCCGGGTCCCAGTCCGAGGTCCGGGGCAGCTCGGGCCCGTCCGGCCCGAGGCGGACCACCGGTTCGACCCGGACCAGCCGGAACCGGCGCGCGGCCGCCCGCACCTCGTTGGCCCGCTCGGCGTCCAGCCGGTCGGCGGCCTCCGCGTACCGGGTCAGCTCCTCCTCGCCGATGCCCGGGTCCAGGCGGGGGGCGAACTCGCGCAGATAGGCGGCCAGGCTGTCCCGGGCGCCCTGCGGGGTCTCGCAGGCGCCGGTCATCGGCCCCCAGCGGCCGTCCCGGTACTCGGCGACGGCGCAGTGGGCCGGCAGGACCATGACATTGGGATAGAGGTGCGAGGCGAGCCGCGCCTCGGCCCGGACGTCCTCCGGGATGAACCGGCCGGACGGCACCAGCGCCATCATGTCCAGCCGCAGGATCCCGTCGACCAGGGTGACCCCGGCCGCCGGGTCGATCACGAAGCCGTCCACCCGGGAGGGCAGCCGGTGGGCCTCGCCGACGGCCGCCGGGTCCGGGTCGGTGGGCCGGGGCGGCTCGATGCCGTCCGGGCCCGAGCGCAGCACCTGCTCGGCGCGGAAGACGCGGTAGTCCCGTCCGGCCGCCGAGATCTCGTCGAGCGCCTCCCACTCCATCCGCCCGTAGGCCTCGGTGTAGGAGGCGCGCTCCTCGTCGGTGAGGGTCCAGGGGGCGGCCGACCTGGTGCCGGGTTCGGCCAGGGCCCGGGCCCGGAAGGTGTGGCCCAGGTCGTCCCGGGCGCCCTGCGGGGTGGTGGCGTGGAAGTGGAGGATCCTCCAGGCGCCCGTCCCGGTGCGCTCCAGGCTGCCGAAGACGGGTGGCATCATCATGAGGTTCGGGTACTTCTCGCGGGATGCCCAGGCCTCCAGGCCGGCCACCGCGGCGACCGGGTCGTCGGTGTGGGTGACCCGGATCGTGAGGTGCTCGGGTAGCTGCACGGCGTCATCGTCCATGCGGCCAGTGGTAGCGGACGCGCGGAGAGCGCCGCAGGGTTATCACGGAACTCCACCCGACCGGGCACGCCCGGCTCCCGGCGCGCTCGCGGAGCGCACCGGCGGGCCCGTCCCGGGGGCTCCGGGAGGGGTCGGACGGACCGGCCGGCCGGTGTGGCGGGCGGCCGGCCGGTCCGCCGGTCAGAGGTGCTTGACGAGCTCCGGCATGAGGTCCTGGAAGGTGCGCCCGCTGGCCGGCTGGCCGATCGCGGTCATCTGCCAGCCACCCGCGGAGCGCTGCACCTTGGCCATGATCTGCGCGGTGTACGCACCGCCGCCGGTGAGCGTGTAGCGGGCCAGCTCGGTACCGGTCTGGGTGTCGACCAGGCGGCAGAAGGCGTTCTCGACCTCCTGGAAGGTCTGGCCGGTGAACGAGTTGACGGTGAAGAGGATCTGGTCCACCTCGGCGGGCACGGCGGTGAGGTCGACGATGATGGTCTCGTCGTCGGTCGCGTCCCCGGAGCCGCCGGTCAGGTTGTCGCCGCTGTGCCGCACCGAGCCGTCGTTGCTGGTGAGGTGCTGGAAGAACACCACGTCGACCGGCTTGCCTGCGGCGAACAGCACGGCCGAGGCGTCCAGGTCGATGTCCTGGCCGGCGAACAGCTTCGCGAGGAAGCCCTTCTTCTGCGCGGCCCGCCAGCCGAGGCCCATCCGCACCACGCCCAGTCGGCCTCCACCCGGCTTCTCCAGGCTCAGCTTCTGACCCTTCGCCAGCGAAACGCTCATCGCGCCCTCCTCGTTGCTCGCCTGCGCTCGAATCTACAGCACTGTAGATCTTTTCCGCGCCCCGCGTACGCCCTCGTCCCGGGACAGCTCCATACCCCGCGGGCGCCCGGCGGAAGCAGGCGGTGCCGCATCGTCCGCCGACGGTACGGCACCACCGGCGACCCGAACGGCCACCAGGTCCAGCTGGTCGGCGAAGTTCTTGTCGCAGCCGCCCACCACCGCGCCGTTCCCGGGCCGGCCGCCCCGGACGATCACGCAGCGCAGGCTGCAGTAGTTCTTCAGCCGGCACCCGCCCCTCTGCAGCGAGACGGCCCACCACAGTTGGTCGCCGCAGTCCGCGCGGTCGGTGGTGACCACCGGCGACGGGTATCGGAAATGACGGCCGAGGGAACATCGCCCACGAATGGACCGGAATTCGCGGATCTTCCTGAATGGGGGTATTGGTCCAGACCTCTGGGAACCCGCAGCCCGCTCAGGCCGCCCGCTCCAGGCGGACCAGGGCGTCGACCGCCTCCGCCCCGTCGCCCACCGGGCGGCGGACCCGCTCGGCGCGGACGGTGCGCAGCCCGGTGCCGGCCAGGTCGGCGAGGACGTCCTCGGGGGTGAAGAGCACCGCCGGGTCCCGGGGGCCGCCGGCCCCCTCGGCCAGGTTGGCGGAGTCGTGGCCGACCACCAGCAGGGTGCCGCCCGGGGCGAGGACCCCGGCGCCCCGGCGCAGCGCGGCCCGGCGGTCCTCGGCGGGGAGCTGCAGATAGGCGACCAGGACCAGGTCGTAGCCCTCGGGCGGGGCCTCGAAGGCGCGGGCGTCGCCGTGCCGCCAGGTGAGGCGGTCCGCCACCTCGTCGGGCAGGGCGGCCGTGAGCCGTTCGGCGCGGCCGAGGGCGACGGTGGAGAAGTCCAGACCGGTGACCTCCCAGCCGAGGCCGGCCAGCCACATGCTGTTGCGGCCCTCCCCGGCGGCGAGATCCAGGGCCCGCCCGGGGGCGAGCCCCGCCAGTTCGCGAACCACCCAGCGGTTGGGTTCGGTGCCCCAGACCAGCTCGCTGGCGGCGTAGCGGTCGTCCCAGGCGCGGCTGTCCATGACCCGTACTCCGTTCGACGCGGGACCTCTCGGGAGGCCACCGTACCGGGCCCGCGCCCGTCCCACCGGTCGTGCGGCCGCCGACGGTCCGCCCGCCGGACACCCTTGACGGGGAATATTGGTCCAGTCCAATCTGTGATGTCGTGACCGCTGCGGCCCCCGGGCCGGCCGGCGCCACGATCCCGCACGCCCTGCCGCATCCTGCCCTGCCGCACGTGTTCACCCGACCGCGCGCCCCCCACGGCGTCCGGTCCGGCTCCCCCGGCCCACTCCGGGCCGCCGCACCGCCGGAACCCCCACTCCTCCGGAGGACCACCGCATGCACGACCGTGTCATGTCCGCGCGCCCCGCTGAGCGCCGGGCCGCAGCCCCGCGCCGCCGGGCGCTCGCGCTCGCCCTGGCCGCCACCCTCAGCACCGGCAGCGCCGCCCTCGCGCTCTCCCTCGACACCGCCTCGGCCGCCGCCGTCAACCTGCTCGGCAACGGCGACCTCGAAACCGGCACCCTGGCCGGCTGGACCTGCGCCAACGGATCGGTCGTCACCACGCCGGTGCACGGGGGCGGTTACGCCCTCAACGGCGCCGCCTCGGCGTCCGACACCGCGCAGTGCCAGCAGACCGTCGCCGTGGCGCCGAACACCACCTACACCCTGGCCGGCTGGGTGCGCGGCAACTACGTCTACCTGGGCGCCACCGGAACCGGCGTCAACTCCCAGAGCTGGGCGCCCAACGCCACCGGCTGGACCCAGCTGAGCACCACCTTCACCACGGGCGCGGCCACCACCTCGGTGACGGTCTTCACCCACGGCTGGTACGGCACCGGTGCGTACCAGGCCGACGACCTCAGCCTCACCGGCCCGGCGGGCCCGACCGGCACGGCCAGCCCGACGGCCACCAACAGCCCCACCGCCACGAGCAGCCCCACGGCCACCAACAGCCCGACCGCGACGAACAGCCCCACGGCGACCAACAGTCCGACCGCCACCAACAGCCCGACGGCCACCAACAGCCCCACCGTGACGCCCACCGCCACCTCGACCGGCACCGGCCCCGCCGGGGACGGCAAGGTCACCACCCCGAGCGGCGTCACCGTCTCCAAGGTCACCCACAACGCCGTGGTCCTCACGTGGCAGCCGTCCACCGCGACCGCCGGCGACGCCCCGGTCGCGTACAAGGTGTACGCGGGCGACCAGTTGGTCGCCACCTCGATGGGCACCTCGGTGGCGGTCAGCTCGCTGCTGCCGACCCGCGGCTACACCTTCACCGTCCAGGGCTACTCCGGCAGCCACGCCTCGGCCCAGTCCGCCCGGGTGAGCACCACCACCGCCGCGGCGCCCGCCAACAGCCCGTTCCGCGCGGCCTACTTCGACCAGTGGGGCGTCTACGAGAACGCGTACCACGCGAAGAACGTCGACACCAGCGGCGCCGCCGGCAAGCTGGACGTCCTCCAGTACGCGTTCGCCAACATCCACCCGACCAACCTGACCTGCTTCCAGGCGGTCAAGGCCTCGGACTCGGCCAACGAGAACAACCCGAACGCCGGCGACGGCGCCGGCGACGCCTACGCGGACTACCAGGCCGACTACAACGGCGCGGCCAGCGTGGACGGCACCGCCGACACCTGGGAGCAGCCGCTCAAGGGCAACTTCAACCAGCTGCGCCAGCTGAAGGCCAAGTACCCGAACCTGCGGATCGCCATCTCCATCGGCGGCTGGACGTACTCCAAGTACTTCTCGGACGCGGCCGCGACCGACGCCTCCCGCAAGAAGTTCGTCTCCTCCTGCCTCGACATGTTCCTCAAGGGGAACCTGCCCGCCAACGTGGCCGGTGACCCGGCGGGCGGCGCCGCGGCGGCGGCCGGGCTCTTCGACGGCATCGACCTCGACTGGGAGTACCCGGGCTCGGCCGGCGGCCACACCGGCAACCACTACTCCCCCGCCGACAAGCAGAACTTCACCCTGCTGCTGAAGGAGTTCCGCACCCAGCTGGACGCCCTCGGCAACGCCCAGGGCAAGAAGTTCCTGCTGACCGCGGCGCTGCCCAGCGGCCAGGACAAGATCGCGCAGCTGGAGACCGACAAGATCGGCGCGTACCTGGACTACGCCGACGTCATGACCTACGACATGCACGGCGCGTGGGACGCCAAGGGCCCGACGAACCACCAGGACCCGCTGCACGACAGCCCGGCCGACCCGACCACGCCGATCACCCCGGGCAACCGCAAGTACAACGTCGACACCACGATCACCGCGTACACCACCGGCCTGCCGGAGTACGGCATCGCGGGCGGCTTCCCGGCCAACAAGATCGTGCTGGGCGTGCCCTTCTACTGGCGGGGCTGGACCGGCGTGCCGGCCGGCAACAACTTCGGCCTCTACCAGAGCGCGACCGGCCCGACCCCGGCCAAGCCGCTGAGCGCGGAGGCCGGCCTGGCCGCCTGGAAGGAGCTCAACCCGACCGCCGCCAACACCCACTGGGACCCGGTGACCGAGTCCTCCTGGGTGTACGACGGCACCAACTTCTGGACCGGTGACACCCCGCAGGCCGTCCAGGCCCGCGGCGCCTACGCGAAGAGCAAGGGCCTGGCCGGGATGTTCGCCTTCTCCCTGGAGAACGACGACGCCTCCGGCACCATGCTCAACGCGATGAGCGGCAGCCTGAACTGACGCTCCGCGTCAACGGTCCCTGCGGGGCCGGCCGGTGGTGGTGCACCGGCCGGCCCCCGGGGGCTTCGCGGCACCCGCAGGGCGCTCCGGAACCGGCGGGCCGACCTCAGCGCTCCGGCACCGGGTCGACCCCGCCGCCGCGCCGGGCCACGCCGGGGCGGCACCGCAGCAGCCGGCCCGCCGTGAGCCGGGCACCGCGCAGCGCGCCGTGCCGGTGCAGCGCCTGGACGGCGTAGGTCGAGCAGGTCGGGGTGTACGGGCAGCAGGCCGCGCGCTTCGGGCTGATCTCGGTGCGGTAGTGGCGCACCGCGCCGTACAGCACCCCGGCGGCCAGGCCCCGCGGCGGCGGCGCGGCGGGGTCCGCGCGGTGCGCCGCCCGCCGCCCCCGGCCGCCGGTGAGGGCGAACCGGACGCCGGCGGCCGTCATCACCGGGAACAGGGCGATCAGGCAGGGGCCGTCGCACCCGCCGCCGCCACCCCCGCACCCGCCGTTGCCGCCGCCGCAACCGCCGCCGCCTCCTCCTCCGCTGCAACCGGAGGGGAGGCAGTCCTCCGGGTCGTTGTCCTTCTTCCGCTCCCCGTGCCTGCGCAGGTACGCCTTCCACTCCTGCTGCCGGCGCTTGCGCCGGCGGCGTTCCTCGGCCGGCAGCCACCACCAGGCGCGTCCAGGGCGTTGGGTGGTCGGGAACGGTTCGCCCTGGGCGGGCTGCTGATGGGACAACGCTGACGGTTCCTCTCGGCGCGGGCACGCCGGGGCCGACCCCCAACGGCTCGCTCAGAGTATCGAAGGCCGCGGGCGCGGGGGTCGGCCGCCCGGAGGACCGGGGACGGCGCTCAGCCGCTCCCGCCGCCCAGGTGCGGGAACAGGTCGGTGAACGTCTGGGTGGTGACCGAGACGCTGCGGCCGAACGGGTCGTCGAAGTCCCAGATCAGGAACAGCAGGAAGGCGATCAGCGCGCTGAACGCCCCGGCCAGCAGCAACTCCCGGGTGGAGCGCCGGATCTGCAGGGCGAACACCATGCCGACCGTCACCACCGCGCCCACGATCAGGCCGAACCAGACCACACCGGGCATGGTCGGGCCGGCGTTCTGGCCGCGCGCGTTGCGGGCGTCGTCGGCGATGCTGATCCGGTCCATGATCGGCTGATAGGCCTGGGCCTCCAGGTCGGAGGCCGGGGCGCGGGTCGCGACGTCGGTGCGCAGCTTCTCCAGCAACTCGGTGCCCCGGTCGGAGATCTCGCCGTTCTCGCGCATGTACGTCCACTCCACGTCCACGACGTAGGAGACGTAGGCGTCGACGTCGTCGCGGATCTTGTCGCGGAACTCCACCGGGTAGACCTGCGCCCGCTCGCTCACCTCGTGCAGCGACTGCGCCTCGCGGAAGACGTCGTCCTGGGCCACGCCCCGCGCCTCCCAGACGCCGGCGATGGCGAGGCCGAGCACGATCGCGTAGACCACGCCGATCATCATCGTCATGTACTCGATGACGTCGGGCGTCTCGTCGGTGTCCTCGTCCGCACCGGCGCGGCGGTGCCTCAGCAGCACCACCGCCACCACGACGGCGCCGGCCGCCAGCATGGCGATGGCCAGCGCCAACCACTCGGACATGGGAACTCCTTTCTCGGTCGGGGATCGACAGGGTCGATCGGAAACAGTCGGGACCGTTCGTCGGGCCGGGAACGGTCCGACGAACGGGAAGCGAAGGGGGAAGGGGAACGGAAGGGGAGGCGGCGTCAGGAGCCGCTGGAACCACCGGAGCCGCCGGAACCGCGGGAGCCTCCACTGCCACCGCGACCGGCTCGCCCACGGGGGCGCAGGGCCGCCGCCGCGAGGACCGCGGGCACGGTGACCACCAGCATGGTCCTGGTCGGCGAGCCGCCGTGGTGCCGCTCGGGTGCCTCGACGGGCGGCGGGGCCGGCGGGACGGGCCGCAGCGTCACGGCCGACCGCACCGGGCTGGGCACCGGGGGCGTCGGGGCCGGGCTGGGCGGCGGCGGGGTCGGCGCGGGCGGTTCGGGCGCGGGCGGCGGCGGGACCACCGGCGCGGGCGGCGGGGTCGCCGGTCTCGGCGTGGGGGTGGGAACGGGGGCCGGCGGCCGGGGCGACGCGGGCGGCGGGGTGGGCCTCGGCGTCGGAGCGGGCGGGGCCGGCGGGGCGGGCTGTACCGGAGCCCGGCTCGGCGGCGGCGTGGGCACCGGGGTCGGCACCGGGGTGGGCACCGGCGTGACGGTCGGTGTCGGTGTCGGTGTCGCGCTGGGGGTCGGCGTCGGGGTGGGCCGGGGCGTCGGCGTGGGAGTCGGGGTCGGCGTGGGAGTCGGCGTGGGCGACGGCGACGGACAGGGGTGGTGGTGCGTCGGCTTCGGCGGCCAGGGCTTGGTGGGCCACGGCTTCGGGGTCGGCGTCGGGTGCGGGTGGTGCAGGACCCCGGAGAGGTCGACGCTCACACCGACCTCGACGTCCACGTCCACCTCGACGTCCACGCCGCCCCGGTCGACCCCGACCGCGACGTCCGTCCTCGTGGTGACGCAGGTCCCGACGACCGGCCCGTGCGGCCACCCCCCGCCGTGCTGCGCCGCCGTGGGGCGCGCGGCGGCGGAGCCGCTCACCAGCGCGCAGAGCGCGGCCACCCCGGCGGCCGCCCCGACCAGCCCGATCCGCCGCGCACGGGGGCCGCCGGAGGCACCGTGCCCGGCGGCGACGGGTGCCGGGCTCCGGTCCGCGGTCACGACGGCCCGTCCATCGGTATCCGCCGGGGCGGCTGGGGCTGCGGCATGGCTCCGTGCACCTCTCGTGTCGTCAGGAGGTCGGCCGCGCCGGGCGGGGGCCGACACCGGACGGCCCGCCGCAAGGGCGGGCCGTCCGGCATCCGGTGAAACGATCATGCGGTGGACCGGTTACGCCCGGCCCGGGGCGGGCCCTCCGGGGACGGCCCGCCCGAGCTGCGCCTCAGCGGCGCCCGTGCGCGATCTCGACGTTCTCCAGCACACCGACCGCGTCCGGAACCAGGATCGCGGCGGAGTAGTAGGCACTCACAAGGTAGGAGATGATCGCCTTCTCGTCGATGCCCATGAACCGGACCGACAGGCTCGGCTGGTACTCGTCCGGAATTCCGGTCTGGTGCAGGCCGATGACGCCCTGGTTGTCCTCGCCGGTACGGATCACCAGGATCGAGCTGGTGTTCTCCTTGCTGATCGGGATCTTGTTGCACGGCAGGATCGGAACGCCGCGCCACGCCGGCACCTGCTGCCCGCCGAGGTCGACGTGGTGCGGGTAGAGCCCGCGCGCGTTCAGCTCGCGGCCGATCGCGGCGATGGTCCGCGGGTGGGCGAGCAGGTAGTCGGGGTCGCGGCGGCGGTTGAGCAGCTCGTCCAGGTCGTCCGGGGTGGGCGGGCCGGAGTGGGTCTGGATCCGCTGGTCGAAGTCGGCGTTGTTGAGCAGGCCGAACTCCGGGTTGTTGACCAGCTCGTGCTCCTGGCGCTCGCGCAGGGCCTCGATGGTCAGCCGGAGCTGGTGCTCGATCTGGTTCATCGGCTGGTTGTAGAGGTCGGCGACCCGGGTGTGCACCTTGAGGATCGTCTGGGCGACACTCAGCTCGTACTCGCGCGGCTTCAGCTCGTAGTCCACGAAGGCGCCGGGGAGCTGGTACTCGCCGTGGTGGCCGGCCGACATGGCGATCTCGGCCTCGCCGCGCTCGTTCTGGGCCTGGAGCGGCAGGGCGAGGAAGGACTCCAGGTGCTGCCGCAGCGCGGGCGAGTCGTCCCGGATCCGCTCGAAGTCCCGGCGGGGCAGCGAGAGCACGGTGCCGGCGGTGACCGTCTTGGCCGTGAACTCCCAGACCGCGTCCGCGTCGAGCACCGCGTGCTCGCCGAAGCGGTCGCCGTCGCCGAGCACGCTGACCACCGTCTCGTCACCGTACTTGCCGGTGCCGATCTGGTTGATCTTGCCGTGCGCGATCAGGTAGATCCGGTCCGCGGGCGCACCGCGCTCGGCGAGCACCTCGCCCGGGCCGAAGTCGCGCTGCTCGCACCGGTCGGCCAGCGCGGCGAGCACCTCGTCGTCCTCGAAGCCGCGCAGCAGCGCCAGTTCGCCGAGCTCCTGCGGGATCACCCGGACCTCGGAACCGGTCTTGATGAACTCGATCCGGCCGTCGCCCACGGTGTAGGTCAGCCGGCGGTTGACCCGGTAGGCGCCACCGGCGGCCTGCACCCAGGGCAGCACCTTGAGCAGCCAGCGGGAGGTGATCTCCTGCATCTGCGGTGCGGACTTGGTGGTCGTGGCAAGATTGCGCGCAGCGGCCGTCGTCAGGCTGGACTGCTGGGCCACCTGCGGTGTCTCCGGGGTGGTCGTCTCCACGGACATCGGCAGGGATCTCCTTCGTGTGATCGGGTCACGCCGACCCGTCGTACGGCCGGCGGCAGCCGGTGTCTCGATTGCGACGGATCATCAGATACGCGTATCGGTGGGAGTGTTGGCGGCCTTCGCGATGCGGTGCTCCCGCTCGGGCAATCCATCGGAACCCTAGATCACCAAGGACCCGGCAACCCCGCACCGCAGCCGAGCGCCCCCCGATAGGGTGAATCTCTCCGATCGGAAGGTTTGAATCCGAGGACCGCGTGCCACCCGGACCGCCCATTCCTACGCATGCGAATCGCCCAGACGTAGGAACGATCCACCCCACCCGAACGGGGGAGCGTGCGGACCTGTCCCCCAGCCGGTGAGGCCCGGATCGATCGCACATGTGTTCGAGATTCGAACATAGTGCGATCGGGGGTGGCGACAGGGGCCTCGACGGGGCCCCTGATCAGACCGGTGCCGCCTCCTCCGCGAACCGCGGCTGCCCGGTGAACCAGGGGCGTCGCTCGAATGAAGCCGGCCTCAACTGATGGAACCAGGTGGCCCGTTCGTCGTACCGGGCGAAGAACGGCCGGCCCACCCGGTCCGCCCCGCGGCCCTTCGGGCAGCCTAACCACCGCTCCGTGACCGACCGTCAGGGGGCTTCTTCGGTGCGGACCTCGATCTCCCGCGGGCGCGTGGAGACCGGCTCCGGCGCGGATGCAGGGAGCGCCAGTGCTCCATCCACCAGATCCCGCTCACCACGACGGAGAGGGCGACCAGGACCAGGGCCAGCGCCGGCCAGCGGCTGTCGGCGAGCCGGATGTCGGCGACCAGCAGGACGCCCACCGCCGCGATCGGCACGAACAGCCCGAACGCGGCCCGGGTGGTGGCGACCACCAGCCCGGGCTCGGTCCGGCCCGCGCGGGGCGCCGGCCAGTCGGCCGACTCCCCGCCGAAGTGGAAGGCGATCCCGCGGGCGGCCAGCCGGTCGGTGGCCCGGTTGTAGGAGAACGCCATGTACGGGAGCCAGATCAGCGGGGCGACGAAGCCCACCAGGAACACCAGCGCGAGCAGCCCCCACTCCCCCGCGGTCCGCCACCGGGACGGCGGGGGGACGACGTCCTCGCTGGTCAGTCCGAGCAGGCGGGCCATGCGCCACAGCAGCGAGCCGAACCCCCGGAAGCGGCCGGGCCGGGTCGCCGGCCCCTCCTCGGGCGGCGGGCCGGCCGCGAGGGCCCGTTCGGCGGCGGCGAGGTCCGGGTGGGCCCCCTGGAGGACGAGCAGCTCGGGGGCGCGGGCCCGGTCCGTGGGGTCCTTGCCGGCGAGCGCGGCGAGTTCCAGCAGCAGCTGCCCCTGGGCCAGCAGCGCACTGCAGAAGGCGAACGGGGCCATCCAGAGGAAGGGACCGGCGACGAACGCGCCCTCGTTCTGACTGACCCGGCGGGCGTGGTCGACCGCCCGCTGCGCCAGCTCGCGATCCGAGGCCTCCGGGTGGGCCGCCCGGAGCATCGCGACCCGGCGGGCGGCCCGGGGGCCGCGGTGGCGGACGCCGAAGACGGCGAGCAGCTCCGGCATCCGGGAGGGGCGCTCGCGCATCGAGCGCATCAGCTCGGCGAGGGGGGCGCCCTCGTCGGCCCCGGGCGGCCCGGACTGCTCCGGGTGTCCGGGGTCCTGCTGTCCGGGGTCCTGCCGTCCGGGGTCCTGCTGCCCTGGGTCCGGGCCTGTCGTTGGGGCCACGTCCGTCCCACCGCTCCGCCGGGCACTCCGGCCGGGCCCGGACCGGCGGCCGACGAGTCGCCCGGGCCTCCTCCCAGCCTAGGCGTGTCCGGCCGTTCGCGTCGGATCAGCGTGCGGCTCCCCGGGGGCGGAGTCCGTGCGGCGGGGGCACCTCCCGGCCGACAGGCCGGGGGCGTGCGTGCCCTGGCGTCGCACGCCCGGCGGGAATGGTCGGACACGCCTCGGGACGCGGCTTCGGACTCCCGCCCGTCAGGCGATCTCGAAGCCGTGCCGGACCCGGTCGAAGCGCCCGTCCGCGAGGTCCTCGTGGGTGATCCAGAAGGAGACGTTGACGCACTCGCCCCAGTCGGCGGCCAGCACACCGCTCTCGATCTGGAGCAGCGGGCGGTGGCCCTCGGGGCGGCCGGTGTCGCTGTCGCACCAGCCGAGCACCCGGACCGCCGGCCGCGGCAGCTGCTCGGCGAGGTCCTGGGCCAGGTCGAGGGCGATCAGGAAGTCGTCGGGGAACAGCCGCTCCAGCTCGCGGTCCTGGTAGGACGGCGCGGACAGGGCCCGGGCGGCCCGGACCGGGACGGCCGGGACGGCGGGCGTGCCCCGCTCGGCGACCGGCGCGGGCCGCGGCGGCGCACCGGCGGGCACGTGCAGGACGCGGCAGCCGCGACCGGTGAAGTCGGAGAGCCATTCGTCCTGGAAGAAGAGCAGCAGCCCGTCGGCGGGCAGCGGCCAGCCGCCGGCGTCCGGTCCGCCGGCCTCGAAGGACGCGGCGAGCGCGGCGCAGTCGAGCTGGGCGAGCAGTTGCATCGGGCGGTCGGCGAACTCCGGCCAGTCGGTGCCCGGCGGCAGCGCGGGCAGCCCGCCGAGCCGTCCGGCGAGCCCGGCGTCCGCCGCGTCCCCGGCCGATTCGGCGTCCCCGGCGTCCCCGGTGTCCGCCGCGGGGTCGAGGACCAGGGAGGAGCGGAACAGCCCGTGGACCAGGGGCGCCAGCCGCTCGCCGGCCCGGGCGCGGATCAGCTCCGCGACCTCGCCGGGTATCGGCGGCACGGCCTCGCCGGGGGCGGTCACGCGGGTTTCGGTGGTCACGAGTTCGGCCATGCGCCCAGCCTGCCACGAGGGTCCGACAACACCGGGCCGGCGGCCGCGGGGGCCGGCGCCGGAAACGGCGAAGGCCCCGTCAGGTGCCGCTACGGGGGCGACCGGCACCTGACGGGGGGTCATCGGGGAACTGGCTCGGCCGTCAGGAGCAGACGACCTCGTTGCCGGGGACGTTGAAGATGCCGGAGTCGCTGGCGGTGCCGTTCGCGTACTCGTAGTAGAGGTAGGTGTAGAAGTCGATCCGCGCGCCGTTGCCGCAGACCGAGTCGGCCCCGATGGTGTAGGTCAGCGTGACCGTGGTGGTGGCGCCGGCCGCGACCGGGACGGAGTGGTGGACCAGGCCGCTGGTGGCGCCGGTGTCACAGCTGGTGACATTGCCGCCGCAGGAGGAGAAGCCGTACTTCAGGCCGGTGTTCAGCGTGGTGTTGTAGGTCGGCTGAACGGACTGGTAGACGAACTGGGCCGGCGTGTCGTGCGGGTTGGTCAGGGTGAGCGTCAGGGTGACGGCGGAGCCGGGGGTGGCCGTCGTCTTGTCGACGGCGACGGACAGCACCGGGGTGCCGGCGTGGGCGGGGGTCACCGACAGCAGCAGGGCGGCGACGAAGGCGAGGATCGCGGGCAGGCCGAAGCGGCTCAGGAATGAAGTGCGCATGACCAAGGAGCGTAGGCGGCTGCCCGGGCACCGGCGGCGGCCTCCGCACCGGTCCGTACCGGCATATGACACGCGAGCGGACACCGGGGCGATTACCTTCCGGTTCCCCTCGCACCCCGGCGGCCGCAGCCCTACCCTCCGCGCCCGCCCGCGCGGAGCGGCGGAGCGTCCGGCCGGAACGGCGGGGGCCCCGGTCGGCGGCCGGAACAGCGGCCGCAGCAACGGTCGGAGCGGCGGTCAGAGCGGCGGCGGCAGGATCGCGCAGAGCGCCTCCAGCGCCGCCGGGTAGGCGTGGTCGGGCGGGGTCGCGTAGCCGACCACCAGGCCGTCCACCGCCGGCATCGCCTCCGGCGCGAGCAGCGGGTGCCGGAAGTCGGCCAGGCCGTCCAGGGCCAGCCCCCGGTAGGCGGCCGCCTTGAGCACCGAGCGCTCGGTGCCGGGCGCGAGCCGGAGCACCGCGTGCAGCCCGGCCGCGATCCCGGTGACCTCGATGTGCGGAGCCCGCTCGGCCAGCGCGTCGACCAGCCGGTCCCGGCGGTCGCGGTAGCGGCGGCGCATCCGCCGCACGTGCCGGTCGTAGCCGCCCGAGTCGATGAACTCGGCCAGGGTCAGCTGCTCCAGCGCGCTGACCCAGCCCTCGCGCTCCCCCTTCGCCGCGAGCACCCGGTCCACCAGGTGGTCGGGCAGCACCATCCAGCCCAGCCGCAGGGCCGGGCTGAGGCTCTTGCTGGCCGTCCCGAGGTAGACCACCCGCTCCGGGTCCAGGCCCTGCACCGCGCCGACCGGCTGCCGGTCGTAGCGGAACTCGCCGTCGTAGTCGTCCTCCAGGACCAGCCCGCCGCGGCCGCGCGCCCAGTCGACCACGGCCGCCCGGCGGCCCGCGTGCAGCGGTCCCCCGGTCGGGAACTGGTGGGCGGGGGTGAGCAGCGCCGTCCGGACCCCCCGGTGGTGGGCCAGGGCGCCGACCCGCGCGCCGTGCTCGTCGAGCGGGAGCGGGACGGCGGTGACCCCGGCGGCGGCCAGCAGACCTCGGTGGAAGCCCAGGCCGTAGCCCTCCACGGCGAGCGGGCCGGTGCTCCGGGCGGGGAGCACCGCGCGCGGGCCGTCGAACAGCAGGCGCAGCGCGTGCGCGAAGCCGGAGCAGACCACGATCCGGTCCGGGTCGGTCCGCACCCCGCGGGCCCGGGCGAGGTAGTCGGCGAGGACCTCGCGCAGTTCGCGCCTTCCCTGCGGGTCACCGGGGCCGAACGCCTCGTTGGGCGCGGCGGTGAGCGCCCGGCGCCCGGCGGCGAGCCAGGCGGTGCGCGGGAAGGCGGCGGCGTCGGGCTGGCCCTGCCGCAGGTCGTGGGCGGGGCGCGACGGGCGGGAGGAGCGGCGGGCGCGGTTCGCGGCGGCGGGTTCGGCCCGCTCGGCGACGGCGGTGCCCGAGCCCTGGCGGGCGGTGAGCCAGCCCTCGGCGACCAGTTCGGCGTAGGCGTCGGCGGCGGTGTTGCGGGCGATGCCGAGGTCGGCGGCGAGCGTGCGGTAGGGCGGCAGCCGGGTGCCGGGGGCGAGCCGGCCGCTGCGGATCGCCTCGCGCAGGGCGGCCATCAGGGCGGACCGGCGGCTGCCGGCGGCGGACAGGTCGAGGTGCAGGTCGGTGCCGGACGGGCCCGCGTCGGAGCGGGCGGCGGCGTCGGCAGCGGTGGCGGTGGCGTTCACGTCGTCCGTCCGGCGGCCGGGGCGGCGGGACGGCCGCGCGGCGGGACGTGCCGCCTCGCCCGTTCCGGCGGAGCGGCGGGGTGTCCGGGGCGGATCGACCGAGGTGTCCGTCATGGGCATGCACCCTATCGCCGGGCCCGGACGGCTCCGGGGCCGGGCCCACCGCCCCGGAAGCTCGCAGCGGCGGGCCCCGGACGGCTGCACCGGGCGGGTGGCGGCGTTCCTGCATCGGTGTGCGCTTCCGACTGCGATCGGGTGATCCGATGGTCGGATTGCGTCGCCCTCAGCGTGTCGGCTGGCTATTCCTTCGGCATGACCAACACCAGGAAGTACCTGATCGCCGCCGGCCTCAGCGCCGCGCTGGCGGTCCTCTCCGCCGGCCCCGCCTTCGCGGGCGACTGCGACGAGCACGAGCACCACGCCCCCACGGCCTCCTCCCACCACGAGCACCAGAAGCCCCAGGAGCACCAGGGGCACCACGCTCCCGAGGCCCCCTCCCACCACGGCTTCCCCGGGGGCGGCGGCACCACCTGTATCAACGAGGGCGGGGCCTCGGCCACCGGCGTGGTGGCCAACTCGCCGGGCGTGCTGTCCGGCAACCAGATCCAGATCCCGATCAGCATCCCGATCAACGTCTGCGGCAACAGCCTCTCCATCCTCTGACCGAAGCGCGCCGGTGACGCCGGCGTCCCCACCGCATGCCGAGGGCTGCGGTCCCGGCACCCCCGGGACCGCAGCCCTCGCTCCTTCCACTCCGCGACGAACGGCTACGGAACGAGCGCCTACGGGACGAGCGGCTACGGGACCACCGTGACCGGCCAGCGGCCCGCCTTGACCAGCCGCACCGCCACCGATCCGATCACCCGGTGCCCGGCCTGCTCGGAGGCGCCGACCACCACGCCGTCGGCCCGGAGCTCGTCCGCCAGCCGCGCCAGCCCCGTGTACGGGTCGCCGCGCACGGTCAGGAACCGCCAGTCCACCTGCCAGACGTCGCGCATCCGGTGCTCGGCCTCGCGGATCGCGGTGAGCAGCTCCTCGGCGATCTCCTGGGTGGTCTCCTCGACGGCCGCACCCGCCAGGGCGGTGGCCGCGCCCAGGACCGGCTGGATGTAGGCGATCGCCAGGGTGGCGTTCTGCCGCCGGGCCAGGCCGGCCGCGTAGGCGGTGGCGCGCCAGGAGGAGTCCGAGCCGTCCAGGCCCGCCAGGATCACCTTGGGGCCGTCGGTCCCCAGCTCGAACCCGGCCGGGGCGGCCGCCGCGCCGGGCTCCCCGCCCTCGAAGGCCGCTTCGTCCCGCTCCGCATCGCTCTCGTTGGTCATGGCCCGAGGCTATTCCGGACACGGTGCGTCACAGCAGGGGGCTCGACGGGTGAGGGCTGTGGCGGGGGCCACCCGGACCGCCCGCGCCGGACCTCCGGAGGGCCCGATTCGGGCACCCCGCGACGAGCGTCCGTCACTCGCCGTCGACCGTGTGCGCGGCCTCACAGGGCCCCGGCTGTGGCCCAGGCCACTTTCCCCGGAGGTTTGATCTTGAAAATCGGGACATTTGCCTTCAAATCCACCCATTTTCTTGATCCTTACGCGCGGTAACCCTGCTCTGACGTGGCTAAACCTGCGATTCCTTGAAACACCCCCCCAGCCCCCGTAACTTCGAAGTCGTTGCACCGAGCAAGCCGCTCACGAGGGCCTCACCGCCCCGGAGCGAACACGGTGCCGAACCACGCGAGCGACGTGTCCCCGAAACCGACGGCCTTCCGAGGGCCTGGTTCCGCGCGCTCGCAGACCCTCTCCGAAAGGAAACCCATGACCTTCCGTAACGAGACCACCGCTGCCACCACCACCACCGCCACCAAGCGCCGCAACCGCGTCCGGATGGCTCTGATGGCCGGGGCGCTCACCGCCCTCCCGGTGGCCGGCCTCGTCGCGGCCAACAGCGCCTCCGCCGCCCCCGCCTCCGTGTGGGACAAGGTCGCCGCGTGCGAGGCCACCGGTAACTGGGCCATCAACTCCGGCAACGGCTTCTACGGCGGCCTGCAGTTCACCTCCAGCACCTGGGCCGCCTTCGGTGGCACCGCGTACGCCCCGCAGGCCCACCAGGCGACCAAGGCGCAGCAGATCGCCGTCGGCGAGAAGGTCCTCGCCGCCCAGGGCCCCGGCGCCTGGCCGGTCTGCTCCGTCAAGGCCGGTCTGACCAAGTAAGACCCGCCGTCCCCTTCCCGGGGAGCACGCACGACAACGCCGCTGCACCCGGCCGGGCCCCGAGAGGGCCGGCCGCGTCCAGCGGCGTCGTGCTGTGTCCGGCCCCCGTCAGCCGGCCGGTGCGGGGCGGGCGGGCAGCGGCAGCGGGATCGCCGGCAGTCCGTCGATGCTGGTGGCCACGTGCGGCTTGCCCTCGCAGTAGCCGCTGAACTCCTCCTCCGTCTTGCGGCCGAAGTACTGCGCGTGCAGGTCGCGGTCCTCGCGGTAGTCCATGAGCGGAACGGCGAAGCCGCAGGAGTCGCCGACCCGCTCCGCCGCCACCAGGACGATCGCGCGCAGCGAGGGCCCGTCGGCGGCCGGGTCGAAGCGTGCGAGCAGCCCGGCGAAGCGCGGGTCGTCACGGAACACGGCCTCGCCCTGGCCGTGCACCCGCAGGATCTTCGGCGGCCCCTCGAAGGCGCACCACATCACGGTGATCCGCCCGTTCTCCCGCACATGGGCCACCGTCTCCGCCCCCGATCCGCCGAAGTCCAGGTAGGCGAGGGTGCGTTCGTCCAGCACGGCGAGCGTGCCGGAGCGCCCCTTGGGCGAGATGTTGACGTGCCCGTCGGCGGCGAGCGGCGCGGTCGCCACGAAGAAGACGGGCTGGGCCTCGATGAACGCGCGCAAGCGGTCGTCGATCTTCTCGTAGGTCTTTCCCATGAACGTGATTCTCCCGCCGGACAGCCCGCGGGGAGATCGGTTTCCACCATCCGGGACGACGCCCCGGCCGCTCACGGGCCGCGCCTCGGCGGACGGCCGCCGCCGGCCCTTCCGGGGTCGTCCACGGGCGTCCGCGGCAGTCCACGGGCGGACAGTATTCTTGACGGACTCGCGGACCGTCCGGGTCCGGGGGCGTACCGGTGTGTGACCGGTGTGTGAGGGGAGCGGGCCTTGGCCGACAACGGACTGCTGGCCCACCAGCGGCAGGCGATGATCGCCGAGCTGGTGCGCCGCAGCGGGGCCGTGCGCGTCGCCGAACTGGTCGAGCAGCTGGGCGTCTCCGACATGACGGTGCGCCGCGACCTCGACGCGCTGGAGCGCTCGGGCGTGGTGAAGAAGGTGCACGGCGGGGCCGTCGCCGCCTCCGGCACCGCCATCGACGAGCCGGGGTTCGAGGCGAAGTCGGCGCTGGAGTCGGCCGCGAAGGCCGCCGTGGCGGAGGCCGCGGCCACCCTGGTCGAGCCGGGCAGCGTGGTCGCCGTCGCGGCGGGCACCACGGCGTACGCGGTCGCCGCCCGGCTGCTGCACGTCCCGCGGCTCACCGTCGTCACCAACTCGCTGCCGGTCGCGGAGCTGATCCGTTCCACGGACGAGGAGCCGGCGGCGGGCGCGCCCTCGCTGCTGCTGACCGGCGGCTCGCCCACCCCTTCGGCGGCGCTGGTCGGCCCGCTGGCCGACCAGGCGATCCGCTCGCTCCACGTCGACCTGCTGATCCTCGGGGCCCACGGGGTCTGCGAGAAGGCCGGTCTGACCACGCCCAACCTCGCGGAGGCGCAGACCAACCGCGCGCTCATCGCCTCGGCGCGCCGGGTCGCCGTGGTGGCCGACCACACCAAGTGGGGCGTCGTCGCGCTCAGCGGGTTCGCCGCGCTCGACGAGATCGACGTGTTCGTCACCGACTCCGGCCTCCAGGCCCAGGCCCGCACCGCCCTGGCGGAGACCGTCGGGGAACTGGTCGTCGCCCCGGTCCCCGCGGACTGAGGCGGGCGGGTCGGCCGGCCCGGTTTCCACCGGGGACCGTCCGCCGCGCGGTGTCCGGACACGGGCGAAACAGCGCCCCCGGGGCGGGCGCGCACGGCGCCCGAGGCCTGGCGGCGGCCCGGGTCAGTCGGCCCGGCCGCGCGGGAAGACGGCGCGGACGACGGCACCGACGGGGGCGTTGCCGGCGGTGAAGGTGCCGCCGAGCTCCTCGGCGCGTTCGGCCATGGACCGGAGACCGACCCCGGGCGTGGAGACCCGGACGGGGAAGCCCGTGCCGTTGTCGGCGACCTCGACGGTGACCCGGTCGGGGAGCACGCCCAGGCTGAGGCGGGCGGCCGTGGCACCCGAGTGGCGGACCACGTTGTTCAGGGCCTCGCCGCTGATCCGGTAGACGGCGACCTCCACGGCGGCGGAGAGCGCGGGCAGCGGGTCGGGACGCAGGTCGAGGGTGACGTGCAGCGACCGGCTCCCGAGGGTGTCCGCGAGCCGACGGAGCCCGTCGGTCAGACCTTCGCTGTCGAGGGGACCGGGATTCAGGCCGTGGGTGATCCGCCGGAGCTCGGCGATCGCGAGGCCGATGCCGGCGGAGGCCGCGGTGAGCGCGTCGGCGGCCCCGGAGTCACCGGGCAGGTCGGCGCCGGCGGCGTCGATCCTCAGCCGCAGGCCGGAGAGGGCGGGGCCGAGACCGTCGTGAAGGTCGTGGCGCAGTCGGCGTCGCTCCTCCTCGCGGGCCAGCACGAGCTGCTCGCGGCTGGCCCGGAGGTCCTCGTACAGGCCGAGCGAGGCGATCGCCGGCGAGGCCTGGTCGGCGAGCAGGCCCAGCACCTCGCGGTCCTGCCGGTCCAGCGCGGACTGCCCGGGGCGGGGCGGTACGAGCAGCTCGCCGATCTCGGCGCCCTCGTAGGTGAGCGGGAAGCACAGGCCGGGCCGGTCGAGCACCCCGACCCGGGCCAGCTCGCGCGGCCCGCTCCGGGTCCGTACCCGGACCGCGGCAGCCGGCAGCCGGCAGCCCGAGGGCCTGCACCACGGTCCGGCACAGCAGCGGCGGCGCGTCCGCCGGGTTGACGGCGTGGCTCATCCGCTCCGCCAGCTGCCGGATCAGCTGGTACGGGTGAGCCCGCTCTCCGTAGTAGTAGCGGTCCACGGCGCGCCCCACGACCCGCGCGGCCGGTCGCAGCAGGGCGCCCAGGACCCCGGCGGTCACCACCTGCCACCATCGCGTCCCGCCCCCGGTGCCGGGCTGCAGGCGGTGCATCAGGTAGACCGCGAACAGCACCGCGATGAAGACCAGGGTGAAGTAGGCGCAGGCCGCCAGGTAGCGCCGGGTGACCCGGTCCAGCGAGAGCTGGCGGTCGCGGCGGAAGGCGGTGACCGGCACCAGCATCCAGACCGCCTCGCCGGCCACGAGGACCGCGTACGGCAGCCACCCGGGGTAGTCGCCGACGTAGTGCGGGACGATGATCAGCGCGGCCCAGACCACGTAGGCCGCCACGACCGCGGGCAGGTGCGGGTGCGGTCCGGGCGAGTGCCACCAGCGGACGGCGGCCACCGTGAGGGTGAGCGCGAGGCTCGCGGTGAAGACGTCGAAGACGTACGGGCTGAGCCACCGGTCCAGCCAGGCGTGCAGCGCGGTGTCGTGGAGCGGGTTGGACAGGGTGGACCACCGGGACTCGCCGGCCGTGTCGGAGAAGGCGAGCAGGGCGCTCCACAGTGCCACCAGGACGGTCACGGAGCGCCAGATCCCACCGGGGAGGCGGGCGTCGGGGAGCCAGAGCGGGAAGGCCACCACCATGAAGGCGTTGGTGATGCCGGTGGCCAGCACCAGCGCCGTGACCGCGTCGACGGCCGTCGGGCCGGCGCCGACCAGCGCGGCGGCCAGGATCACCACCATGCGCAGTGTCTGGAGCAGACCGGTGGCCAGCATCAGGACGCCCATGCCCCGGCCGTTCCCGTTGACCACGAGGAACAGGCCGGCGAGCGTGAACGTCAGGCCGAGCGCGAGCCAGAGGCCGTCGATGAAGTAGTTCTCACTGACGCCCGCCACCGCGGGGTGGGTGAGCGCGAGGAGCGACCACACCACCGCGCACAGCACTGCGGTACCGGCGGCCGCGAGAGCCGTGGCGACACCGGTGCCGCCGACCCTGGCCCCGTTCATCCGCCGCCACCGCCTCCCTGGCCGGTTCCATGCTGCTCGGCCTGCCGTCCCGGCCGCATGGGCCACCGGTCCCGTCCGCCGCGCGAACGGGCGGTCGGCACGGTACCGGCTCCCGGCTCCCGTCCCCGCGCGGCGCGCGGCGCGCGGCGCACCGGCCGGAAGCGCCTAGCCGGGCAGGCCGACGGCGCGGTCGCCGGTGCGGGACTGCTGGACGACCACCGCCACCACCAGGAGCGAGCCCTGGGCGACGTTCTGCCAGAAGGAGTTGATGCCTTCGACGGTGAGCCCGTTCTCCAGGGCTCCGAGCAGGGCGACGGCCAGCAGGGTGCCGCCGATGCCGCCCCGGCCGCCCTTGAGGGCGCAGCCGCCGAGGGCGGCTGCGGTGATCGCCTTGAGTTCCAGGCCCTCACTGCCGGAGACCGGTTGGCCGGAGCCGGTGCGGGCGGTGAGCAGGATGCCGGCGAGCGCGGCGACCGCGCCGATGAGGGCGTAGACGGCGACCAGGTACTTGTTGATCGCGATGCCGGCCAGCCGGGCGGCGGTGTCGTTGCCGCCGATCGCGTAGAGGTTGCGGCCGAGGTCGGTGTAGGTGAGCAGGACGTGCACCGCGAGCGCGACGAGGATCAGGATCCAGACCATCACCGGCAGTCCGGCGATCCGGCCGCGGCCGAGGAAGACGAACACCGGGTCGCCGAGCACGTAGCCCTGCGCCCGCCCGTCCGAGACGAGTTGGGCGATGCCCTTGTAGGCGGCGAGGCCGGCCAGGGTGGCGATGGTCGCGTTGACCCGGCCGCGGACGATGACGAGGCCGTTGACGGTGCCGACGAGGACACCGACGGCGACCGCCGCGGCCGTCCCGGCGAGGGCGTTGGATCCGGCCGAGGTGAACGCCATGGCGCTGACCACGGAGGCCAGGCCGGCCTGGGAGCCGACCGAGATGTCCAGGCCGCCGCAGATGATCACGACGGTCTGGACGACGGCGAGCAGCCCGGTGATGGTCGCGGCCTCGGCGATCACCTGGAGGTTGGTCCAGCCGAGGTAGTTGTCGTCGAGCAGCCCGAAGACGGTGAGGACCAGGGCGAGGGCGCCGAGCAGGCTGAGGTTCTGGCCGCCGATGCCGGCGAGGAGGGCGAGCGGGCGGCCGCCCCGGCGCGGCGGCCGGCCGGTGCCGGATCCCGCTCCGGAGCCGGACCCGGGGCCGGGGTCGGGCCGGTCGACGGCGGACGGGGTGGTGGCGCCGGTCATGAGGGTGCTCCCGGGGAGGTCGGGCGGGCGGTGGCGCCGGCCGCGGTGATGTCGTCGGCCATGGCCAGTTGCAGGACGGCCTCCTCGGTGGCGTCGGCGCGGTCGAGTTCGCCGGTGACCCGCCCGTTCTGCAGGACGACGATCCGGTCGGCCAGGCCCAGGAGTTCGGGCAGTTCGGAGGAGATGACCAGCAGGGCGACGCCCTCCTCGGCCAGGTCGGCGACGATCCGGTGGATCTCGGCCTTGGCTCCGACGTCGATGCCGCGGGTCGGCTCGTCGAGGATCAGCAGCTTGGGCCGGCGGGCCAGCCAGCGGGCGAGCACGACCTTCTGCTGGTTGCCGCCGGAGAGCTTGCGGACCTCGTGCTCGATCGACGGGGCGCGCACCCGCAGCCGCTCCGTGTACGCGCGGGCCAGGTCGCGTTCGGCCGGGCGTTTGACGAAGCGCCAGCGGCGCAGCCGGTCCAGGACGGCGATCGAGGTGTTGTCGCGGATCGAGCGGTGCAGGAAGAGCGCCTGGGCCTTGCGCTCCTCGGGGGCGAGTCCGAGGCCGGCGCGGATCACCCGGCCGGGACCGCCGGTGGGCAGCGGCCGCCCGTCCAGGGTGACGGTGCCGGAGCGCACCGGCAGGTCCCCGGCGAGCGCGAGGGCGAGTTCGGAGCGGCCGGCGCCGATCAGCCCGGCCAGACCGACCACCTCCCCGGCCCGGACGGTGAGGTCGACGTCGCGGACGTGGTCGGTGGTGAGGCCGCGGGCCCGCAGCACCACGCGGTCGGTGGCGACGCCGCTGCGGACGAACAGGGCGGACAGGTCGCGGCCGACCATCTGCCGCACCAGGTCGCCCTCGGTGGTGTCGCGCGCGTCCTGGATCCCGGCCAGTTCGCCGTCGCGCAGGACGGCGATCCGGTCGGCGAGCCGGAAGATCTCGCCCATCCGGTGCGAGACGTAGACGATCGCGATGCCCCGGTCGCGCAGCCGGCCGATGAGGGCGAAGAGGGTGTCGGCCTCCTGCTCGGAGAGCGAGGAGGTGGGCTCGTCGAAGGCGATCAGCTTGGCCTCGCCGGTCAGCGCGCGCATGATCTCGACCAGTTGGCGCTGGGCGGCGGTGAGCCGGGAGCCGGGGAGGTCGGGGTCGAGGACGCCGGTGAAGCCGAGCCGGTCCAGGTCGGCGGTGATCCGGCGGCGCAGGGCGGCGCGGTCCAGGCGGCGGCCGCGGCCGGTCGGGAGGGCGCCCGCGTAGACGTTCTCGGCCACCGAGACGTGCGGGACGATCTCGGGTTCCTGCGGGACGATGCGGATGCCGAGGGCGCGGGCCTGGGCCGGGGAGCGCAGGTCGACGGGGCGGCCGTCGAGCAGGACGCGGCCCTCGGTGGGCCGGTGGTCGCCGGTGAGGATCTTCAGCAGGGTGGACTTGCCGGCGCCGTTCTCGCCCATCAGCGCGGTGACCGCGCCCCGGGGGAAGTCGAGGGTGACGCCGCTCAGGGCCCGGACGGGGCCGAAGGCCTTGGTGACGGCGACCACGCCGGTGGTGCCGGCGGTGCCGAGCGGCCCTGCGGCGGTCGGCGCTTCGGCGGTCGGCTCCGGGGCGGTCGGCTCCGGGGCGGCCCGCTCAGCCACAGGTGACTCCGGCGCCCTGCCAGCTGGCGGCGTCGACCATGGTGGTGCGCGCGAACAGCTCGGCCGGGAGGTCCTTACCGTTCTTGAGCTTGTCGTACATCGTCTGGACGGCGAGCGCGCCGACCTCCTTGCCGTTGATGAACAGCGCGGCCTTCATCCCGGTCGGCTTGCCTGCACCCCAGTCCTTGCAGGCGAGGTAGGCGCCGAGGCCGATGCCGATCACGTCGTCCGCGCCGACGCCGGCGTTCTGCAGCGCGGTCACGCCGCCGTGCACGTTCTCGTCGTTGCAGCCCCACACCACCCAGTGCTTGACGCCCGCGTTGGCGGTGACGGTCGCGGCGACCTTGTCCTGTGCGCCGGTGGGGGTGTTGTCGGTGGCGACCTCGATGGTCCGGACGCCGGGGACGGCCGCGTCGAAGGCCTCCTTGGCCGCCTTGACCCGGTCCCCGCAGACGGTGACGTCCTGTTTCCAGGCCGCGATGACCCGGGTGTCGGCCGCCGTCCACCCGGCTTTGGCGTACTCCTCGGCGGCGCGCCGGCCGACCTCGGCGCCCATCTGGGCGCCGCTGAAGCCGATGCGCGGCACCAGGTCGGCCTTGGGGCAGGCCGCCGGGTCGGGGCCGGTGGAGCAGACCTGGTCGTCGGAGGTGAGCAGGGCGATCCCGGCGTCCCGGACGGTCCGCACCACCTGCGGCCCGACGGCCGGGTCGGGGACGACGACGATCACGCCGTTGGTCTTCCGCGCGACGGCCGCCTGGACCTCGCTGACCGTCTTGTTGGCGTCGCTGCCGAGGTTGACCACCTTGAGGTCGACGCCGAGTTCGGCGGCCTTGGCCTTCGCGCCGGCGGCCTCGCCGATGAAGTACTCCTGGTCGCCCTGCTTCTGCAGATAGGTGATCGAGATCTTCCCGCTGACGGGGGCCACCGAGGCGTTGCCGGTGGTCGTGTCCTGCCCGTCGGAGCAGGCCGCGGTCAGGCCGAGGGCCAGCAGGAGGGAGCCTGCCGCAGCGCGGCGGCGGGTGCTTCTGGTCATGGAGGGGACCGCTCCTCATCAGCAGAATCAAACAGATTTCAACGCGATGTGAAATATCACACCCCGCTCTGATGAGCCGTCAAGCCCCGTGCAGCAGAAAGGCACTCTTGAGTGTCCACTCCCGCCGTGCCTATGCTGCGTTGCTTTCTGTTTGAAAAAGAGACAGAAAACATCAGCGCGACTCCCCTTCACCAGTGAACCTCATGCGCCCCCACCCGCGCGCACCCCTGGAGCGCCCATGCGCAGAACCGCGCCCCGCCCCACCCCCCGCGCCCTGCTGGCGCTGGCCCTCGCCTCGGCCGGCCTCGGCACGCTCGCCCTCGGCCCCGCGACGACCCCCGCCGCGGCCGCACCCACGGCCGCCACTGCCGCCCCGCCCGCGACCGTGACCGTCGACAACGGACAGGCCCTCACCCCGCCGATGGGGTGGAACTCCTGGAACACCTTCGGCACCGCCACCACCCAGGAACAGGTCGTCCAGACCATCGACTTCATGGTCGCCCGCGGCCTGGTCGCGGCCGGCTACAACACCGTCACCATCGACGACGGGTGGTCGCTGGGCCACCGCGACGGCCAGAGCGCCGACTTCGCCAAGACGCCCGAGGGCGCCATGCAGCTCTACGACGCCAACCGCAACCCCGTCAGCGGCACCGACGGCACCGGCACCGACGTCACCAGCGGACACCTGGTGCCCGACCCGGCGCGCTTCCCCTCCCGCGCCGTCGGCGGCCGCACCCTCAACGGCATCGAGTACCTCTCCTGGTACGCGCACAGCAAGGGCATGAAGTTCGGCATCTACGCCACCACGACGTACACCACCTGCCAGGGCCGCCCCGGCAGCCTGGGCCACGAGAGCACCGACGCCGCCGACTTCGTGGCCTGGGGCGTCGACTACGTGAAGTACGACGACTGCCCCTACGGTCCGCAGATCGTCGGACCGGACGGCCACAACTACTACACCCAGGGCATCGGCCGGGAGCTCACCCGCTCGCTCTACGCCCGCGCCCAGGACTTCCGCCGGGAGCTGGACTCCGCCTCGGCCGCGCAGAACCGGCCCCGGGTCACGCTGAGCGTCTCCGCCCAGCCCGTGCACACCGGCGTCCCGTACCTGCTGGCCGCCGACGACCCGGCCCGCACCGACCCGGTCGTCGTCGCGGCCGGCACCCCGCCGCGCGAGGCGCCCGGGTACGCGCCGACCGGGAAGTGGTGCGGCCAGGTCGCCAACCTGTGCCGGATCGGCGGCGACCGCGGCCCCGACCTGGACGGCGTGCTCTACAACGGCCAGCTGCGGACCGCGCTGGACTACCCGGGGAACGTGCGACCGGGCAGCTGGAATGACATGGACATGATGTTCGCTGGCTGGCTGTACCCGTACGGCGTCTACGGCACCACCGACAACTGCCTCTGCCACAAGCCGATGACCGACGACGAGGCGCGCGCCGAGATGTCGATCCTCGCGATGATGGCCGCCCCGCTGATCAGCGGCGCCGACCTGCGCACCGCGGCCGACTCCCGGCACACCGACCAGGGCGTCACCTGGACCACCGGCATCGGCGACACCGCCCTGGCGATCTACAAGAACACCGACGTCATCGCGGTGGACCAGGACCGCCTCGGCAAGCCGGCCACCCTGGTCGGCGCCCCGCCCGGCAGCCCCACCGCGCCGATCGTGCTCAAGCGCCAACTGGCCGACGGCGACACCGCCGTGCTGCTGGTCAACCAGGACCCGTCCGGCTGGCAGTACATCACCCGGACGCTCGCCGACCTCGGGCTGACCGGCCCCGGCTACACGGTCAAGGACCTCTGGACCGGCGCCACCGGCACCTTCACCAGCACCGTCGGGTCCTGGGTGCCGGCCCACGGCGTCGCGCTGTACCGCCTCAAGGCGCTGCCCGTCACCGTCCCGGCCGCGGTCGTCGGCGACGGCCGCTACCACGGCATCAGCGCGGGCGGCACCGGCGGCCAGGCCCTGGAGGTCCGGGGCATGTGCGCCGCGCCCGACGGCTCGACCACCGACATCAACACCTGGTGGGACTGGCACACCTCGGAGCAGTGGAAGTTCACCCCGAACCCCGACGGCACCGTGCGCATCACCGACAACTGCAACACGCCCACCCAGGTGCACGGCACGCTGACCGGCGGCAACGGGACCGGCTCGGCCGCCTGGGTGCTCAACCGCTGGGACCCCGACAGCCCGCACCAGAAGTGGCGGGTCCTGCAGAACACCGCGACCGGCGCGCTGACCATCACCAACGTCGCCACCGGGCTGGCCCTGGACGCCCCGCAGTCCGCACCGACCTCCTCGGTCGTCCTCGGCGCACCGAACCCGGCCGCCCCCGGCCAGGCCTGGACGCTGCTCAACTGACCGGCCGCGTCCCGCCCCGCCCTCCGACCCCGGGCCGACTCCCCCGGCCCTCCCGCCCGTTCGGCTCGCTCACCCTTTCGGTTCACCCACCTGGAGGAGACTTGCGCACCCCCGATGCCCGACCACGCCGCCGCTTCGCGGCCGCGCTGACCGCGCTCACCCTGATGGCCGGCGGCGGCGCCCTCACCGTCGGACTCCAACTCGCCACCGCGCCACCGGCCGCGGCCCTCGACAACGGCCTCAACCTGACCCCGCAGATGGGCTTCAACAACTGGAACTCCACCTACTGCGGGGACCAGTTCAACGAGGCGATGATCAAGGGCATCGCCGACCTCTTCGTCAGCAAGGGCCTCAAGGCCGCCGGCTACCGGTACGTCAACCTCGACGACTGCTGGGCGCTGCCCGAGCGCGACGCGGCCGGCAACCTCGTGCCCGACCCGGTCCGCTTCCCGCACGGCATCAAGGCGCTGGCCGACTACGTGCACGGCAAGGGGCTGAAGTTCGGCATCTACTCCAGCGCCGGCGACCACACCTGCGACGTCAAGGGCTTCCCCGGCGGCCTCGGCCACGAGCAGCAGGACGCGGATCTGTGGGCCTCCTGGGGCGTCGACTACCTCAAGTACGACAACTGCCACAACCAGGGCACGGACGCGCGGACCCGGTACCGGACCATGGGCGAGGCGCTCAAGCGGACCGGACGGCCGATCCTCTACAGCATCTGCGAGTGGGGCAGCACCGGGCCGTGGAACTGGGCGCAGCCGGTGGGCAACTCCTGGCGCACCACCGGTGACATCAGCGACAACTGGCAGAGCATGATCTCCATCGCCCAGGCCAACCAGGGCCTGGCCAACTACGCCAAGCCCGGCGCCTTCAACGACCCGGACATGCTGGAGGTCGGCAACGGCGGCATGACCGGCACCGAGTACCGGACCCACTTCAGCCTCTGGGCGCAGATGGCCGCCCCGCTGATGATCGGCACCGACCTGCGCAGCGCCGAGCCGGAGACTCTGGAGATCCTCACCAACCGGGACGTCATCGCGGTGGACCAGGACCCGCTCGGCCGGCAGGGCACCGTGGTCTCCCGGGAGAACGGGCTCGTGGTGATGAGCAAGCCGCTGGCGGACGGCAGCCGTTCGGTGACCCTCACCAACGAGGGCTCCTACGACACCACCATCAGCACCACCGCGCAGGCCGTCGGCATCGGCGGTGCCGAGTCCTACGCGGTCAAGGACCTGTGGTCCAAGCAGACCTCCGCCAGCAGCGGGACGATCAGCGCGGTGGTGCCCGGGCACGGTACGGCGATGTTCCGGGTCACCCCGAGCTCGCCGGTCTCCCCGCCCACCGGGGTGACCCGGCTGAGCGACCTGCCGTTCACCTCCGTCTCCAACTTCTGGGGCCCGGTGGAGCGCGACCGCACCAACGGCGACCACCTGGCCGGCGACGGACAGACGATCACCGTCCGCGGCGTCCCCTACACCTACGGCCTGGGCGTGCACGCCCCCAGCGACATCGGCTTCCACCTGGGCGGCACCTGCCGCAACCTGGTCACCGACGTGGGGATCGACGACGACGCGTACGGCAACGGCTCGGTGGTGTTCCAGGTCTACAAGGACGGCGTGAAGGCCGCGGACAGCGGCCCGGTCACCGGCCGGGACGCGGCGAAGCGGCTCACCGCCGACCTCACCGGGGCCCAGGAGCTGCGGCTGGTGGTCACCGACGGCGGCGACGGCACCGGTTGGGACCACGCCGACTGGGCGAACGTCCGGATCGCCTGCGGTGGCGGCCCGGCCGCCGGCACCCACCAGCTCTCCGACCTCGCCTGGTCCGCCGCGGGCAACAGCTGGGGCCCGGTGGAGCGGGACATGAGCAACGGCGGCAACCAGGCCCGTGACGGCTCCGCGATCACCATCGGGAGCGCCACCTACCCGAAGGGCCTGGGCGTCAACGCGTTCAGCGAGATCGTCTACTACCTCGGCGGCTCCTGCTCCGCGCTCAGCACCGATGTGGGCGTGGACGCCGAGGCACAGGGCCGCGGCTCGGTCTCCTTCGAGGTCTACGCCGACGACACCAAGGTCGCCGACAGCGGGCGGATGACGGCCGCTTCCGGGGTCAAGCACCTCACGGCGGCGCTGGCCGGGGCCAACGAGCTGCGGCTCGTGGTCACGGACGGCGGCGACGGCACCAACAGCGACCACGCCGACTGGGCGGCGCCGGTGCTCACCTGCTGATCGGGGTGCCGATCGGGGCGGGCGCGGTGCCGAGTGGACCTCGGTGCCGCGCCCGCTCGCCGTCGGGCCGGCGCGGCGGCGGGCAGTGCGGCGTTGACCGTGCTCGGCGTTGAGCGAGCGCGGCGTCGGGGATCAGCCGGTCGCCCACCCGGTCACGGCCGTCGCGGCCGACCCGGCCGCGGCCGACGCGCTCGGGGCTCCGGCGGGCGAGCGGCGGGGCACCGTCACGGTGACGGCCACGCCTCCGGACCTGCCGGCCCCGCCCAGGATGTCCACCCGGCCACCGAGCAGCGCCACCCGCTCGCGCATCCCCCGTATGCCGCGGCCCGGTTCGGAGCCCCGGGCGATCCCCCTCCCGTTGTCGGTGACGGTCAGCCGGGCGGCCGGGCCGTCCAGGGCGAGCCGGACCTCCACCCGGGTCACCCGGCCGTGCCGACGGGCGCCGGCGAGCGCCTCCTGGGCGGCGCGGTAGAGGGTGGTGAGCGTCCCGGCGTCGTGTCCCGACTCGTCACCGGTGACGGTCAGCTCCACCGCCAGCCGGTCGTCACCGAGGTACCGGACGAGCTCGGTGAGCGAGCGCACCAGCGGGAACGGGCGGACCTCGCGCAGCACGCTCACCGACTCACGGACCTCCGCGAGCGCCCGGCCGGCCGACCGCCGCGCGTTCGCGAGGGCCCGCGCCGTGGCCTCCGGCTCCAGCCCGCGGAACACCTCGGCCTTCTCCAACTGCACGCCGACGTCCGTCAGATGGCGGCCGAGGCCGGCCTGGATCTCCCCGGCGACCCGGGCGCGCTCCTCCGCCGCGGCCAGCTCGGCGACCCGCTCCGCGTACCGGGCCAGCCGCTCGTACGACTCCTCCAGCCAGGCCCGCGCCGCCTGCTCGCGGACCACCGACCCGGCGAGCGCCAGGGCCAGGGCCAGCGCGAGGCCGAACATCAGCACGTCCGACACGTAGGCCGGCCGTCCCCACCAGCCCGGCACCAGGACGCTCAGGCCGGTCAGCAGCAGCCCGACACACCCCGCGGCCCAGGCGAACGCGGCCCGCCGGCCGAAGGCCAGGTACGCGGTGAACGGCACCAGCACGAACAACGCCCGCGACACCCCGGATCCGTCCACCACCGCGACGGCCGCGAACAGCACCACCCGCACCGTCAACAGCAGTCCCGCGGGCAGCCGCGCGGCCGGCGCCCGGTCCGGCCCGGGCGCCTCCAGGGCGAACAGGGCCAGCAGGCCCGCCGCGAAGACGGCGAGCCTGGCCCCGCCGAACTCCCCGGCGGCGACGGCCGCGTGGTAGAAGCCGGCGGCGAGGACCACCGCGTAGAGTCCGGGCGGGATCCACCGCACGACGCGCTGTTCCATCCGTCCTCCCAGGCTGCCGACCGGGCCGGTCCCGACCACCGCCGGGGACTGTACCCGGATTCCCGGCCGCCTCCCCTCCCCGGGCGAAAGACAGGCCGAAGGTCATGGAGAGCCGGGGCCCGGACCTCGCAAACATGTGCAGATCGGCACTTCTTGCCCCCCTCCGCCGGCCGCCGGTGTTCGCGGTTTCCGGTTCCGAGACCCTCCCGGTCCGGTCCTCGATTCGACAACAGAGGAGTGAACACCCGCGCAGAGAACCGCTTTGACGTTCGGTCAGATACTTGGCCCGCGGCCGCCCCGTCGCCCGTGCCCGGTTCGACCCCGCCTTCCGGCCCTGGCGGCCCTGATCCCGGTGCTCGTCGCCGCGGTTCCGGCGACCGCCGCCGGCGGCGCCGCCGCCGATCCGGGCGGTGCGAGGGGCGGCGCCGGCTGCCGGGCGGAGGAGGCGCGCGCCCGGCGCGGCCGCGGTCGGGCGGCCTCACGGGGCGGGGCCCGCTCGCCCCGCCCCGGAAGGCCCGGCAGGTCCTGGGGTTTCGGAGGGGAGGGCGTCAGCGCTTCATGTAGACGCTGTCCATGAAGTCGACGATCTGCTGGTCCGTCAGGCGCTGGCCCTCGCGGTGGCCCATCGCCAGGTCGGCCTCGCTGATCATGCCGACCAGCCGGTCGCCGTCGATCACCGGGATGCGGCGGATCTGGTGCTGCTCCATCTTCTGGAGCACGGTGTCGATGCCGTCCTCGGCGCGGACGCAGTGCAGGTGGCCGGCCAGTTCCATGGCCTTCGTGGCGGCCGGGTCCATCCCCTCCGCGATACAGCGGACGATGATGTCGCGGTCGGTGATGATGCCCTTCAGCTTCTGGTCGTCGCCGCAGATCGGAAGGGCGCCGACGTTCAAGTCGCGCATCATTCGGGCCGCGTCGGCGAGGCTCTGTTCGGCGCCGACGCACTGGGCGCCGGAGTGCATGATGTCTCGGGCAGTGGTCACGGGAGCTCCTCCTCAGGGTCGTCCCCCGAGCACCGGGTGGTCCGGTGTTCCCACGCTATGCACGCCGCCGACGGTCCGCGAGCCCATCGGACCGGGGACCACGCGCGGTCACCGCCGCACCGTGCGGGAACACGGCCGGCGACGAACCCGGCCACCGCGGCGGGGCGATGCGACGGACGGGACCGCGGGCCGATACTGGGGGCGTGACGGAGGAGATCGCCGGAGCACCCGCCGCGACGGCGGCCGTGGACGGCCCGGTCGACGAGGTGATCCGGGTGCGGCCCGCGACGGCCCTGCGCCCGTACGTGGCCTGGTACGCGGGCTACCGTCAGCGCGGCCTGCCGCCCGCCCTGCACCGCGGCCTGCCGTCCCCGTACCTGACCTTCATCCTGACCCTGGACGAACCCCTCACCATGGCGGGCCACCCGGACCCGGGACAGCCGCCCGGCCGGTTCGCCACGCTGCTCGGCGGCCTGCACACCGCGCCGGCGCTGATCAGTCACGACGGCCGGCAGTCCGGCATCCAGCTCGCCGTCCACCCGCTCGCCGCGCGGGCGCTGTTCGGGCTGCCGGCCGGGGAGCTGTCCGGGCTGGACCTCCCGGCCGAGGCGGTGCTCGGGGCGGTGGCCGGACACCTCCGGGAGGCGGTCCAGGAGGCCCGCGACTGGCCGGAGCGGTTCGCGGTGCTGGACGGCGCACTGCTGCGGCTCGCCCGCCCGACGGGCCAGGTGCCGCCGGAGGTCGTGCGGGCCTGGTCCGCGCTGCGGCGCAGCGGCGGGGCACTGCCGGTGGCCGCGCTCGCCCGGGAGACCGGATGGAGCGAACGGCACCTGCTGGACCGGTTCCGCCGGGAGACGGGCCTCAGCCCGAAGGCCGCCGCCCGGGTGGTCCGGTTCGACCGGGCCCGCCGGCTGCTGGCCGCCCCCGGTCCGGTGCCCCTGCTGGCAGAGCTCGCGGCGAGCTGCGGCTATGCCGACCAGGCCCATCTGGCCCGCGAGTTCCGCGCGCTGGCCGGATGCGCTCCGAGCGTCTGGCGCGCCGAGGAGGGGCCGGACGCGGTGGAGTTCCGAAACGTCCAAGGCAGGGCCACCGGGCCCGCGCCAGAGTGGGAGGCATGACGGCGGTCCGGCCCGGTACCCGTCCGGAGCCGATCGCCACGACCGGAGGAGGAACCCGCGATGGACACCGACACCGACACGGACACCGACACGACGGACACCGGCACCGCGGACACCGGCACGGCGCCCGCGCCGCAGGTCTGGCCGAGTCTGCGGGCCCGCGACGCCCGCGCGCTGATCCGCTTCCTGTCGGAGGCGTTCGGCTTCGAGGAGGTGGTCGCCTACGGCGAGGGCGCGTTCGTGGCCCACGCCGAGCTGGCCTGGCCGGAGGGCGGCGGTGTGATGCTGGGCTCCGTCCGGCCGACGCCGGAGGGCGGCGAACCCTGGCCGGGCGGACCGGGGACGCTCACCGCGTACGTGGTCACGGCGGACCCGGACGCCCTGTACGCGCGGGCCGTCGCCGCCGGGGCCCGGATCGTCACCGAGCCGGTCGGGACGGACTACGGCTCGCGCACCTTCACCGCCGCCGACCCGGAGGGCAACCACTGGCACTTCGGCACCTACCCGGGCGCACCGCGCTCCTCGGCGGCCTGAGCCGTGCGCCCCGGAGACGCCCCGCCCGGCGGGCCCGCGGCCGTGGAGCGGCTGCGGGCCGTCTGCCTGGCGCTGCCCGAGGTGGAGGAGCGGGTCAGCCACGGCGAGCCGACCTGGTTCGCCGGTGCCGGCCGCCGGGCGCGGGTCTTCGTGATGCTCGCCGACCACCACCACGACGACCACCTCGCGTTCTGGTGCCCGGCGGCGGCCGGGGCACAGGAGTTCCTGGTCGCGGAGGAGCCGGAGCGGTTCTTCCGCCCGCCCTATGTCGGGCACCGGGGCTGGGTCGGCGTCCGCCTCGACGTGGCGCCGCTCGACTGGGAGCGGATCGAGGACCTGGTCGCGGACGCCCACGCCCTGGTGGCCGGCCCGACACCTTGACAAAATTTTTAGGTCAGGCGACCTATTTTCTACGCATGACCACCTCACCGAACACCCCCGCCCTCTCCCCCGTCGACACGCTCACCCACGACCCCCGGGGACCCGTCCTGCTGGTCGGCGGCTACGGGACGGTCGGCGCCGAACTCGCCCGCCTGGTGGCGGCCGACCACCCCGTCCTGCTCACCGGCCGCTCCACGGAACGGGGAGCCGCGCTCGTCCGCGACCTCGGCGGCGCCCCGCACGCCGAGGTCCGCCGCTGGGACCTCGCCGACCCGGCGCCGTTCGAAGCGGCGGTGAGCGCCGTCGTGGGCGTCGTCAACGACCCGGACGACCGGGTGCTGCGGGCCGCGGCCGCCGGCGGGGTGCCGTACGCCGACATCACCCGCTGGACCGCCCGGCTCCAGCGGGCCGCCACCGTGGCCGCCCTGCTGCGCCCCGGCGCGCCGGTGCTGCTCTCCTCCGCCTGGATGGGCGGCGTCGTCAGCCTGGTCGCCGCCGCGCTGGCGGAGCGGCTCGGCGGGGCGGACCGGGTCGAGACCGCGATCCGCTGGGACCTCGCCGACCGGGCCGGCGCGGACTCCGTCGAGTTCATGGACCGGCTGGGGCTGGACTACGAGGTGGTCCGGGAGGGCCGCCGCCGCACGGTCGCCCCGCTGAGCGACGCGGGCACCGTCCGGATCGGCGGCCGCCCCACCCGGGTGGCCCGGATCGACACGCCCGAGCAGTTCACCCTGCCGCTCACCCTCGGCACCGCCACCGCCACCACCCGGATCGGCTTCAGCTCCGCCCTCAGCACCCGGGCCCTGCTGGCCGCCAAGCACACCGGCTTCTTCCGCTGGGGCCGCGGCGAGCGCTGGGAGTCCGCCCGCCGCGCCCTGCTGCACTCCCCCGGCGACGGCGGCACCGCGCTGCTGCGGATCGACGTCGCGCACGGCGGCCGCGGCCTCACCGCCGTCGTCGAGGACCGCGCCGGCCAGGCCCACCTGACCGCGGTCGGCGGTCTGCTCGCCCTCCGCCGCGCCCTCGGCACGGACGGTTCGGCCCCGGCCCCGGCCGGGGTCTCCTTCCCGGAACAGGCGCCCCGCCCCTCCGAGGTCCTGCCCGCCCTGGCGGCCCTCGGCGTCACGGTCGACATCCGCCCCGCCACGGGCTTGAATGCTGCCGCATGAGCACCGCACCCGGCACCGGATCCGGCACCCGCCGGCCGACCACCGCCCCCGAGGACCTCGCCACGAGCGACCTCGCCGCCACGAACGGTCCCGCCGCCACGAGCGACCCCGTCGACCGCTCGGCCGACGACCCCGCCGGGACTCCCCCGGGGCGGGCGCGCGGGCGCAAGGGGGCGGAGCGGCGGGAGGCCCTGCTGGACGCGGCGGAGGGGGTGCTGGTCGCCGAGGGCGGGCCGGAGCTGACCATGCGGGCCGTGGCGGCGGCGGCCGGGGTGCGGCTCGGCCACCTCCAGTACTACTTCCCCACGCACGCCGACCTGGTGGCGGCCGTGCTGGAGCGGGTGCTGCGGCGGTCGGCGGAGCGGTTGGCCCCGCTGCTCGCCCCCGGCCCCGGCCCCGACGCCGACGACGGCCCCGACACCGCGGCGGCGGTGGTGGCGGCGCTGCTGGCCGAACAGGAGGACGCCCGGCTGGTGCGGCTGTTCGCCGAGGTCTGGACGCTCGCCGCCCGGGACGCGGCCGTGGCGGGTGCCGTCCGGGGGTTCTACGACGACTACCGGGACCAGGTCGCCGGCTTCCTCGCGCGGCGGCGGCCCGCGCTGTCGGAGGCCGAGCGGCGGGCCCGGGCCGGGGTCTTCGTGATGCTGATCGAGGGTGCGTCCCTGTTCCGCTCCGGAGTCGCGGGCATGCGGGCGCCGGAGACCGACGACGCGCTGATCCGCACCGCACTGGACCTGCTCGGGCCGTAGCCCGCACCGCCGATGCCGCCCGGGACGGCTCGCGCCACGCCGCCACCGAGGGCAGACTGGCCGCAACGGACCCGGCCGCGACGGGACGCCCAGCCTCGGAGGCGGCGATGCCGCAGATGGTGGTCGACGGGCGCACACTCGCGCTCTCGCATCTGGACAAGGTGTACTACCCGCAGACCGGCACCCTCAAGGGCGAGGTGCTGCGCTACTACGCCGCCGTCCACGCCGCGCTGCTGCCCCACCTGCACGACCGCCCGGTGTCCTTCCTGCGCACTCCGGACGGCGTGGCGGCCGAGGTCTTCATCGCCAAGAACCCGCCCCCCGGGACCCCCCGCTGGGTGCGCACGGCCGAGGTCCCGAGCAACAGCGGCGAACTGCGCCAGGTGGTGCTGGAGAGCGGCGCCGCCCTGCTGTCCCTCGTGAACCTGGGCTGCCTGGAGCTGCACGTGCCGCAGTGGCACACCGCCGCGCCCGGGCTGGCGGACCGCCTGGTGCTGGACCTCGACCCGGGCGCGGGGGCGACCGTCCTCACCTGCCGCACGGTGGCCGGCCTGCTGCGCGAGCGGCTCGCCGCGGACGGTCTGGAGGCCTGGGTGAAGACCTCCGGAGGCAAGGGCCTGCACCTGCTGGTGCCGCTGGAGCCGACACCGAGCGCCCGGGTCTCCGCGTACGCCAAGCAGTTGGCCGCCGAGCTGGAGGCGGCCCGCCCGGAGCTGGTCGTGCACACCATGGCGAAGGCCCGCCGCACCGGGCGGGTGCTGGTCGACTGGTCGCAGAACTCGGCGAAGAAGACCACCGCCGCGCCGTACACCGTGCGGGCGCAGCAGCGCCCGACGGTCTCGGCGCCGCTCTCCTGGGCGGAGCTGGACGGGGCCGGGTCGGCGGAGGACCTGGTGTTCACGATCGCCGACGTTCCGCAGCGGCTGGCGGCGCGCGGCGACCTGTTCGCGCCCCTCCTCGACCCGGCGCGCGCCCGCCCCCTGCCCGCCGCCCCGGGCAGTGCGCGTGAGGCGGGCAGGGCGCGCAGGGCGGCCGTCGAGCGCCCGGCGAGCGGCACCGGCGCAGCACCCCCGTCGGCGCCCCCGTCAGCGCGCCCCGCCACCCGCGCACCGGTGGTCCTGGAGCCCCCGGTGGAGGTGATGCGCCCGGCCGCCCTACCCGCCGTCCCACCGGCGGACGGCCTCGGCGGGTCCGGGGTGGTGTACGAGCTGAAGCTGGACGGCTTCCGCTGCGTCGCCTTCGCCCGCGGGTCGGCGCACCCGCCGTTCCTGCAGTCCCGCTCGGGGCGGGACCTCTCCGCCGAGTTCCCGCCGATCGCCGCCGCCGTCGCCCGGCTGCCGGCCGGGCTGGTGCTGGACGCGGAGCTGGTCGCGTGGCGCGGCGGGCGGTTCGCCTTCGAGGAGCTGCTGCGGACCCGCCGGGCCCGGACCGCCGAGGACGTGGCGCTCGGGCTGATCGCCTTCGACGTCCTGGCCCTGCCCGGCCGGGACGTCCGGGGTCTGCCGCTGGCCGACCGGCGGCGGCTGCTGCTGGCCGCGCTGGCCGACGTCCCGCCCCCGGTCCAGGCCGTCCTGGCGACCACCGACCGGGCCGAGGCGCTGACCTGGATGGACCGGCTCGCCGACACCGGGGTGGAGGGGCTGGTCTGCAAGGCGGCCGGCTCGCCGTACCGGGCCCGCGGCGCCGGGCGGGTCTGGGTGAAGTACCGGCGCGGCGACACCGCGGACGCGACCGTGCGCGCCGTCACCGGACCGCCGACCCGACCGCGGGCGGTGGTCCTGGAACTGGACGACGGCCGGGTCCTGCTCTCCTCGCCGCCGCTCTCTCCACCCCAGTCCCGGCAGGTGGCGGAGGCGGTGGCCGGGCGGCTCGGCGCGGCCGTCCACGATCCGCAGTACGGCTCCGTCCGGCCGCTCACCACCCCGCTGCGCGCCGAGGTGACCGTGACCGGACGGCCCCCGACGGCGCTCTTCGTCCGGCTGCGCGGCGACTGAGCCCGGATCCGCATGCCGAGGGAGCCCCGCACCATGGACCGCACCGACACCAACCCCGACCCCGACACCACCCCCGACCCCGATCCCGGCCCCCACGACGACCGGCCCCACGACGGCGCGCCCGTCCACGCGGTCGGCCGGATCGGCGTCGACTTCCGCTCCGAGGCCCGCCGTGACGGCTTCCGCCGCCGGCTGGGCGAAACCCCCGGTGGGCCGCCCCCGGACCCCGGGGACGTCCGGCAGCTGCACGACCATCTCGTCCGCAACCCCTGGGCCTCGTCCGCACTGACCTGGACGCTCTCCGTCGACAGCACCCCGGTCTACGCCCTGGAGGCCGAACCCGCCGTCGCGATGGACTGGGCCGGTCCGCTCCCCGCCCCCGAGCCGGACGGGAGCGACGAGGAACGGCTCGCGCTGCTGCGCCGGATCGCCGCCGCGCCGCCGGTGCACCCCGTCCACCGGGCGCTGCGCGACACCCTGCTCGGCCAGTCGCTCCCGGCCGGGGACCCGGGCCGCGTCGGCCGGCTCACCGTGCCCGGCCGGCTCACCGACCGCACGGCGCGGCTGTTCTCCGGCCGGACGGTGCCGGTCGTCCGGGTGAGCGCCGTCGGACTGGCCCGGTGGACGGAGACCCCGCTGATCGCGAGCGCCGTGGACACCGTCGCCGAGGCCGCCCGGCAGTACCGACCCGCCGGGGACCGCGACCGCGGCCGGGTGGCCGAGCACGTCCGCGCGCTGCTCGACAAGGTGTACTTCCACTGTCGCAATCCGGGCCGGAGCGCCGCCGAACGGGCGCTGAACCACGCCCTGACCGAAACGGTCCTGACGGGCGGCCTGCTCGCCGAGGGCCTGCTCTCCGCCGACCAGGTACCCGGTACACCCGGCCCACCTGCCCCCGACGCCCCCGGCCTCTACGCGCTGGACACGGTCACCGTCGCCAGGAGCCCGTACTGCCGGAGCGGCTCCGACTGCCAGGACGTGATGGTGCGGTTCTTCGATCCGACCGACGAACGGCGCACCAGGGTCACCTACGTCTGCACCATCGACGTGAGCGACGAGCTGCCGGTCAGCCTGGCGCCGGCCCACCGCTTCCTCGGCTGAGGCTGACCCCGTCCGCCGCCGCCGTGCCCGCCTCCGTTCCCGCCTCGGTGCCCGCCGCCGTGTGCCGGGAAGGGGCCGCCTCGTGGGCGACCGGCCACGGCGGGTGCGGGCCGCCGGCCGGGCGCGCGTGCGCGAACTCCGTCACCAGTGCCTCGTTGAAGGCCGGCAGGTCGGCCGGCCTCCGGCCGGAGACCAGCACACCGGGCCCGTCCCGGCACACGTGGACCGGCTCGTCGACCCAGGAGGCGCCGGCGTTGACCAGGTCGGTGCGGATGCTCGGCCACGAGGTGAGGGTGCGGCCGCGCACCGCGTCCGCCTCGATGAGCGTCCACGCACCGTGGCAGATCACCGCGACCGGCCGGCCGGCGGCGGACAGCTCGTGGACGAAGGCCACGGCGGCCCGGTGCAGCCGCAGGGTGTCGGGGTTGGCGACGCCGCCCGGCAGGACCAGCGCGTCGTAGTCGCCCGGCTCCACGACGCCGACCACGTCGTCGACGGGAAAGGTGTCCGCCCGGTCCAGGTGCCGGAACGCCTGCACGCGGCCGGGCCGGGTGGACACCAGCCGGGCCGTGCCGCCCGCCTCGGCGACGGCCTGCCAGCAGGACGTCAGCTCCCGCTGTTCGGCGCCCTCGGGCGCCACCAGGAAGGCGACCGTGCGGCCGGTGAGGACGACGAGCTGCATCCGGCTCACCCCGTTCGACGCCCGGCCCGCACCGGCTCGGCCCCCATCGGTTCAACCCGCGCCGTGCGCGTCCAGCGGCGCCCGGTCGAGGGCGGCGGGCGGCGGCGCCGAGCTCACCCGGGCGCGCGGGCAGTCCAGGTGGACCACGAGCTCCAGGTGGTCGATCCGGGCGACCAGTCCGACCGGCACCAGGACCGGGGCGCCCGGCACCCACGGCCGGGTGTCCACCAGCAGGTGGTCCCCGGCGTCCTGGTCGACACGGCCCAGCAGGCCGTCGGTCGCCTCGACCTCGTAGCCGACGAGGGTCAGGTCGGCGGCGTGGTGGGAGCCCGGCCGGTACTCCCACAGTTCGGTGGTCATCACATCTCCGGATAGTCCCAGGGCCGGCGATCACGGCGGTCCTGACGGTCCCGGCGCTCCTCCCGGCGGCCACCGCTGCCCGGGGGCTCCCCCGGCCGGCCGCGGCGCCTCGGCTCGCGGTACCCGTCGTCCAGCAGGTCGTCCACCGTCTCCTCGCGGCCGCGCCGATGGTGGCGCAGCAGGGCCGAGAGGCCGGCCGCCAACGCGACGCTGCCGACCCAGACGACGGCCGAGGCGATCGCCACGGTCGCGGTGGGCTTGCGCACCGCCACGCTGAGGCAGACCGCCGACATCACCAGCGCCGTCATCAGCACACCGACCGGCATCCGGCGGCCGGCATCGCGCATCGCGCTCCCGAACCGGCTCGACCGTTTGGCACCCATGCTGCTCAACCGCCGGTCGAGGCCGGTGTCCCGGCGCAGTTCACCCTCGATCTCGTCCAGGAGCCGCCGCTCCCGTCCGCTCAACGCGGGTCCGTCCATCTCGGTCACCTCCGGTACTGCCGGTGACGGCGTCCTCCCGTCCGGGCGAGTGCCCGGCGGGGTGCGGGCTAACCGCCCCGGCCGGCCGAGGCCGTCGAAGCGGTCGGACGGCGGTCGCCGAACGCCCGGGGGCGGGCGAGCAGGCTGTCGTCCAGCACGCGCAGCAGGGCCGTGGCGTCGCGGTGCACCTCGACGGCGCCCGCGGCCCGCAGTGCGGGCGCGGTGGCACCGACGCCGAGCACGGCGACGCAGACCACCCCGGCCCGGCGCGCCGCCCGCACCTCGGGCACGCTCCCGGCGACGAACACCGCGTGCGCGGGCTCACCGTCCACCAGGCCGAGCGCGGTCCGGACCGGGTCGTGGCCGGGGTCGGTCACGGTGAGTGCGGGGGCGCCGGCCGGCCCGGGGGCGGTCAGCACCACGGTCCAGCCGCGGGCGGCGCACTCGCGCGGCAGTTCGGCGTCACCGCGTGGGGTCCCACGCCAATCGGCCCCGAAGAGTGCCGCCGAGACGACCGTCATGGCCCACCGTTCCCGTTCCGCACCACGTACCGGCGCGCCCTTCCAGGTTAGGCCCGCACCCCGGACCCGGCATCAGCGTCGCCGCCGCCGGCGGTCCCGTCGGCGATCACGTCGTCGGTGGCCAGCCGGGCGTGGAGGTGCTCGTCGTGGTGGCGGCCGTCGCCGAAGCGGAAGGACTCGCGCAGGGTGCCTTCGAGCGGGAAGCCGCAGCGTTCGGCGACCCGGCAGGAGGCGGGGTTGTCGACCGCGTGGGCGAGTTCGATCCGCCGGGCGCCGGCGCTCTCGAAGCCCCAGCGGGTGATCGCGCGGGTGGCCCGGGTGGCGACGCCCCGGCCGCGGGCGGCCGGCAGCAGCCAGTAGCCGACCATGGCGAGCCCGTCGGCCCGGTCGGTCCAGCGCAGGGCGATGGTGCCGAGCAGTTCGGCGCCGGCGGCGTCGGCATCAGCGGCGTCGGTGTCAGCTGCATCAGCGGCGTCCAGGATCGCGAAGTAGCCGAGACTGCCGTTCTCCCAGCCGGCGGCCCAGCGGTCGAGGCAGGCCCGGGCCTGCACCAGGTCGGCGGCGCGCAGCGGGTTCCAGAGGGCGATCTCCGGATCGGCGGCGGCCGCCGTCAGGCTCGCCACCGCGCCGCCCCGGACCGCGAGGCCCGGGCTCCAGGGGCGCAGGACGAGGTCGCCCAGGTCGAGCGTGGCCGGGACGAACCCGCGGCCGTCGGCGGCCTCCGGCCCGGTGGGCGTGGTGCCCGGGGACGCGGGCGGGCCCGCGGCGGCGGTGGGCGGTGCGAGGGATGGTGCGGTGCTCATCCGCCCTTCCTATCTCCCGCGCTCCCTCCGGGCAACGGAATTACGGGCCCGGCGGAACACCGTGGTCCTGGCGACGACGCCCTGGCGAAAATCCAGTGGGCACGCGTACGCGGGCGTGCCACGATCCGGCCATGGTCGAACTCGTCACCGCTCACACCTCCGCCCTGGACCGCGCGACCCGTCAGGCCGTCCGGGCCCTGCTGTTCGAGGAGTTCGACGACATGGCCGAGGAGGACTGGGAGCACGGCCTCGGCGGCGTGCACGCGCTGGTCCGCGAGGACGGGGTGGTCATCGGGCACGCCTCGGTGGTCCAGCGGCGGCTGCTGCACGCCGGGCGGGCGCTGCGCACGGGGTACGTGGAGAACGTCGTGGTACGCCCCGACCGGCGCGGGCGCGGCCACGGTGCGGCGCTGATGGAGGCCCTGGAGGCGGTGGTCCGGGGCGGGTACGAGCTGGGGGCGCTGTGCGCGGCGGACGACGCGGCGGCGTTCTACGCGGCGCGCGGCTGGCAGCCGTGGCGCGGGCCGCTGGCCGCGTTGACACCGCACGGCCGGGTGCCGACGCCGGAGGACGAGGGCGAGGTGTTCGTGCTGCCTGGCTCGCTGCCGGAGGCGGTGGTGCTGGACCTGGACGGGCACCTGGTGTGCGACTGGCGCGACGGCGACCTCTGGTGACCGGGCGACCCCGGGCGACCGGGCGACCCCGGGTGACCGGGTGACCGGCCCGGCCACCGGGGTTCCGCCGCCGCGCCGGAGGCGTCAGATCCGGGCGAGGTAGCCGTTGTCGACGAGCCAGAGCACGTTCAGCCGGGCCGGCCCGCCGGGGACGAGCGCGGCGTCGAGCTGGTACTGCAGGCCGTAGCCGGGCTGGCCGAACCAGGGCGCGATCGGGCCGGCGTGCACCTTGAACGGCTTCACCACCGTGTAGTCGTGGTAGTTGCAGGCCGCGGCGGGGTTGCTGTCGAGGCTCTGCGGCGGGATCGAGCGGTTGGCGTAGGGCAGGCCCTCGGGGGCGAGGAACGCGCCGTACTCGCTGCCGTAGCGGTCGATCCGCTGGTTCGGGTAGAGGGTGATCTCGAACTCGACCGGGGTGCCGTCGGGCAGGGTGACGTAGCCGTTGGCGGGCGGGTAGATCCAGCCCGGGCTGCCGTTGTTGGCGGTGGGGCTGTGGTAGGTGGCGAGGAACTTGTCCTCCGGGAGGCCCCCGGTGCGCCGGTAGCCGATCAGCTCGCGGCCGACCGGGCCGGTGGTCGGCAGATCGGCGGGGCCGAGGCGGGGATCGCCCTGGAAGTCCGCCGCGGAGCACTCTCCGGACGGGGCGGCGGCCGCCCCGGCGGCGGCGAGGGCCGGGGCGCTCGGAGCGAGCAGGGCGACGACCGCGGCGAGCGGCACGGCGAACAGGCGAAGGCGCACGTTGTCTCCGTCGTGAAGAGGTGTGGTGGTGGCGGCACGGCGAGGCGGAGGGGCCGATGCGCGATCGGTCACCCTCCGTGCCCAACTCGCCACCAGGCAAGCGGATCATCTGACCGCGCGTCAACCATCCAAGGCCACAACGGAGCCGGATCCCCCGGTTTCGGCCAACCGCGTACGCCGGGCGCCGGGGGCGCGCAAACTGGAGGGTCACGCCCCCAACCCCGGGCCCGGCACAGCACCCGCAACCAGCGGCGGACCACGGCGGAGCCGCCGGGGAACGCACCAGTTCCATTGACAGCCCGTGAGACCGGGGCCGATCCTCGCCCGTACGGCCCGGCCACCTGCCACGGCCGCTCGACGACCGGGGGTGGTGAGCGATGACGGACCAGTGCGCCGCGCGGCGGATGCCGACGTCGGTCCGGCGGGCGGTCGTGTGCGTGTGGATCCACGCCGCGCTCAGCGGCTGCTCGGGCCTGCTGCTGCTCGGGGCCCTCGGCCGGAACCAGGGCGACGAGGTCGCGCTGGTGCGCTTCGTCGCGATGACCTCCGTCCTGGTCGGCCTGCTGCTCGGCACCTGCGCCGGTCTCGCCTCGCGCCGGGCGGGCTGGACCAGGACCACGGTGGCCGTCATCGAGGCGCTGTCCGTCGCCGTCGCCGCGCTCCTGGTCGCGACCGGCTCCTACGCCGCCCTGACCGGCATCGCCCTCGGCGGATTCGTCCTGCGGGCGTTCCTCTCCGCCGACGGACGCGCCTGGTTCAGCGACTAGGCGCGCCCGCCGGCGGCGGGCACGGGGAGTCAGGCCCCCTTGTGGAAGCTCCGGTTGGGCGCCTTGCCGGCCTCGGGGACCGGCCCGCAGTTCGCCGCGGGTCCGACGCGGGTCACGCCCGGACTCCCCGGCGCGCGGCGAGGCTCAGCCCCGGCTGCTGGGGGCCAGACGGCCGAGGAGGTGGAGCAGCCGGTCCAGGGCGTCGCGGGAGTTGGGCTCGGTCAGGTTGACCATCAGCCGGAACGCCGCCCGCATCAGGGCCGGATTGCCGAGCCCGGCCGCTCCGGCGGCGCCCACCAGGCGCGGGCGGCTCAGCGCCGCGGCGGCGAGCCGGCCGAGGGCGAAGTAGCCGTCGTAGGCGGCGCGCAGCGCCTGCGGGTAGGCGCGCAGGGCCAGGTCCCGGCCGCGGTCGGTGCGCCGGGCGAGGGCCTGGACGATCGCCTCGGCGGCGTAGCGGCCGGACTCCATGGCGTAGGCGATGCCCTCGCCGGTGGCCGGGCTGACCGTGCCTCCGGCGTCGCCGACCAGCAACAGGCCGTCGGCGTAGTGGGGTCGGCGGTTGAGGCCCATCGGCAGGGCGGAGCCGCGGATCGGCTCGGTGACGGCCTCGGGGTGGTAGCCGTAGTCGGCGGGCAGGTCGTCGCACCAGCGGCGGAGCAGTTGCCGCCAGTCCACCTCGTGGCGCACCGCGCCGGTGTCGACGACGCCGAGGCCGACGTTGGCCGTGCCGTCGCCCATGCCGAACACCCAGGCGTAGCCGGGCAGTAGGCGGCGGGCCGGGTCGGCGGGGTCGCGCAGGTCGAGCCAGGCCTCCAGGTAGCGGTCCTCGTGGCGCGGGGTGGTGAAGTAGGTGCGGTAGGCGACGCCCATCGCGCGGTCGGTGCGGCGGTAGCGCTGCATCGCCAGGGAGAGCCGGGTGGAGTTGCCGTCGGCGGCGACCACCAGGGGCGCGCGGTACGTGACGGGTCGGCGTTCCTCGCCGAGCCGGGCGGTGACCCCGGTGATCCGGCCGGACCGCTCGTCCAGCACCGGGCCCGCCACATTGGCCCGTTCGACCAGGCGGGCGCCGACCGCGGCGGCCCGGCGGGCGAGCAGTTCGTCGAAGTCGGCGCGGCGGCGGACCAGGCCGAAGCCGGGGAAGGCGGACAGTTCCGGCCAGTCGAGTTCCACCCGGCGTCCGCCCGCGACGATCCGCAGACCGCGGTTGTGCAGCCAGCCGGCGGACTCGGAGACGTCGATGCCGAGGTCGATCAGCTGGCGGACGGCGCGGGGGGTCAGGCCGTCGCCGCAGACCTTCTCGCGGGGGAAGGCGGACTTCTCCAGCAGGAGCACGTCCAGGCCGGTGCGGGCCAGGTGGTAGGCGGCGGTCGAGCCGGCCGGACCCGCGCCGACCACGATGACGTCGGCCGTCTCCACGCCGTTCCCGGACGCGTCGGCGGGCACCTCGGCGGGGTCCGGCTGGTCGGGACGGGTGGACGGCTGCTGTGCTGGGCCGGGCATGCGGCGCTCCCACGGGTGTCGGTCCTGCGGCGGACTCAGCGGATTCGGCGGACACAGACGATATGGACCGCGAACGCCCCGTCGAACCCGACACGCGGACATCCGGTGCCACACCCGGCGCCACCCGGCCGTTTCCGGCCCACCGGCCCCTCACATCCGCGTGACCGAATCGTTGCGATGGACTTGTCGGACAATCAGCCCTGCTCCCTCGCAATTCGGCCAAACCATCCTTGCAGGGCGAGACCCGCTGAGGGATTTTGATGCGTCTCATCCGCCGACCGCGGTCGGCCGAGGGCTCCCACCTCCCCCCGCGCGGCCCCACCCGGGCCGCCGATCCCCGTTGGACACAGCCATGCGCATTCGCTCCACCGCGGCGAGATCCCTCGTCGCCGTCCCCGCCGTCGCCGCCCTGCTGCTCTCGGCCCCCACCGCCGAGGCCACCGCCGCGGGCCAGGCCGCGAAGGGCAACAACGGCACGGTCAAGATCCACGACTCGTCGACGGGCGAGGAGCCCAAGAACAACGAGCCCAAGGTCTGCACCTTCTACCTGGACTCGTTCGGCTTCGACGCGGGCCAGGACGTCGTCTGGATGATCGCCCGGATGCACACCGGCGACAAGGAGACCGCCGCCGTGTACGGCGACATCCCGGTGGACGGCAAGGGCCACGTCCGGACCGTGGACATCACCCTGCCGGACGGCCAGTACAAGCTGTACTGGGAGGCGATCGAGCTGGAGCACGGCAAGCTGCCCGCCGCGCCGGCGAAGCCCAACCACCCGAAGCAGAAGGTGTTCAAGGTCGACTGCGGCGGCCGTACCCCCACGCCGACCGCCACCTCGAACCCGCCCGTCAAGCCCACCACCACGCCCACCAGCACTCCGAGCGCCACCCCGAGCGCGACGCCGACGCAGACGCCGACCAAGCCGGTTCCGGCCACGCCGACCACGGCGCCGCCCGCCACGCCCAGCGCCACGCCGACCGTCACCCCGTCGACGACGCCGAGCACGGTGCCCACCGTCACCCCGAGCGAGACGCCCTCGGCCACCCCGAGCGCGACCCCCGGCGCGACGCCGGCCACCACCCCGAGCGCCGCCCCGACCGCGACGCCGACCCCGACCACGCCGCCGGCGAGCCCGTCGGCCACCCCGAGCGCCGGGCCGAGCACCGAGCCCGGCACGGCCCCGTCGGCCACGCCGAGCACCGAGCCCGGCACCACGCCGAGCGCGACCCCGTCCACGGCGCCGTCGGCCACCCCGGGCACCACCGGTTCGCCGAGCCCGTCGGCCAGCGCCTCCCCGAGCGGCCAGGCCCCGGCGCCGGCCCCGAGCGGTCCGGCCGCCAAGCCGACCGCGACCGTCCCGGTGCACACCGCGCCGACCGGGACCGTCGTCAACCCGGACAACCCGCTGATCATGCCGACCGAGGTCAGCGTGCCCACCCCGATCCCCGGTGCCGCCCTGGTCGGCAAGGACCTCGCGTCCACCGGTGGCGGCGGCACCGGCACCCTGCTGGTGGCGGGCGCGGGCACCGTCCTGCTGCTCGGCGGCGCCGGCGCCGTCGTCCGCACCCGCCGCACCCGCCGCTCCTCCTGATCCGGCGCCCGGGCGCGCGAACGGGCCGGCGACCTCACCAGGTCGCCGGCCCGTTCGGCCGTCCCGCCCGCTCCCCCGTCTCCGGGGGCGGGCGGCGGCTCAGGGGGTGATCGCCAGTTCCACGTAGGCGGCCAGGATCGCCAGGTGCACCGCGCCCTGGAGCGGCGTCGCCCGGCGCGGGATGACCGTCAGCGTGCCGACCACGATGGTCAGCGTGAGCAGCACCAGGTGCGAGGAGTCCAGGCCGAGCACCAGCGGCCCGGAGAGCCAGTAGGAGGCGACGGCCACGGCCGGGATGGTCAGGCCGATGCTCGCCAGCGCCGAGCCGAGCGCCAGGTTGAGGCTGGTCTGCACCCGGTTGCGCTTGGCCGCGCGCAGGGCGGCGATGGTCTCCGGCAGCAGGACGAGCAGGGCGATCACGACGCCGACCACCGAGTTCGGCAGCCCCGCCGACTGGACCGCCGACTCGATGGTCGGCGACACGCCCTTGGCCAGGCCGACCACCGAGACCAGGGCCACACCGAGCAGCGCCAGGCTGATGACGGCGGCGCGGCGGGTCGGCGGCTCGGCGTGGTCGTCCTCCTCGACCACCTTGCCGTCCGGGGTGACCGGCAGGAAGTACTCCCGGTGGCGGACGGCCAGGGTGGCCACGAACAGGCCGTAGAGCACGAGCGAGGCGGCGGCCGCGAAGGCCAGCTGGGCGGGCGAGAACTGCGGTCCGGGCGAGCTGGTGGTGAAGGTCGGCAGGACCAGGCTCAGCGTGGCGAGGGTGCCGATGCAGGCCAGCGCGGCCCCCGTCCCCTCCGCGTTGAAGACCGCCACCCGGTACTTGCTGGCCGCCACCACGATGGACAGGCCGAGGATGCCGTTGCAGGTGATCATCACCGCGGCGAACACGGTGTCCCGGGCGAGTGTCGCCGACTTGTCGCCGCCGTCGATCATCAGGGTGACGATCAGCGCGACCTCGATCACCGTCACCGCGACCGCGAGCACCAGGGAGCCGAAGGGCTCGCCCACCTTGTGGGCGATCACCTCCGCGTGGTGCACGGCGGCGAGCACGGCGCCCGCCAGGAACAGCGACACCACGCCCACCACCCACCCGGGGAGTTCGCGGTGCCAGGTCAGGGCGAGGACGGCGAAGGCCAGCAGGGGCACGACGACGGTCCACTGCGTGACGACTGGACGGAGCTTGGTGAACATGCCGCCGAGCATCCCATCCGGAAGCACGGGTTCCGCGGCGACGCCACCGGAGGGGCCGCAGATGTGGCCGACCTCATGACCCGGCCACCGTACTCCCGCCGTACTCGGCGAGGTAGCCGAGGACCTCGGTGACGTGCGGTTTCACCCGATCGGGTACCCCGCCGGCGTCGGCGACGGTCTTGTCGCTCGTCCGGTAGCCGGCCGTCACCAGGGCGGGCAGCTCGGCGGGGGCGTAGCCGCGCTGCTTGAAGCGCTGGGCGAGCCAGCAGACGTACCCGCCCATCGCGGCGATCGCGTCGTCGGGGTCCAGATAGCTCTTGACGCCGTCGTGGTCGGCGTCCTGCGCCCAGGCGTTGAAGACGCTGGGCGTCCACATCGCCACGCCGAACTCCCCGGTGGCGGGGCGGGAGGCGGCCGGGTCGAAGCCGGACTCGGCCTTGAGCATCGCGGCCAGCAGCACCGGGGTGACCTCGGGCTCGGGACAGCGGCGGGCCGCGTCGTCGATCGGGCCGCGCAGCGCGACGGGGACGTCGGCGCCGGGCCGGATCGCGCCGGGCCGCACCGCGCCGTCCACCGTCGGCGGCGCTCCGGCCGAGGCGGTCGGCGCGGTCGGCGCGGCCGGCTCCGGCGCGCCGGTGAGGGTGAGCAGGGCCGCCGTCCCGGCGAGCAGCGCCGCCACGCCGGCCCGCCGGCGGCCCCGCCACGGCCGTCCGGCGCCGGGGACGGGACCGGTCGGCGGCACGGCGGCGCCCGTCCGGAGCGCCTCCGCCAGCAGCGCCGCGAGGTCCACGTCCGCGCGCCGCCGACGATCGGCCGCCAGGCAGGCGGTGACCAGCGGCCGCCACCGCTCGGGCAGCGCGGCGTCCAGGCGCAGCGGGGCACTGCCGCGCGCGTACGCCAGGGCGGCGAGCGAGCGGGCGCGGGCGGTGGCGCCGAGGAACGGGTGCAGGCCGCCGGTCAGCAACTGGTGGGCGAGGACGCCGAAGGCCCACAGGTCGGCGCTCGGGCGCAGCGCCACGCCGTGCGCGCCGGTCCGCTGGGACCACCACTCGGGCGGCACGTGGTCGGGCGAGCCGAGCGGCGGGGCGTAGGCGTGGGTGCCGTCGAGTTCGGCGGTCAGGCCGAAGTCGGCGAGCTTGGCGGTGCCGTCGGGCATCAGCAGGACGTTGGCGGGCTTGAGGTCGCCGTGCACCCAGCCGGCGGTGTGCATGTGGCGCAGCCCGGCGGCGACCTCGGCGAGGATCCGGCCGGCGTCCGGGACGGGGTGCGGCGGCCGGGCGGCGGCCAGGAGGTCCTGGAGGCTGCGCGCGGCGCGCTCCATCACCAGGGCGAGCGCGCCGTCCAGTCCGGGGTGGGCCGGGTCGTCGAGGGTGGCGACGGCGAGGGTGCGGATCAGGTGGGGGTGGTCGGCGCGGCGGCTGAACCGCAGCTCGCGGCGGGCGAGCTGGAGCATGGTGTCCCGCTGGCCGGGGCTGAGCCGGCCGGGGTGGAGGATCTTGACGGCGGCCTCGTGCGGGCCGGCGCCGGACGGTCCGCCACCGGGCGTCCAGCCGCCGGCCCCCGGCGGGTCGCGGCGGGCGGCGTAGACGCTGCCCCAGGCGCCCGCCCCGATCCGCTCGCCCACCCGGTACCCCGCGACGGGGTAGCCGGGCGGTACCCCGAACCCCGGCTCGCCGTCCGGCGGTCCGGCCTTGTGCGGCCGTGCCGCGCGTGCTGCCACCGCCGGATCACCCGCCGCGCCGGGGCGGGAGCAGCGCCAGGTGATCCTCCCGCACGAGGTCGAACCGCAGGGCCAGGGCCACGAGTTCCTCCCGCTTGCCGCCCGGGTCGGCCCGCTCCACCGGGTCGCGCAGCCGGAGCTTGCTGCCGACCAGGTAGTCGATGTGGTAGTTGACCGCCGAGCGGCTGAGGTCCCGGCAGGACGGCAGGCCGCGCAGCCGTTCCACCACCTCGGTGGCGCCGGGCACGACCGCCGCCGAGGGCGAGCGCAGCCGCGGCTCGCAGAGCGCGAGCAGGACGAGGAAGTACTTGGCGGTCGGGTCCAGGGCGAACGGGCTGACCGTGTGCTCGCCGTCCGCCGCGGCGGAGTCCCCGGCCAGATAGGCGTGTTGGGGTGCGAAGACCTTGAACGCCACCGGCTCGCCGTGGGCGGGCAGCAGCACCCGGGAGATCTCGAACGGGACGGGCGCGCCGAGCCGCCCCGGCGCGACCTTGACGTGCTCGCCGGCGCCTTCGAGGTTCTCGACGACGTAGGTGGCGGTGGCGCTGAAGTTGGAGAGCCGCCAGTAGTCCTCGGCGGCGGTGATCTCGCCCGCGCGGCGCGACACGCCCGGGTCGGGGATCGGCACGGCGGGCGGGCGGCCGGGCTCGCCGCGCCCGAACGCGGCCGTGTCGCCCGGCCCGAGGTGCAGCAGGGCCGGACGGGTGGGCGGGGCGCCGCGGGGCGGCCGCGACAGGCGGGCGAAGCGGCGGTCGGCCGGGGCCGGTGGGCGGGGGTCGGGCAACTGCACGATGACCGTGGTCATCCAGGTCACCTCCCTGGGTCGGCCTGATCGTAGCCGTCCGAACCACCCGGTGGCCGCAGGCCACTCGGACGAGTGAACGGCACGCCGATGGCGTCGAGTTGCGGCCTGACGCGTCGTCACTCCGGCCGCGAACACCCGCACCGGCGCGTCGGCGGGCCGACACCTCACCGTAATCGCGATGTCACCGGCGTGATTACCTTATGTAGTTGAAAGGTCACCATCAGTGTGATGCGACACACATGGGGAACCTTAAATTTCTGTGCAAGACTCGCCTCGAAAGGCAAATTGCCTTTTATTCCAAGGAGGTTGACATCATGCGCGCTCGGATCGCAGCTCTGATGGTGGCGGCGGCAGGGATAACGGCGGCCATGGCCCTTCCGGCCGCGGCCGTGACGACCGGTACCACCGCGTGCGCGACGGTCCTGAACCAGCCCTGCGTCTGGCACGAGACCGACGGCGCGGGCGTCGTCGGCGTCGCCCAGGTCAACGCCGACCCGGGTCAGTTGACGATCGTCAAGGTCGAGGTGCGCACCCAGCACGCCTGGGGCAGTCCGTGGGTGACCGCCGCCTCGGCGACCACCTACGCCCAGGGCTTCGCCAAGGCGGTCACGCCCCGCGTGGTCACCGAGGACCTCAAGATGGTCTGCGCCACCGCGGGCCCCGCCCTGAATGCGGCCGCCCAGGTGACCAGCTGTACCGGCCCGTTCTGATCCCCCGTCCGAGGACGGGGACCTGACGGGCCGGGGCCTCGCGCGCCCCGGCCCGGGCCGGCCACCGGGTCCGCAACCGGTGGCCGGCGCCGCCCCCTCGCGTCGCACCCGCCCCCGCTCCCACCAGCCATCACTCAGGATGCTCACAGCTGTCGCTCAGGTCACCGGCCCGTCGGCAAATGCGCCAACCTCCCGTCGAAACCCTTTTGCAGCCCTCAACCCGGTTCGGAGCATGGGTTTTTGCTCTATCTTGGGGATTCGTGGAGCGGGGCGGGCCGCCCACCCAGCAGGCGTGCGCCGAGCGGCCGGGTCTGCCGGTGCAGCGTGCTCCACCCCCGCCAGCGCACCATCGCACGGGGAGGAAGGGGGGAGCGCGTCCATGCCCGAGGGAACCGCGCATTCGACCGGGGCCGCCGACGGCCCGCGCACCGCAACGACCGCCGGAACCACCACGGCCACGGCCGCCGCGACGACCACGGCCGCGAGCTCCGCGGTCGAGGCGAGCACCGCCGCGGCCGCCGGCACGACCACCACGACGACCACGGCCGACGCGCCGGGCGCCCGCCCGCCGCGCGCGCGGCTCGCCGGACGACGGGCCACCGTCGACGCCCTGCTGCGCAACTCGCCGCTCCAGCCGCTGTTCCGGCTCGCGGCCCGCCGGCGGCTGGCCGTCCTCGCCTACCACGGGGTGGACGATCCCCGGGTGTTCGCCCTCCAGATGGAGCGCCTGGTCCGCCACGCCCGCCCGGTCTCACCCGCCGACGTCGAGCAGGCGGTGCACGACGGCCGGCCGCTGCCGCCGCGCAGCGTGCTGGTGACCTTCGACGACGGCGACCGCACGGTGCTCACCGAGGGCCTGCCCGTACTGACCCGGCTCGGCATTCCGGCCGCCGCCTTCGTGGTCACCGACCTCATCGGCGGCGACCAGCCGTTCTGGTGGAGCGAGGCGGCCTTCCTCGCCGCGCACGGCGGCACCGCCCGCGCCCTGGCCGACTGCCCGCCGGGCGGGGTGGTCCGCCGGATGAAGACCCTGGCCGACCGGGACCGCCGCACCGCCCTGGCCGAACTGCGGGAGAGCGCCGGGATCCGCGCACCGCGCCAGGAGCAGCTCACCCCGGACGACCTGCGGGCGCTCGTCCGCGGCGGCGTCGCGGTCGGCAACCACACCGCCGGCCACCCGTGCCTCGACCGGTGCGAGGACGACACCGTCCGGTCCGAGGTCGCCGGCGCGCACGAGGCGCTCACCGGCTGGCTCGGGCAGGCGCCCACCGCCTTCGCCTACCCCAACGGCAACCTCGACCCGCGCGCCGAGGCCGAGTTGCGGCGCCTCGGCTACCGGGCCGGCTTCCTCTTCGACCACCGGCACGACCGGCTGCTGCCGCCGCACCCGCTGCGGATCAGCCGGCTGCGGGTCAACTCCACCACCGGCCGGGACCGGTTCGACACCATTCTCTCCGGGCTCCACCCGGCCGTGCACCGCCTGCGCGGCGGAGCCTGACGGGGCGGCCGACCGGGGCGGTTCCGGCGCGGCCGGGCCGGAACCGCCCGCGCGGAGCCGCCGAGCCCTGCGCGGAGGATCGAGGACGTCCGTCCTCCACCGCGGCAGAGTCGGTGGCGGGCAGGAGGGTGTACGGAGATCGGGGGTGCGCTCCGACCGGACGGACGGGACGCGCCTCGTGCGCGGACCGGAGGCGCCCGGGCGGCGAACCGGCGGCGGCCGAGAAGGCGCGCGAGGAGGCGGCCGAAAAGGGGCCCGGTTGCCCCGAACCGCGCCACCGGCGGGTCCGAATCCGGGAGAATACGGACCGGCCCGCGACCGGCCGCCGACCGGCGGCGCTCCGGGGCGGGAGAGGCCTTGGGGGGCAGCAGACGTGGCAACGGCGCATCCGAGGTCCGCGGGTTCGAGGCCGGCCGTTCCGGCACCGGCCGGTGCGGGCGCGCTACCGGTCCGGTACCGGACGGCCGCCCTGCCGGCGGAGGTGGTCGACGGCTGGCGCGAGCTGGCGGCGGGCGAACCGGGCGGCTCCTGGTTCACCACGCCCGACTGGGCGCTCGCCTGGTGGGAGACGCTGGGGGCGGACCCGGCCTCGTCCGGGAACGAGGGCGAGATCGTGGTGTGGCGGGACGGGGACGGGCGGGTCGACGCCGTCGTCCCGCTGCTGCGCACCGTCCAGCGCCTCCACCCGCGCGCGCCGCTGCCCGTCCCCTGCCTGACCGTGCTGGGCTCCGGACCGGGCGCCGCCGACCACTGCGGCTTCGTCGTCGCCGCGCACCGCCGCGCCGAGGTCGCCGACTGGCTGGCCCGGCGCGGGCGGCGGACCACCCTGCTGCTCGCCGACCTCGATCCGGACCAGGCCGGCCTGCTGCCGACCGGCGCCGTGGAGATCGGCCGCACCCCCTGCCCGCGCGCCGATCTGACGGCCGGGCCGGACGCGCTGGGCTCTCGGCAGTTCCGGGCCAACCTGCGCCGCTACGGCCGCAAGCTGGCCGCCGAGGGCATCACCTTCCGCTGGGTGCCGCCCGCCCTGGCGCTGTCCGAACTCCCGGAGCGCTTCGAGCTGCTGCACACCGCCGTCCGGCTGCACCGGGTGCGCCGGGCCGCGCTCGGCCGGCCCACCACCTTCGACGAGGCCCGCGCGCCGCTGCACCTGCGGGTGATCGAGCGGGCCGCCGACACCGGCCGCGGCGAGGGCCCCGCGTTCCTGGTCGCGGAGCGGGCGGGCGAGGTGGTCGGCGTGCTCTACGGCTTCCAGTGGCGCGACACCTTCGCCTACTACCAGATCGGCTGGGACGTGGCCTGGGCGCCGCTGCGGCTCGGCACGGCGGTGATCGCCGAGGCGATCCGGGCCGCCGCCGGCCAGGGGCTCACCACCTTCGACTTCCTGCGCGGCACCGAGCCGTACAAGTACCGCTTCGACGCGGTCGACCGCGAGGACGTCTCCTGGCTGGTGCCGCGCGGGGTGCCGGGGGCGCTGCTCGGCCTCAAGTACCGGGCCAAGGCGGCCCGCCGGGCCCCGGCGGACGCGCCGCACGCGCCGGACGCCCCGGCCGGGGACTGACGCGCGGGACGGGCCCGACCCCGGGACTCCTCGCCCCGGGGTCGGGCCCTGCGGCTCCGGCGGGTTCCGGCTCAGCTGCAGGTGATCGCCAGCAGCGCGACCCGGCAGGTCCGGCTCGCCGCGTCGTTGGCGGCCACCGGGTCGGCCGGGGTCCCGGCCGTCCGGGCGGTGGTGACGGTGAAGGTCCGGCCGAGGTTGAGGAGCTGGCTCACCTGCACGGTGAGGTGGCGGGTGACGCTCGCACCGACGGCCAGCGGCGTGGTGAGCGCGCAGGTCAGCTGCCCGCCGGCGACCGTGCAGTCCGTGCTGGTCGCGACGAGCCCGGTCGGCAGCGCGGCCCCGACGGTGACGGCGGCGGCCGCGTCGGGGCCCTGGTTGGTGACGGTGAGCGTGTAGTCGACCCGTCCGCCGAACAGGCTGGACACCGGGGAGGCGGCGAGCGCGACGGCGAGGTCGGCGGTCGGCGCCTGGTAGCCGAACCGGTCGGCGGCCGAGACGGCGCTGGTGCCGCCGGGCGTGGTGACCCGCACGTCGACCGTCCCGGCGGCGGCCGCGGCCGGCGCGGTCGCGGTGCACGAGGTCGCGGTGCAGGAGAAGGACGCGGCGTTCCCGGCGGCGCCGAAGCTCACGGCGGTCGCGCCGGCCAGGTCGGTGCCGGTGACGGTGACGACCGTGCCGCCGGCCTGCGGGCCGCTCGCCGGGCTGATCCCGGTGACGGCCGGCACCGGCAGCGGGAAGTCGAGGACGCTGACCGCGCCGCCATCGAAGTCGGCCAGGTAGCCGCGCCGACTGTCGGGCGTCACCGCCAGGGTGAACGGGCTCGCCCCGACCGGGACGGTGGCGGTGACGGCGCCGCTCGCGGCGTCGAGCACGCTGAGCGTGTTGTCGGCGTAGTTGCTCGCGTAGACGGACTGGCCGTCGGGGGCGACGGCGACGGCGTACGGGTTGGCGCCGACCTCGACGGTGTCGGCGACCTTGCCGGTCGCGACCTCCAGCGCGCTGACCGTGGAGTCGCCGCCGTTGCCGGTCCAGAGCTCGGAGCCGTCGGGGGTCAGGGCGAGCCCGAACACGCCGTGGCCGACGGGTATCGAGGAACTCACGGCGGCGGTGGCGGTGTCGATCACGTCGACCCGCTGGGCGCCGGAGGCGGCGACGTAGACATGGGCGCCGTCGGGCGCGACCGCCACCCCGTGCGGCTCGGCGCCGACCGGGACGGTGGCGGCGACCGTGTTGGTCGCGGTGTCGAGCACGCTGACCGTGCCGGCCGCCGCGTTGGTCACGTACGCGCGGGCGCCGTCGGGGGCGACCGCCACGCCGAAGGCGCCCGCGCCGACCGGGACGGTGGCGGCGACGGCGTTGGTCGCGGTGTCCACCACGCTGACCGTGCCGGTCAGGTGGTGGGTGAGGTAGGCGCGGGCGCCGTTGGGCGCGACGGCGACCGCGTAGGAGCCGGTACCGGCGGTGAAGGTCCCGGTGACCGTGCCGGTGGCGGTGGACAGCACCGTCACCGTGCCCTCGCTCTGGCTGGTCACATAGGCCCGCCCGCCGTCCGGCGCGAGCGCGACGCCCGCCGGGTAGGGCGCGACGGCGACGGTCGCCGTGACCGCCGGCGGCGGTGCCGCGCTCGCGCCCGCGGTGCCGGCGGCGGCCGTGCCGGGCTGGGCGAGCAGGGCGGCCGTGGCGGCGCCGACGGCGGCCACGGCCGTCCAGGAGCGGCGCGGGGAGGGGCGTGTGGTCACGGGGTCTCCAGACTCGTCGGTTCGTCGGTCGGTTCGTCGGTCGGTTCACCGGGCGGTGCGCGGTCGCTTGCGGGCGACCCGGGGGGACCGCCGGGTCGCCCGAAGCGTAGAAGCCTGATTGACGAAGCGTCAGGAGATGAGCGGGATTGTTGCCAACCGTTCAATTCTGGTCAGTTGGTCCCTGTTCGAACCTTCAGTGCCGTCCCGGCACCGGCGCCACAGCGGCCACAGAGCGCCGCGGGCCGCCGAGACAGCCGTCCGCGTACACCGGGCGCGGCGCGGCCACCGCGACGAACGGGCCCCGCGTCGACCCGTCCCCGGTGTCGGCGATGTCGACGGTGCGGTCGCACTCGGAGAGCGCATTTCTATTACTCTCAAAACGATCGTATCCATCTCGATAGTTTCGGGAGTACTACACTCATCGGCGGGAGATCCGCGAGGCGACGGGCGAGAGGAGCGGCGACGATGGCCGAGGAGGGACGGGCCGAGGTGCCCACCCGGACCCTGGTGGAGGGCATGGTCCGGGCGGACGGCACCATCGACGCCGGTGAGCTGTACGGGGTCGCGGGCGAGCTCGGGATGACCGACCAGCAGGTGCGCCTGTGCATCAAGCGGATGGCCGCCGACGGCCTGCTCGTCCAGGAGGGGCGCGGCCGGCGCGCGGTGCTGCGCGAGACCGATCACGCCCGGCGGACCGCGGAACCCGAGGTCGAGTTCGTCCGCCACATGTACGCCCAGGACGCCGGGCTCGCCCCGTGGGACGGCCGCTGGCACCTCGTCGCCTTCGCCGTGCCCGAATCCGCCCGCGCCGCGCGGGACGCCCTGCGGGAGACCCTGGTCCGGCTCGGCGGCGCGGCCGTCCAGGGCGGGGTCTACGTCAGCGCCAACGGCTGGGAGCCCTACGTCGAGGCCGAGCTGGACCGCCTCGGCGTCCGGGACTGCGTCACCCTGCTCACCAGCACCGATCTGCGCGTCGGCGGCGAGGACGACCCGCTCGCCGTGGCCCGCCGCCTCTGGCCGCTCGACGACCTGGCCGAGGGCCACCGCCGGCTGGCCGCCCTCGCCGCCGACCGCCTCGCCCGGCTGACCGCCGCGGCCCCGGGCGGCGCGCCCACGCGGGTCGAACAGCTCGCGATCGCCGTGGAACTGGCCGCCGAGTTCACCCGCGCGACCGCGCCGGACCCGCTGCTGCCGCCCGAACTCCTCCCCCGGCCCTGGCCCGGCGCCGAGGCCCGCGCGCTCGCCGCCGACTGCTGGCGCCTGCTGCGCCGCGCCGCGCAGGACGCCCCCGAACCCGGCCCCCGGTTCTTCCAGCGCTACGACGCGCTCATGGCCGAGATCACCGGCGAGGCGCGGACGGCCTGAACACCGGGACGGGGGCGGGACGGGGACGGGGGCGGGGACGGGAGCGGCGGTGACCGGCCGGGCGGGTCAGCGCTTGACGGCCACCCCGCCGTACATCGCGATGTTCTCGTCGCGGACCGGCGCGGCGCCGGGCTCCGGGTGCCAGTGGTGGACCAGGGTGACGCCCGGGTCCAGAAGCTCGTAGCCGTCGAAGAAGGCGAGCGTCTCGGCCCGGTCGCGGATCTGCAGCGGGATGCCCCGGGCGTTGTACTCGCGGCCCACGCCGCCGACGCCGACCGGGTCGGTGTCGCCGGTGAAGACGGTCAGCGCCAGGAAACTGCCCGGCGCCAGACGCTCCATCAGGCGCCGGACGATGCCCTGCGGGTCGTCCTCGTCGAGGACGAAGTGCACGATCGCGATCAGCGAGAGCGCCACCGGCCGGGAGAGGTCCAGGACGTCGCGCAGCCGCGGCGAGTCCAGGATCGCGTCGACGTCCCGCAGGTCGGCGTCCAGGTAGGCGGTGCGGCCCTCGGGCCGGCTGGACATCAGCGCGCGGGCGTGGGTCAGCACGATCGGGTCGTTGTCGACGTACACCACGCGCGACTCCGGCGCCACCTCCTGGGCGATCTCGTGCACGTTCGGCGAGGTGGGTATGCCCGCGCCGATGTCCAGGAACTGCCGCACACCGTGCTGTTCGGCGAGCCGGCGGACCGCCCGCTCCATGAAGCTGCGGGTGCTCCGCATCGAGGTCGGCAGGGCCGGCCAGGCCTTCACGGAGGCGTGCGCGGCGGCCCGGTCCGGCTCGAAGTTGGTCTTGCCGCCGATGAGGTAGTCGTACACCCGTGCCGAGTGCGGGACGTCCATCCGCAGATCGACCCCCGTCCAGCCGTCGTCGCCCCGCTCGCCCGACACCCAGTCAGCGCGTGTCATCGCCGCCCCACTTCCCGATCCCCGTTGCCGTACCGTTCGCGCCCCGCCGGCGCTCCGCCCGCGCCAACTCCACTGGCGGAACGCCTTGGTGCGCATGGTAACCGTAACCCGGGCGACGACGGCCGGCCGGGGCCTCAGCTCTGCCCGAACAGCGCCGCGAAGGCTGCCTCCAGGCCGCTCACCGCCGCGGCCAGCACCGCGACCGCGCGCAGCGCGTCGGCCACCGTGCGGACCCGGCGGCGCAGCGGCCCCTCGCGGGGCTCGTCGAGGGCCGTCTCGTCGAGGATCTGGGCGAGTGCGGCGTCGGCGTCCTCGGCGTCCGCCTCCGGTACGGCGCCCGGCTGTTCGGCGCGCAGCCGGGCGAGCGCGGTGCGCAGCGCCCCGGCCGCCGTCCGCAGCCCCTCGGGGCCGCCCGGGCCCGCGGCCCCGGCGGCGTCGGCGCCGATCGAGACGGTGGCGCCCCGGCCGCCGGCCACGTGGCCGTGCACGGTGGAGCCGACCACCTGGACGCCGCCGTCGTTGCGGTTGCCGCCCGGCGGCACCTGCGGCGGTTCGGTCATGTTCCCTTTCCTTCCGCCAGGTTGACATGGGATCCGGCTCCGCCGGCGACCGGTCCGTGCACGGTGGAGCCGACCACCTGGACACCGCCGTTGTTCACGTTGGTGATGCTCTGGGCCTGCTTCTCGAAGGCGCCGCTGTCGTAGCCGCGCGCCCGCAGTTCGTCGCCGACCGCGCTGAACACCCGCTGGGTGACGGTGTTGAGGAAGCGCTGCACGTCGTGCGCCTGGAAGATGTTCTGGAACTCGTCCGACGCCCCGAGCTCGCGCACGCTCAGCCGGGGCGCGTAGTCGACCGCGTAGCCGGACCGGACCAGGTGTCGGTAGCGGGCGGCGAGCCGGGCCGCGCGCCGGCTCGACGCCCGGACCTCCCGGAGCTGGCCCACCGCGATCCCGACGTCGCCCACCAGGGAGCGCGCGGACCAGCCGAGCGCGTTCCACAGGTGTTCCCGGTCGGAGCGGTGACCGAGCAGGTCGATCACGTGGTAGGCCTGCGCCACCGGCCCCAGCGCGTAGGGCAGCCACTCCAGGTAGAGCAGCCCGCCGCGGGTCGTGGCCCGGACCAGGACGGTGACCACCACCTCCTCGTGCCAGGAGCCCACCCGGATCGCCAGGTAGTGGCGCAGCCGCTCGTGCCCGGCGCGGCTCAGCAGGTCCGCCCAGGCGGGTTCGAGCAGGACCTGCCCGCCGTCCCGGCCGGACATCGCGCCCAGCCAGCTGTCCGGGTCGTCGTGGCGCAGGCTGGGCCGGAACACCCGGTCGGTGACGGTGAGTCCGCGCAGGGGGTCCTCCGGGTAGGCCGGGTCGTGCGCGAGCGCACGGACCCGGGTGGCGACGGCGCGGTAGAGGGTGGCGGCGTCGATCGGGGCGGGGGCCCGGCCGTCGGCCGTCCGGGCGGCGGAGGGGCGCAGTTCGAAGGTCATCCGCCAGCTGTTCCCGGGCACGCCGAGGCCGACCAGCGGCGCCTCCCGGCGGTAGAGCAGCTCCGGTCCGCCCTGCTGCTCGCGCAGCCGCTCGTACAGCCAGGCCGTCCGGACCCCCTGGGGCTCCGGTGGCGGGACGGCGTCCGGGTCCGGGTCGGCGAAGGCCGCGAGGCGGACCCGGATCCGGTAGCGGAGCGCGGCGGTGACCAGCCACAGCAGCACGAGCACCAGGAGGGCGGAGACGCCCTGGTCGCGCAGCAGGTACCAGAAGTAGCGCGGGTCGAAGAACCCGGTCCCGTCCCCGGTGAGCTCCGACAGTCCGGGGAGGTAGTCGTAGTCCCGCCAGATCCGGAACTCGTCGTGGCCCAGCAGGACGAGGCGGGCGGCCAGCAGCACGCCGGCCGCCGCCAGCAGCCGCCGCGCGAGGCCGGCGCCGCTCGCGCCCCGTGCCTGGCCCCGGGGAACACGCCGGGCGGCCTCCTGGCGCTCGACCTCCAGCCGCTCGACCTCCAGGCCGAGGCGATGGTCCAGCCGGCCCGTGCCGCCGCCGCTGAAGAGTCCCAGCAGGGCGACCACCGTGAGGGCCAGCACGGCGGTGGGCACCCCGAAGAACGGGGAGCCGAGGACGAGGACGAGCAGGCAGAGCGCGCCGGTCCCGGCCTCCCAGCGGCGGGCGGTGAGGGCCTCGTGCAGCACCCGGACCAGGTCGGTGCCGGGCGAGGGGGCGGGGACGCGGAAGGAGTGCTCGACGAGTTCCTCGATCAGCCGCGCGCGGAAGCGCCGGTCCAGCCAGGCGGCGGCGCACAGGTAGCGGGTGGCGTCGCCGGGGAGCGGGCCGGCCTGCCGGCGCAGGTTCTCCGGCGTCGCCGGCACGGCCGGCCCGGCGGGCGGCTCCCCGGCCGGGGGCGGCACGGCGGACCCGGCGGTCGGCGGCGGGACCGGGTGGACCGGGTGGACCTGCGCGTCCTGCGGCAGGGGCCGGACCGGTCCGAGCGGGATCGGGGCCGGCGGCGGATACCCCGGTGGCGGGGTGGAGGGCCGCGGCGGCGGAGACGGCGGTGGCCCCTGTGACGGAGGTGGAGGCAGGTTGCCACTGTCCACGATTCCCCCATTTCCCGGCTCGCCTTCTGGCGAACGAGCTTGGCCGGTGGAGCAGTTGACATTCCCGCTGGACGGCCTGCGACACCCGCCGACGGGTAACGGTTCGGCTCCGGCGGGTGACCCGTGCAGGAAATTGGAGTTTTGGAGTCGTATTCGATAGCTTTTCGAACGTGAGGCTGACCAAGAGCACCGACATCGCCCTCCGCATCGCCATGCGGCTGGCCGTCCTCGACGAGGAGGCCAACCCGACCACCCGCGAGGTGGCCGAGGCGGTCGGCGTGCCGTACACCCACGCCGCCAAGGTGGTCAGCCGGCTGCAGCACCTGGGCGTGGTGACGGCACGGCGCGGCCACGGCGGGGGCCTGTCCCTCACCGCGGCCGGCCGCACCGGCTCGCTCGGAGTCCTGCTGCGCGAGCTGGAAGGGGTGGGTGACGTGGTCGGCTGCGAGGACGACCCGCCGTGCCCGCTGCGGTCGGCGTGCCGGCTGCGGGGAGCACTGCGCACCGCGCAGGAGGCGTTCTTCGCCACCCTCGACCCGCTCTCGGTCGGCGCCCTGGTGACCGCGCCGACCGGGCCCGTCCTGCTCGACCTCACCCTGGGACCGGGCCTCACCCCGAGACCCGGAACCGCCGCCGGCCCCACCGGCTGACACGCTCCGGCACTCCTCGACGCACCACCCGCAGTTCCGTACCACCCGCAGTTCCGTACCACCCGCAGGTCCGCACGGCCCGCAGTACCGCACCTCCCCACGCCGGCCCGGGCATCCGCACGGCCGAAAATACGACTCTCAGATACCAATTTGGAGCGCATCCCATGCTGTCCGCCAAGTCCGCCGAGGTCGTCGAAGCCACCCTGCCCGTCGTGGGCGGTGCGATCGGCGACATCACGCCGCTCTTCTACGAGAAGATGTTCGCCGCCCACCCGGAGCTGCTGCGCGACCTGTTCAACCGCGGCAACCAGGCCAACGGCAGCCAGCGGCAGGCGCTCGCAGGCTCGATAGCCGCCTTCGCGACCGCACTGATCGCCGCCCCGGACAGCCGTCCGGACGCCCTGCTCGCCCGCATCGCCCACAAGCACGTCTCGGTCGGCATCAGCAACGACCAGTACCGGATCGTCCACGAGCACCTGTTCGCCGCCATCGTCGAGGTGCTCGGCGAGGCCGTCACCCCCGAGGTCGCCGCCGCCTGGGACGAGGTCTACTGGCTGATGGCCAACGCGCTGATCGCCATCGAGGACCGGCTGCGCGCGGAGTCCGCCGCCGCCCAGAGCACCGACCCGGCCGACCTGTGGCGCCCCTACACCGTGGTCGCCCGCTACCAGGAGACCGACGACGTCACCACCTACCTGGTCCGCCCGGCCGACGGCAAGCCGCTGCCGCCGGCCGCGCCCGGCCAGTACGTCTCGGTGCGCGCCGAACTCCCGGACGGCGCCCACCAGATCCGCCAGTACAGCCTCTCCGGCGCCCCGGACGGCGCGCTCCAGTTCAGCGTGAAGCGCGCCACCGCCGAGGTCGCGGGCGGCCCCGCGGGCGAGGTCTCCAACCACCTGCACGAGACCGTGCGCGCCGGCGACGTCCTCGACCTCGCCCCGCCGTTCGGCGACGTCGCGCTCGCCGAGGGCGACGGCCCGGTGCTGCTCGCCTCGGCCGGCATCGGCAACACCCCGATGACCGCGATGCTGGCGAAGCTCGCCGCCACCGGCTCGACCCGCCGGGTCGTCACCGTGCACGGCGACCGCGACCAGCTGTCGCACGCCTTCCGCGCCGACCTCAACCAGCTGACCGGCAAGCTGGCGAACGCCGCCTCGCACGTCTTCTACGAGCGGCCGCTCGGCGACTGGCCGGCCGAGCGCACCGGTCTGGTCGACCTGTCGACGGTCGAGGTCCCGGCGGGCACCACCGCCTACCTCTGCGGCCCGCTGCCCTTCCTGCGCGCCGTCCGCGGCCAGCTCCTCACGGCGGGCGTCCCGGCCGCCGACATCCACTACGAGGTGTTCGGCCCGGACCTCTGGCTCGGCCAGGACGCCTGACCCCGGAGGTCCCGCCCCGGGGCGGGACCTCCGGCCGGGGGCGCCCCCCCCCCCCCCCGGGCGGGGGGGGGGCCCCCCCCGGGGGGGCCCGGCCCCCCCCCCCCCCCCCCGGGGCCCCCCCCGGGGGGGGCCCCCCCCGCCGGCCCCCCCCCCCGCCCCCGGGGGGGGGGGGGCGGCGCGCCCGGCGTGGTGCCCTGCCGCCCCGGCCCCCCGCTCGGTACGATCACCGGCGGGCCGGCCCCGTCGACACCGACCGACACCGACACGGATCGACGCCGACCGGCACCGATACCACCACCGGACCGAGGCACGGGAGGACCGTTGCGCGTCGCGTTGTTCGCCACCTGTGTCAACGACGCGCTGCTGCCGTCCACCGCGATCGCCACCGTCCGGCTGCTGGAACGCCTCGGCGTCGAGGTCGACTTCCCGGCCGCGCAGAGCTGTTGCGGCCAGCCGCAGTACAACAGCGGGTACCGGAAGGCCTGCGAGCCGCTGGTCCGCCGCACCGTCCGGGCCTTCGCCGGCTACGACCACGTGGTGGCGCCGTCCGGCTCCTGCGTGGCCATGGTGCGCGACGCCCACCCCCGGATCGCCGCCCGCGCGGGCGGCGCACTCGCCGCGGACGTCGCCGAGTTGACGCCCCGGGTGCGCGAGCTGGCCGAGTTCCTCACCGACGTGCTGGGCGTCGAGGACGTCGGCGCGTGGTTCCCGCACACGGTCGCCTACCACCCCTCCTGCCACGGGCTGCGGCTGCTCGGCCTCGGCGACCGCCCGCTGCGGCTGCTGCGCGCCGTGCGCGGCCTGGAGTTGGTCGACCTGCCCGAGGCCGAGGAGTGCTGCGGCTTCGGCGGCACCTTCGCCGTCAAGAACCCGGCGGTCTCGGCCGCGATGGCCGCCGACAAGACCGCCAACGCCCTGGCCACCGGCGCCGAGGTGCTGTGCGGCGGCGACAACTCCTGCCTGCTGCACCTCGACGGCACGCTGCGCCGCCGGGGCGCGCCGCTGCGGACGCTGCACCTCGCCGAGATCCTCGCCAGCACCGAGGCCGAGCCCTGGCGGGCGGAGGCGTGAGCGGAACCTTCCTGGGCATGCCGCCCTTCCCGCGGGCCGCCGCCGTCGCCGTGCGGGACGAGCGGCTGCGCGCCAACCTGCGGCACGCCACCCGCACCATCCGGGAGAAGCGGGCCCGCGCCGTCGCCGAACTCGCCGACTGGGCCGAGCTGCGCGCCGCCGCCAAGGCCGTCAAGGACCGCACCCTGCGCGAACTCGACCGCCACCTCCTCCGGTTGGAGGAGCGGGTGACCGCCGCCGGCGGCACCGTGCACTGGGCCGCCGACGCCGCCGAGGCCAACCGGATCGTCACCACCCTGGTCCGGGCCACCGGCGAGCGGGAGGTGGTCAAGGTCAAGTCCATGGCCACCCAGGAGATCGGGCTCAACGAGGCGCTCGCCGAGGCCGGCATCCGCGCCTACGAGACCGATCTCGCCGAGCTGATCGTCCAGTTGGGCGACGACCGCCCCTCGCACCTGCTCGTCCCGGCGATCCACCGCAACCGCGGCGAGATCCGGGAGATCTTCGCCCGGCGGATGGCCGACTGGGGCCGCCCGGCCCCCGACGGGCTCACCGACGAACCCGCCGCACTCGCCGAGGCCGCCCGGCTGCACCTGCGGGAGAAGTTCCTGCGGGCCCGGGTCGCGGTCTCCGGCGCCAACTTCATGATCGCCGAGACCGGCACCCTGGTGGTCGTCGAGTCCGAGGGCAACGGGCGGATGTGCCTGACCCTCCCGCGCACCCTGATCTCGGTGGTCGGCATCGAGAAGGTCCTGCCCGACTGGCGGGACCTGGAGATCTTCCTGCAACTGCTGCCCCGCTCCGCCACCGCCGAGCGGATGAACCCCTACACCTCGCTGTGGACCGGCACCCACGCCGACGGCCCGGGCGGCGACGGGCCCGAGGAGTTCCACCTCGTCCTGCTCGACAACGGCCGCACCGACGCGCTCGCCGACCCGGTCGGGCGCCAGACCCTGCGCTGCATCCGCTGCTCGGCCTGCCTCAACGTCTGCCCCGTCTACGAACGGGCCGGCGGACACGCCTACGGCTCGGTCTACCCGGGGCCGATCGGCGCCGTCCTCACACCCCAACTGCGCGGCACCAAAACCCCGTTGGACGCCTCGCTGCCGTACGCCTCGTCGCTCTGCGGGGCCTGCTACGAGGTCTGCCCGGTGGCCATCGACATCCCCGAGGTGCTGGTCCACCTGCGCGAGCGGGTCGCCGGGCAGCGCGGCCACCGGCTGGAGCGCGCCGCGATGGCCGCCGCCGGCTACGTGCTCGACCGCCCCGCCCTGCTGCGGGCCGCCGAACGGGCCGCCGCCCGCACCCGCCGGCTCCACCCGCGCCGCCTCCCCGGCCCCGGCCGGGCCTGGACCGACACCCGCGAGCTGCCGGCCGTCCCGCCCGAACCGTTCCGCGACTGGTGGCGGAGGAACCGCACATGACGAGCCCGCCACCCGCCGCCGGCGGCTCGCGCGACCTGGTCCTCGCCCGGATCCGGGCCGCGGTGCGCTCCGGCGCACCCGAGGAGCAGCCGCCCGTACCGCGCGACTACCTGCGCAGCCACGTCCCCGCCGACGACCCCGACGCGCTGCTCGACCTGCTGCAGCACAACCTCGCCGACTACCGCGCCCTGGTCCACCGCTGCACCGCCGACCGGCTGCCGCTGCTGCTCGCCGCCCTGTTCGAGGCCCGCGGTACCCGCACGGTGGCCGTCCCGCCGGGCCTGCCGCCCGACTGGCTCGGCGTCACCCGCGCCCGCGCGCTCCCGGACGACGGCCCCGAGGGCCCGCTCACCGCCGCCCGGCTGGAGACCGTGGACAGCGTGCTCACCGGCTGCGCCCTGGCGATCGCCGAGACCGGCACCCTCGTCCTGGACGCCGGGCCGGCCCAGGGCCGCCGCCTGCTCACGCTCGTCCCCGACCACCACGTCTGCGTGGTCCGGGCCCCCGAGCAGGTGGTCGCCTCCGTCCCGCTGGCCCTCCCCCGCCTCGACCCCGTCCGCCCGCAGACCTGGATCTCCGGGCCCTCCGCCACCAGCGACATCGAACTCAGCCGCGTCGAGGGCGTGCACGGCCCCCGCACCCTGGAGGTCGTCCTGGTGACGGCGGGCGGGTGACGGCCGGCACCCGCCCGCCGGGCGGTGTCAGGAGGGTCGGAGCTCCAGCGTGCAGCACTTCGGGCCGCCGCCGCCCTTGAAGAGCTCGGAGAGGTCGACCGGTATCGGCTCGTAGCCGGCGTCGGCCAGTTGGGCGGCCAGGGACTTCGCGGCCTCCGGGAGCAGCACCCGCCGGCCGTCGGAGACCGCGTTCAGGCCGAACACCTCGGCGTCCTCCCGCTCGGCGAGGACGGCGTCCGGGTAGAGGCTGCGCAACAGCGCCTGGCTGTCCGGGGTGAACGCCTCCGGGTAGTACATGATCTGGTCGTCGGCGAGCACGGCCAGCGCGGTGTCCAGGTGGTAGAAGCGCGGGTCCACCAGGTCCAGGCTGAGCACCTGGAGGCCGAAGACGTCCCGCGTCTCGGCGTGCGCGGCCGGATCGGTGCGGAAGCCGGAGCCCGCCAGCACCCGGCGGCCGACCAGCAGGTGGTCCCCCTCGCCCTCGTTGACGTGCGCGGCCCGCCGCACCTCCCGGTAGCCGCCGGCCCGGAACCAGGACTCGTGGGCCTCGGACTCGGCGGCCCGCTCGGCGTGCCGGAAGGTCGCGACCAGGACCCGGCCGTCGAGCACGGTGGCGCCGTTGGCCGTGTACACCATGTCCGGCAGGCCGGGCACCGGGTCGATCAGCTCGACGGTGTGGCCGAGCTCCTCGTACAGCGCGCGCAGCCGCTCCCACTGGCGGACGGCGAGCGTGGTGTCGGTCGGCTGCGAGGGGTCCATCCACGGGTTGATCGCGTACTCCACGGTGAAGTACGTCGGACGGCACATGAGGTAGCGCCGCGGCCTCGCGGTGCGCTCCGGGAATCGGGTGGGCATGCGGCGACCTCCGCCATCGGGAACGTGCTCGGGACGGGACTGGGACCGGACGCGGGCCGTCGGGAACGGGGCGCGGGTGACGGCCGGCACCGGCGCCTCGCGGCCCAGAGGGCGGCTGCCCCGGCGGGACCGTTCGCACACCCGGGCCGGCCGACCGGACGGCGCAACTCCCCCGCGCACCCGGCGCGTCCGCCCGCGCGTCCCCGGCGCACGAGGGCGCGCACCAGAACACGTGGCCGATCTCACGTACCGCCACCGGCCACCTACGGTGGCGTAGGTCACTTCAGAAGGTGAACTATCTCTTTCATGCCGAACCTCCAGGAGACCCTTGACCTCAATTCGTACGTCGCCCTCGGGGACAGCTTCACCGAGGGGCTGAACGACCCCGCGGCCGACGGCGCCTTCGCCGGCTGGGCCGACCGGCTGGCGGTGCTGCTCGCCGCGGACCGGCCGCCGGGCGGGTTCCGGTACGCGAACCTCGCGGTGCGCGGCCGGCTGCTGGACCAGGTCGTGGCCGAGCAGGTGCCGCAGGTCCGCCGCATCCAGCCGGACCTGGTGACCTTCTGCGCCGGCGGCAACGACATCCTGCGGCCCGGCAGCGACCCCGACGAGGTCGCCGAGCGGTTCGAGGCCGCCGTCGCCCAACTCGCCGACTCGGCGGGCACGGTGCTGATCTGCACGGGCTTCGACACCCGCGGCGTGCCGCTGCTCAAGCACCTGCGCGGCAAGATCGCCACCTACAACGGCCACATGCGGGCGGTCGCCGACCGGCACGGCTGCACGGTGGCCGACCTGTGGTCGCTGCGGGCCGTCCAGGACCGCCGCGCGTGGAGCGAGGACCGGCTGCACCTGTCCCCCGAGGGCCACCAGCGGGTCGCCCTGCTGGCCGCCCGCTCGCTGGGCCTGCGCACCGCGCAGGACCCGGAGGCGCCGTGGCCGTCCGCCCCGGTGCTCTCCTCCGCCGAGCAGCGCCGGGAGAACCTCCAGTGGGCGCGCGAGTTCCTGCTGCCGTGGGTCGGCCGCCGGCTGCGCGGCGAGTCCTCCGGCGACCACGTCGAGGCCAAGCGGCCGGAGCTGCTGCCGCTGTGACGAGGCCGTTCCCGGCGAAGCCCTTCTCGACGACGCCGCCCTGACGGAGCGTCAGGCCGCCCGCGCGCCCCGGTGCGCGAGGGCGGCCAGGGCGGCGCCGACGAGGTACCAGAGCAGGTCCGGCGGGTTGAAGGTGCTGCCGAGCACCAGCCGCGCGAGCGCGCTGTGCCGGGCCAGGTCGTCGGGGACGCCGGTGAGCTGGAACAGTTCGACGGCCCAGCTCAGCCCGGCCGCCCAGACCGCCGCCGCCCACGGCCGCAGGCGCGGCGCGAGCAGCACCACGAGCGTGTACAGCAGCACGGTGTAGAGCGCGTCGCCCGCGTACTTGGCGGCCGCACCGCCGGCCACCGCCCGCACACCGAGCCCCGCCGCCACGCTCAGCGCGGCCGCCGCCGCGGCGAGGCCCCGGACCGCCCACCGCCCCCGAAGATCGTCCATCACCGCACCCTAGCCGCCCGCCCGTCCCCGCCGCCGCGGCGCGTCCCGGAACCGTCCGCGGCCCCCCGGCGTCCCTCCCTGCCGAAGGGCCGCGCGGGCGGCCCGGTAGCCTGCTGGCCGGTCCGCACGGGGCCGGGTCCGCGCAGGCCGCGGGCGGGAACGACTTCAGAACAGGGCGGGGCGCAGTGACGCAGCTGACCGAGACGGCGATCGGGTCCGGAATACCGGCGGACGTGGCGTGGGCCGGTCCGGAGCCCGGGCGGCGGTTCACCGTCGAGGGGTTCGCCCCGGGCCGGGACGGCGGCGCCCGTGCGCGCGGCAAGGCCCTGCGCGACCGCAGCCCGCGCGAGCGGCACGCCGAGTTCGCCCCGGCCGCCGACCGTCCGACCGCCGTCGAGGCGATCGAGGCCTCCAACGCGGGCCGCCTCGCCGAGCTGGTGCCGATCCGGCTCGGCCGGATGGCCGCCACCCCGTTCGCCTTCCTGCGCGGCTCGGCCGGACTGATGGCCGCCGACCTCGCCGGGACGCCGACCAGCGGCACCGTCGCCCAGCTCTGCGGCGACGCGCACGCCGCCAACTTCGGCCTGTACGGCGACGCCCGCGGCCGGCTCGTGATGGACATCAACGACTTCGACGAGACCGTGCCCGGCCCGTGGGAGTGGGACGTCAAGCGCCTCGCCGCGAGCCTGGTGCTGGCCGGCCGGGAGATCGGCGCGGACGAGGCCACCGCCCGCCGGGCCGCCTTCGACGCGGTCGGGGCGTACCGCCGCACCATGCGCACGCTGGCCAAGCTGTCGGCGCTGGACGCCTGGAACGCCGTCGCGGACGACCAGCTGGTCTCCTTCGCCCAGGCGCACGACCTGGCCGAGGTGCTGGAGAAGGTGGGCGCCAAGGCGCTCGGCAACACCGGCGCGCGCTTCGCCGCCAAGTCCACCGTCCGCTCCGAGGAGGGCGGTTGGCGGTTCACCGCCGCGCCCCCGGTGCTCGGCGAGGTGACGGACGCCACGGCCGCGGCGGTCGCCACCGCGCTCGGCCCGTACGTGCGCACGGTGCCCGCCGAGCTGCACCCGCTGCTGGCCCGCCACCGGGTGCAGGACGTGGCGTTCCGCGTGGTGGGCACCGGCAGCGTCGGCACCCGCTCGTACGTCGTGCTGCTGACCGACCACCGCGAGCAGCCGCTGGTGCTCCAGGTGAAGGAGGCCAGGCCGTCGGTGCTGCTGCCGTACCTGGCCCGGGCGGGGTACCCGGTGACGGCGCCGGACAGCCACGAGGGCCGCCGGGTGGTGCTCGGCCAGAAGCGGATGCAGGTGGTCAGCGACACCCTGCTGGGCTGGACGACGGTGGACGGGCTCCCCTACCAGGTGCGGCAGTTCCGCAACCGCAAGGGCAGTGTGGACCCGGCGGCGCTGCTGCCCGCCCAGCTGGACGACTACGCCCGGATCACCGGTGCGCTGCTCGCCCGCGCCCACGCGCACACCGCCGACCCGGGGGTGATCACCGGCTACTGCGGCAAGAACGAGGCGCTGGACGAGGCGGTGGCGGCGTTCGCGGTGGCGTACGCGGACCGCACCGAGGCCGACCATGCCGACCTGGTGGCGGCAATCCGGGCGGGCCGGCTGCCGGCCGAGCACGGCGTCTGAACCGACCCGGCCGGGCCCGGACGCACCGGGCCCGGCCGTCGGCCGCCGCTCGACCCGCCGCTCGACCCTCCGGTCGACCCGGCGCTCGACCCTCCGGTCGACCCGGCGCTCAGCCGGACGCCCGGCCCGAGGCCGACGTCCCCTCCCGGGCGGCGGGCTCCGCCGCCGTCCCGCCGGCCGCCGCCGCGGCCTCGCGGGCCGCCTCCTCGCGCGCCGTCGCCCGGCCCGCCAGGACCGAGGCCACCACCGCGAGCGCGGCCACCGCCGCGCAGACGCCGCTCGCCCACGCGTACGCCGACCGGTGCCCGCCGCCCCCGCCGGTCGCCCGCAGGTAGACCCCGGAGAGCGCCGAGACGCTGACCGCCGCCGCGATCCGCTGGGCCATCTGCAGGATCGCCCCGCTCACCCCGGCCGCCTCGGCCGGCGCGTGGCGCAGCACGAAGGCCTGGTTGGACGCCCCCATCAGCCCGATCGAGGCCCCGCCCAGCAGTTGCAGCAGCGCGAGCAGCCAGGGCAGCGAGCCGGCCGGCGCCCACATCGCGACCAGGCCGCCGGTCAGCATCGTCAGCGCCGAGCCGGTCATGCCCGCGGTGACGGTCCGCCGGCCGAAGCGCCGCACCACCCGCCAGGCGACCGCCGAGGCGAAGCCCATCGCGACCGCCGAGGGCAGCGCCACCAGGGCCGCGCCGATCGGCGAGAGGCCGAGCCCGTCCTGGAGGAACATGGTCAGCACCAGCCCGGCGGCCAGCGAGGAGCCGAACTGGGCCATCGCCACCGCCGTGCCCAGCGCGTACGGCGCCGAGCGGGTCAGCGCCGGGTGGATCAGCGGGTGGCCGCCGGCCCGGGCGTAGCGGCGCTGCCACCCGACCAGCGCGCCCAGCAGCACGGCGGCGGCGGCCGCGAAGCCGAGCCAGCCCGTCCAGCCGGGCGGCTGGACGAACGGCAGCATCAGCGCCAGGGTCAGCGCGCCGACCAGCAGCAGCCCGACCAGGTCCAGGTCGGCGTTGCGGGTGCTGGGGCGCGGGCGCGGCAGGTGGCGGGCCGCCAGCACCACGGTGGCGAGCCCGAACGGGACGTTCAGCAGGAAGGTCAGCCGCCAGCCGTGCTCCGGCCCGACGGCCGCGAGCACCGCCCCGCCGACCGGGGGGCCGAGCGCGAAGGCGAGGCCGCCGGTGACCGCGTACATCCCGAGCGCCCGGGCCCGCAGCTGGCCGCGGAAGACGTCCTGGAGGGTGCCGATCATCTGGGAGTTCACCAGTCCGGCGCCCGCGCCCTGGAGCAGCCGGGAGGCGACCAGCACCCCCGGCTCGGTGGCGGTCGCGGAGAGCAGGCTGACGACGGTGAACAGGGCGAGGCCGCCGACGAAGAACCACTTGCGGCCGCGGACGTCGCCGAGCCGTCCGCCGGGGATCAGGGCCAGGCCGAAGGCGAGCGAGTAGCCCGCCACGATCCACTGCAGGTGCGCGGGCTGGGCGTGCAGCGACTCGCGCAGCGCGGGGATCGAGGTGTTGAGCACCGACTGGTCGAGGAGGGTGGTGAACCCGCCCGCGACGCAGACCAGCAGCACCCGCCGCCCGGCCGCGTCGAACCGCTCCTTGACCGGTGCCCCGGGTATCGCGGCGTTCCCGCTCACGGCTCGACCACCACCAGGGCGTACCGGGCCGGGGCCGGTCCGGGGCAGCGGAAGCGGGTGGTCCGGGGGACGAACCGCAGGCAGTCGCCGGCCTCCAGCAGCTGCTCGTCGCCGTCGACGGTGAGCGCCAGCCGGCCCTCCAGCAGCCAGAGGTGGTGCTCCCGGTCGCCGTCGCAGGGCTTGTCGTAGGCGATGTCGCCGCCGGCCGGCAGCCGCCCCTCGATCACCTCGGCCCGCAGCGAGCCGTGCGGCGGGGAGACGGAGCGCCGGACGAACCCGGTCGCCTCGTCCCGCCAGACCCGCTGGTCGGCTGCCCGCACCAGTCGCGCGGGCGCCGCCTCCACCTCGGCGAGCAGCCGGGACATGCTCCGCCCGTACACGGCGCAGAGCCGCCCGAGCAGCGCCGCCGTCGGGCTCACCTCCGCCCGCTCGACCCGCGACAGCGTCGAGCGGCTGACCTCCGCCCGCCGTGCCAACTCCTCCAGCGTCCAACCGCGTTCGACCCGCAACTCGGCGAGCCGCTCCGCCAACCGCTCGTCGGCGGCCGTGTCGATTCCCATATCCGTGATGCTATCCCGAATATGGGATCATCCTCTCTAGAGCAGCTTCCTCAGGCGCGCCTCCAGGGCCACCAGCTCCGCCTGCTGGCGCTCCTCGGCCTTCACCAGGTACGGCGTCACCGCGGTCAGCGTGCCGATCAGACCCGTGACCAGCGGCCGCGGGACCGGCATCCGCCCGTTGAGGGTGTGGAGCAGGTCGACGTCCTCCCCGAACGCCCCCGCGAGCTCCCCCAGGACCTTCCGGTCCACCTCCTCCGGCATCCCGGCCACCACGGGGATGTACCGGGACAGGCCCTCCCACCGGGTCCGCACGTCCTCCAGGACGGCCGCCTGCAGCTCGACGGCCAGGGTGGCCCACTGGTCGGCGCTCGGCTGGACGGCCGGGATGCCCGCGAAGGCGGTCCGGAGCGTGGCGACGGCCTCCCGCTCCTCCCACCGGTCCTCGCCCACCAGCGCGTGGACGACCTCCCGCCCCCTCCGGCCGAACCGCTCCGCCGCCGGCCGGGCGGCCGTCGCCTCGACCAGCGCGCCGAGCACGAGGTTGGCCAGCGCCAGCGGCCCGCGGTTCACCACGGAGCGCGGGATCCGCAGGGCCCCGGAGGCCAGGTCGTACGCGATCCGGTCGCCCTCCTCGGCCGGCACCGGGTCGATCCGGTCCACCGCGTGCTTCAACTCGCTCAGGTAGCCGAACAGTTCGGCCACCGTCCCGCGGTCCTCGGCGCCCAGGCCGACGGCCCCGTCGCGCGGGCGCCGCTCGCCGATGAACCCCCAGAGCTCCAGCCACTGCTCCAGCGCGAGCAGCGGGGCGTGGTGCTGCCAGACGGACCACTCGGGCGTGTTCCACCGGGCCTCGCCGAAGGCGACACCGGCGAACGCCGCGCAGTCGCTGGCGCGGACCCAGGCCCGGTTGACCACGATGTCCAGCCAGGCCAGCGCGGAGCCGAGGGTGGTGACCCCCTCCCGCCGCAGCAGCCGCCCGCGCTGGGCCGCCACCCGGCCGAGCACCTGGTACTGGCCCCAGGCGCCCTCGTCGCGCTCGGCGAGCAGGGCGGCGGCCTCGGCATAGGTGTCGGCGTTGTCCTGGGCGAGCACGGCCGGCAGGTGGCCCCACGCCCAGCCGGTGCGGTACGCGTAGTCCTTGACCGGGTGCGTCAGGCCCTCCTTGAGGCCGTGGGAGAGCTCGTGCACCAGGGTGAGCGCCCGGGCGGTGAGCGTGCGGGTGCCCGGGCCGACCATGCCCGGGCGGAGCTGGACCTCCAGCACCGAGGGGAACGGGCCGTCACTGATGACCGCGCTCGCCCCCGTCGTGTCGGGCAGGTCCTCCCGCACCACGAACCGCAGCTCGCGCATCCGGTGGCCCAGCACGGCGAAGCGCTGGTGGAACAGCGTGTAGTCGGGCGCCGGCCCGGGGCCGCTCAGCACGGTGGTCCCGGCCAGTTCCACGGCGGTGCCGAGGGAGACGATCCGCTCGACCCGGCCGATCAGCGCTTCCAGCACCTCCTGCTCGTCGGCGTTCAGGGCTCTGCTCACGTGGTCCTCCGCGTTCCGTGCGCGAACCGGCCTTCCCGAGGGACCGGTTCGCGCGGCAATGTCCGAGTCGCATGCTGTCGGGCGGCGATGGACAACGAATAAACGCGGGACTCCCGGCGCCCGTCGGCCGCGGGCCGGGAGGGGCGCGCCGCCCGTCGGGGGTTCAGAGCAGGCAGGCCGACGATCATATGATGTGCGCGATCACGGGTCCGGGTGGCCCGCGCGAGACACGGGGGAACCACATGTTCGGCATCATCAGACCGTGCCGCCACCGCCTCTCCGAGCGGTTGCAGGCGAGCTGGATGGCCCACCTCTGCGGGCTCTGCCTGGCCCTGCGGGACGACCACGGGCAGTTGGCGCGGACCGCCACCAACTACGACGGGCTGATCATCTCGGTCCTGGTCGAGGCCCAGGCCGCCGCCGGGGACGGCACCGGGCGGCGGACCGCCGGCCCGTGCCCGCTGCGCGGCATGCGGACCGCCTCCGTCGCACAGGGCGAGGGCGCCCGGCTGGCCGCCGCCGTCTCGCTGGCGCTCGCCTCGGTGAAGATCCGCGACCACGTCGAGGACCGGGACGGCGTCTTCGCCCGGCGGCCGGTGGCGGCGGGCGCCCGGGCGGTCACCCGGCGCTGGGACCGCAAGAGCGCGGGCAGCGCCTCGGTGGTCGGCTTCGACACCGCCGTCCTGCTCGACGCGGCCGCCCGGCAGGGCGCGTTGGAGCGCGCGCTGCCGGTCGGCGGGTCGGTGCTGCTGGTCACCGAGCCCACCGAGACCGCCACCGCCGCCGCCTTCGCGCACACCGCCGCACTGGCCGGCCGGCCCGCCAACGCGGCGCCGCTGGCCGAGGCCGGGCGGCTGTTCGGGCGGCTCGCGCACCTGCTGGACGCCGCCGAGGACCAGGAGGCCGATGCCGCCGGCGGCGCCTGGAACCCGCTGACCGCGACCGGAACCGACCGCGCCGAGGCCGAACGGCTCTGCCGGGACGCCGTGCACGGCATCCGGCTCGCCCTGCGGGACGTCGAACTGGCCGACCGCACCCTGGTGCACGTCCTGCTCGCGCACGAGACCGAGCGCGCCGTCGAGCGGGTCTTCGGCCGGGCCGGCCACACCGCCTGCCGGGTCGGGGCCGAGGGCGGCGACGGCGGCCCGCTCGCCGCCAACCCGTACCAGGCGCCGCCGCGGCACGACCCGAACCAGCCCCCGCCGCAGGACCCCGGCGCACCGGTCCCGCCCTGGGTGCCGCAGGGCCCCGGCTTCACCCCGCCGGGCGCGCCGCCGCCCAACCGTCGCAACCTGCTGGCGGGTTGCGCCATGTGGGCGCTGATGGGCTGCACCTGCCAGCTGCTCTGCTGCAACCACGACGACCCGTTCACCGGCGAGCCCCGCGAGGGCTTCTGCGCCCGGCACGACTGCGGCGACTGCTGCGAATGCGGCTGCGACGGGTGCCAGTGCTGCGGGGAGAACGCGGGCTGCTGCAGCGACTGCGGCTGCTGCGACGGTTGTGACGGCTGCGGCTGCGACTGCTGAGCACACCCCTCGGGAGCACACCCACAGGTGGAGCCGGCCCCGGCCCGACGGCGTCCCCGGAGGCCGGGCCGGCTCCCCCTCGCGGCGTACCGCCGCTCCCCCGGCGGAGCGACGTGCCGGAGCCCGCCCGGAACCTAACGTGGCGTCATGTCGAAGAACCGACGGTGGCGTTCCGCCGCCCTGACGATCATGTCCACCACCCTGGTCCTGGCCCTGGCCGGTCCGGCCTCCGCACTGGCCGGTGCCGCTCCGGCCGCCGACTCCGCCACGACCGTGAGCGCCGCCCACTCCTCCGGACCGCGCGTCCCCGCGCCGACCGCGCACCGGCCGGTCGGGACGACCTCCGCCCACCTGGTCGATTCCAGCCGCCCCGACCCGTGGCGCGCCGATGCGCCGACCCGCGAGCTGATGGTCACCTTCTGGTACCCCGCGAACTCCGCCCGGGGCATCCACCCGCCCTACGTGTCACCGGAGTTGTCCCTCGCCCTGTACGGCCTGGAGCAGCCCTCCACGGTGCGGGCCAACGCGGTGGCCGACGCCCGCCCCGCCCCCGGCCGACACCCGCTGATCCTGCTCTCCCCCGGCTTCGGCATGAGCCGCACCACGCTCACCGCCCTCGGCGAGGAGTTCGCCGCCCGGGGCTACGCGGTGGCCGCCGTCGACTCCACCTACGAGACCTCGGTGGAGTTCCCCGGCGGACGGATCGAGTCCTGCCGGGCCTGCGGGCAGGAGGGCACGGACCCGGAGTTCGGCGCGAAGTCCTCCCGTGCCCGGGCCGCCGACCTGCGCTTCGTCCTCGACCGGCTGACCGCCCCCGGGCGCGGCGGCCCGGTCCGCGGCCTGAGCGTGGACGCCTCGCGGGTGGGTGCCGCCGGGCACTCGCTCGGCGGGGCGGCCGCCCTGGAGGTGATGCGCGAGGACCCGAGGATCAAGGCCGCGGCCAACCTGGACGGCAGCATCTGGATCCCGGCCGGGGACGACACCGGGCGCCCGGTGCTGCTGTTCAGCGCCGGGGTCGGCGCCTCACCGGAGGCCACCGGGAACTGGGAGGACAACTGGACGCGGTTCACCGGCCCCCGCTACTGGGTGGACCTGCCCACCGGCGGGCACCTGTCGTTCACCGACGACCACTGGCTGATCGACAACCTCGGCCTGCGTGACCAACTGCCGCCGGGGGCCTACGGGGAGAACTTCGGCACCGTCGGCGGGAACCGGGCGCTGGCCGCCACCCGCGCCTACCTGGGCGCCTTCTTCGACCGGCACCTGCTCGGCCGTCCGGCCCCGCTGCTCGACCGGCCCTCGCCGCGGTTCCCCGAGGTCCGCTTCACCAAGTAGCCCGCCGAGCACGGTCGTTCGACCGGAGTCGCCCGTCCGCGCGCCGCGCTGCCACAGCGGCAGCACCGCGACGCGCGCGGCCGGGCGGCGCTCATCCATCGCGGCCCGGCCCCGTGGCGGTGCGGCGGTCGGCCGCCAGCGAGTCCTCCAGCCGGGCCAGCAGCACCCGGAACCGGTCCGCGTCCTCGGCCGTCATCCGGCCCCCCTCGGCCGGGGCCCGCACGCCCCGGTCCCCCGTCGTTCCCTCGTTCATGCCCCGACGGTAGGGCCTGACGATCAACGCCGGATAAACGGAACGCCGCGTACCCCTGTCAGGGCCGGTCAGGGCCGGCCGAGGACCCGGTCCACCGCGATCTCGATGACCACCCGGTCCGGGTTCACCCGGGGCTCGCGGTAGCGCTCGGCGTACCGGCGCTCCGCGTCCGCCACCGCCTCCGGCGCGTCGCGGACCACGGCCACGCCCTCCAGCGTCGACCAGCGCGCCCGGTCCACCTGGCAGACCGCCACCCGCTGCCCGGCGGCCCCGGCCTCCAGGACGTTCCGCACCTTCCGGCTGGTGCGGCTGCTGATCACCCGCGCGAGGCCGGTCCCCGGATCGAACGTCACCCCCACCGGCACCACGTGCGGCGACCCGTCCGGGCGCCGGGTGGTGAGGGTGGAGATGTGCCGCTCCCGCCAGAAGGCGAGGAAGGCGTCGTCGAGCGCGCGCGGGTCGTGGGCCATGCCCGCGATCGTACGTGCCCGGGCCCGGCGGACGGCCGCCGGGCCCGGGTCGCGGCCGGAGCCGCGCTCCCGCGCGGCTCAGTGGCCGCGGGCGAGCCACTCCGGGAGGGCCGGGGCCTCGGCGCCGATGGTGGTCGGGTCGCCGTGGCCGGTGCGGACCACCGTGTCGGCCGGCAGCGTGAGCAGCCGCTCGCGGATGGAGTCGATGATGGTCGGGAAGTGCGAGAACGAGCGGCCGGTGGCGCCCGGGCCGCCGTGGAAGAGGGTGTCGCCGGTGAACACCGTGCCGAGGTCCGGGGCGTACAGGCAGACCGCGCCCGGGGCGTGGCCGGGCGTGTGCAGCACGGTCAGCGCGGTGCCGGCGACCTCGATCCGCTGCCCGTCGGCGAGCTCGCCGTCCGGGAGGCGGTCCGGGTGGGTCAGCTTCCACAGCGGCAGGTCGTCCGGGTGGAGCAGGACCGGCGCACCGGTGCGCGCGGCGAGCTCCGGGGCGGCGTCGATGTGGTCGTTGTGCGCGTGGGTGGAGACGATGGCGAGCAGCCGGCGCCCGGCGAGCGCCTCCTCGATCGCGGCGGCGTCGTGGGCCGCGTCGATCACCACGGCCTCGGTGTCGTCGCCGACGATCCAGACGTTGTTCTCCACCTCCCAGCTGCCGCCGTCGAGGTCGAAGGTGCCGGCCGTGACGAGCCGGTCGACGCGGGCGGTTCCGGTGCTCACAGGACCACCACCGAACGGAGCACGTCACCGTGGTGCATGCGCTCGAAGGCCTGCTCCACCGCGTCCAGCCCGATGGTCTCGCTGACGAAGGCGCCGAGGTCCAGGCGGCCCTGGAGGTAGAGGTCGATCAGCATCGGGAAGTCCCGCGAGGGCAGGCAGTCGCCGTACCAGGAGGACTTCAGCGCACCGCCGCGCCCGAACACGTCGAGCAGCGGGAGCTCCAGCTTCATCTCGGGCGTCGGCACGCCGACCAGGACGACGGTGCCGGCCAGGTCGCGGGCGTAGAAGGCCTGCTGGTACGTCTCCGGGCGGCCGACCGCCTCGACGACCACGTCCGCGCCGTGGCCGCCGGTCAGCTCGCGGATCGCCTCGACCGGGTCGGTGGCCTTCGAGTTGACGGTGTGGGTGGCGCCGAGCTTCTCGGCGGTGGCCAGCTTGCGGTCGTCGATGTCCACCGCGATGATCTTCGACGCTCCGGCCAGCCGGGAGCCCAGCACGGCCGCGCCGCCGACGCCGCCGCAGCCGATCACGGCGACCGTGTCGCCGCGGCCGACGTTGCCGGTGTTGATCGCGGCGCCGATGCCCGCCATCACGCCGCAGCCGAGCAGCCCGGCGACGGCCGGGTCGGCGGCCGGGTCCACCTTGGTGCACTGGCCGGCGGCGACCAGGGTCTTCTCGGCGAACGCGCCGATGCCCAGGGCCGGGGACAGCTCGGTGCCGTCCAGCAGCGTCATCTTCTGCTTGGCGTTGTGGGTGTTGAAGCAGTACTGGGCGCGCCCCCGCTTGCAGGCCCGGCACTGGCCGCAGACGGCGCGCCAGTTGAGGACGACGAAGTCGCCGGGGGCGACCTCGGTGACGCCCTCGCCGACCGTCTCCACGATGCCCGCGGCCTCGTGGCCGAGCAGGAACGGGAACTCGTCGTTGATCCCGCCCTCGCGGTAGTGCAGATCGGTGTGGCACACGCCGCAGGCCTGGATCCGCACCACCGCCTCGCCCGGCCCGGGGTCGGGTACGACGATCGTCGTCACCTCCACGGGCGCGCCCTTGGCGCGTGCGATCACTGCCTTGACCTGCTGGGCCATCCGGTTCCACCTCCGTCGGCCGGTGCCGCTCTGCACCGGCGTGACCTGCGTCGACGCGGTCGGTCGACACGAGTCGGGTGACTCGCCCACGAAGCGTAACGCCCGGGGCGGCGGGGAGCCGGGGAGCGTCCCCGGTGATCCGGCTCACCGCGGCCGCCCGGCCGGCCGCCGGGCTCGGGGAGGTCGGCGGGGTGCGCACCGGGGCGCGTGGTCGCCGCCGAGCGCCCCCCGCTGCGGGCACACCCTCACCGCCCCGGCCGCGCCCGGGCGTTGGCTGGAATCCTCGCTGACGGCGGCCCGTCGCCCACGTACGGTCGGAGCGAAACCCGGCCCCTTCGGCACACCCGTCGAGCACCGCCGCCCGTCCCCCGCGCACCGCCCGGATCCACCCCCCGTCGGCCGCCGTCCGCGCGGCCACCGCACTGGAGTCTGGAGTACGGATGTCCGCCGAGAACAGCGCCACCGGTGCCGGAACCGGTACCGCCCCCGACCCCGGCGGCGCCCCCGCCGGGCTGCCCCCGCTGCACTGCCTGCGCCTGCTCGAACCCGGTCCGCCCCGCCTGGCCGCCCTACCCACCGGCACCCCGGTCTGGCTGGTCAGCCGGCACCCCGACGTCCGGCAGGTGCTCACCGACCCCCGCCTGGGCCGCGCCCCGCTCTACGCGCCGGACGCCCCGCCCGTCACCCGCGCCCCCAACCTGCTCGACGACCCGACCGCGCTGCTCAACATCGACGGCGTCGAGCACCAGCGGCTGCGCCGCACCGTGCAGCGCGCGTTCACCCCGCGGGCGATCGCCCGCTGGCGCCCCTGGGTGGCCTCCGTCGTCGAGGGCCTGCTGGACGAGCTGATCGACCGGGGCTCGCCCGCCGACATCGTCGCCGGCTACACCCGCCCGCTGCCGATCGCCGTGATCAGCCGGCTGATGGGCCTGGACCTCCTCGACAGCAAGCGGCTGGAGCACTGGAGCGACCACGCCCTGGCCACCACCGCCTACTCGGCGCGGGCGATCCGCACCGCGATCGACGAGTTCGCCGACTTCGGCGCCGGGGTCATCGCCGAGCGCCGCGCCGCCCCCGGCGACGACCTGGTCAGCAGTCTGCTCGCGGCCGCCGCCGACACTCCAGGGATCACCGAGAAGCAGCTCGTCACGCTCGTCATCGGGCTGGTCGTGGCCGGCCACGAGACCACCATGACCTCGCTCGGCAACGCCCTGGTCTACCTCCTCGGCGACGGCCGGGACGCCTGGCGGCAGCTCGCCTCCGACGAGCAGAGCGCGGCCGCCGCCACCGAACAGCTGCTGCGCGCCGTTCCGTTGGGCGACGCCGACGTGATGCCCGGCCTGCTGCGGCGGGCGATCGAGGACGTCGAGATCGGCGGGGTGCGGATCCCCGCCGGAAGCGTCGTCGCCGCCCACGTCGCCGCCGCCAACACCGACGCCTCGGTGTTCACCGGGGACCTGCTGACCGAGCTGTTCTCCCCGCTCGCCGCGCCGTCGTACACCTTCGGCGCCGGGCCGCACCACTGTCTGGGCGCCTGGCTCGCCCGGATGGAGCTGGAACTCGCCCTGCACCGGCTGGCCCGGCGGCTGCCCGCGCTGCGGCTCGCCGCGCCGGAGGAGGCCGTGGAGTGGCGGCGCGGTCTGCTGACCCGCAGCCCGCAGCGTCTGGAGGTCGCCTGGTGACGGATCCGCGGACCGCACCCGCCGTCATCGTCCAGGTCGACCACGACCGCTGCATCGGCTCGGGCATGTGCGCGCTCACCGCGCCCGCGTCGCTGGCGCTCGGTGCCGACGGCCTGGCCCGTCCGCTGCGCGAGCAGCCGACCGGCGCCGCCGGGGAACCGCTCACCCCGGAGCTGGCCGACGCCGTCGACTACTGCCCGGTCGAGGCGCTCGCCCTGTACGGCGCCCGGGACGGCCGGCGGATCAGCCCGAACGGCTGACCCGGTGTGCGGCGCCGCGCCCCGTCCGGCGCGGCGCCGCACGGCGGTCGGTCACCCGGCCGCCGCCAGGGCGCGCCGCACCTCGGCCGCCGGATCGCCCTCGTGGTAGGGGCGCTCGCTGTCCTCGATGTGGTCCAGGAACTCCTGGTAGCGCAGCGCGTAGCCGAGGTGGAACAGCGGAGCGGCCAGCTCCAGCGCCCGCTCCGGCGCGCAGCCCGGCACCCGCTCGCGCCAGGCCTCCGCCCAGACCGCGGCCAGCCGGCCCCACCGCTCCTCGTCGACGAACCCCCGCGGCCGCAGCCCGTCCATGACCGGATGGCCCAGACAGGTGTCCGCGAAGTCGATGACGACCGGTCCGCCGCCGTCGGAGCGCCAGTTGCCGGGGTGGAAGTCGCCGTGCACCGCGGTCTCCGGCAGCCCGCACCCGGCCAGCTCCCCGACCAGGGCGGGCAGCCGCGCGGCCAGCGCCCGGGCGTCGGCGAGCTCCCCGTCCGTCAGCTCCGACCCGGCGGCGAGCCGGTCGAGCAGCGCGGGAACGGCGGCGGCCAGCGCGCGCGGGGTGCGGTCGGGCAGCCCGGCCGCGGCGGCCCTGCCGTCGGCCGCCAGCGCGGCCTGGGCGGCCACCAGCCGCGGCACGACGTCCGCCACCTCCGCCTCCGACGGGCCCCAGCAGTCCTCCCCGGGCACCTCCTCCAGCAGCACCCGCCCGTGCGCCGGGTCGGCGGCGAGCACCACCGGTACCAGCGCCGGGCCGGCCGCGCCGAACAGCGCGATCGCCTCCGCCTCACGGGCGTTGAACGCCGGGTTGATCACCTTCAGCCAGGCCGGGCCGGCGGCCGTCGGCAGCCGGAACAGGCCGGACAGGTTCCAGGTGCGGACCTGCTCGGCGCGCCCGGTGACCGGCCGTCCGGCCGCCGCCAGCGCCCGCTCCGCCCAGTCGAGCGCCGCCCGCAGCCCCTCCGGCGTGGCCCAGCCGGCCCGCCGCTCGGCCGGGCCCAGCAGCGCCCCGGTCTCCGCGTCCAGCGGCCGCGCGGCCCGCCCGTCCGGGCGCTCCAGCGCCTCGGCGTGGTACACCGTGTGCCCGTCGCGGCCGCCCTCACCGCCCGTCACCCGGACCAGCCGGACCACCGCCACCGGCACCCCGACCTCGGCCGAGACCCGCTCCACCACCGCCCCGACCGACGACCACCACGGCTCCCCCACCTCGAAGGGGCCCACCGGCCCCAGGTAGTCGCCGCCGTGGGTGAGATGGACGCCGACCGTCCGCATGTTCGCCTGATTCACCGTCGCAGGTTCCCTCATCGGCCCCACCCGCGCGACCGGTTTTCCGGGGACGGTCCGGAGCGGGGCGACGGCGCCCCGCCCCGCCGGACCACCGCCCTGACCTGTGTGTTGTGATGGCCGCATGGCTACACCCCCCGCCCCCGCGGCCACCGCGGTCTGCCCCTGCGTGATCTGCGCCGCCGACGCCCCGGACCGTTCCGGCAGGATCCGGGCGCGCCGCCGGGGCGGCGCGCCCCGCGTCTCCCGGCACTGGCGGCGCGAGGCGGGCGACGTCCTGGCGCACGGCCACCACGTGGTCGGCATCGCGGGCGGCGGCTCCGTCCCGGACTGGGCGTTCACGGTGGGCCGCTGGCACAGCGCGCGCCTCCCGGAGCTGGCCATGGTCGGCCTGGACGCGTACGGCCTGATGAACTGGCTCAACGAGGCCGCGGCCCGGCTGCGCGAGGGCGCGTCCGCGGAGCCGGACGGCCTGCTCACCGGGGTGATCGACGGGTACCCGCTGCTGGTCAAGCCGGTCGACCCCAGCTGGCACCGGCCCCTGCTCGGCACGGCCGTCGGCTTCTACCGCCGCGTCCCCGTTCCGGTGCTCCAGCTGGTCTGGCCCGACCGGGACCACCGCTGGCCCTGGGAGCCGGAGGCCTCCCCCGGCTGCCGGGCCCAGCCGCGCCTCTGGCTGCCGGTCGACGCCCACCCGGAGGGCGTGTGGACGGAGGAGGCGGCCGCCGCCGGGGCCGAGGACTGAACCCACCGGCCCCGGGACCCTACGGGATGGCCACCGCCGCTCCGGAGACCCGGACGCGCGGGGCCGCCGTGCGCAGGTCGACGCGGAGCAGACCGGGGCGGCCGAGGTCCTCCCCCTGGTGGAGGGTGACCGTGTCCGGGGCACCGGCCGGGTCGAGGTCGCGCAGGTAGGCGCCGAAGGCCGCGGCCGCCGCGCCGGTGGCCGGGTCCTCGACGACGCCGCCGACCGGGAACGGGTCGCGGACGTGGAAGACGTCGGGGGCGGCGCGCCAGACCAGCTGGAGGGTGACCAGGTCACGGGCGGTCATGAAGGCGGCGAGGCCGTCGAAGTCGTAGGCGAGCCGGGCCAGCCGCTCCCGGGTCGCGGCCGCCAGCACGAGGTGCCGGGCGCCCGCGTAGGCGTAGCGGGGCGGCAGCGCGGGGTCGAGGTCCCCGGGTGCCCAGCCGAGCAGGGCGAGCGCCTCGGCGACGTCCGCCGCGCCGGCCTCCGTGACGTGCGGCTCGACGCTGGTGAGGGTGGCGCGCAGGCCGCCGTCCGCGCTCTCGGCGACCTCGACCGGCACCTCGCCCGCCGCCGTGCGGTAGAGGTACCGCCCCGGGCCGGCCCGCTCGGCGAGGGCCACGGCGGAGGCGACGGTGGCGTGGCCGCAGAACGGCACCTCGGTCAGCGGGCTGAAGTAGCGCACCGCGTGGCCGCCCGCCGGGTCGGCGGTCAGGAAGGCGGTCTCCGAGTAGCCGACCTCGGCGGCGATCGCGAGCATCCGCTCGGCGGACAGGCCGGTGGCGTCCAGCACCACGCCCGCCGGGTTCCCGCCCTCGGGGTCGGTGGCGAAGGCGGCGTAGCGGAGGATCTCGGGTGCGCCGGGAGCGGCGTCGTCACTGGTCATGACCGCTCGAACGTGCCCGGCCTGGCCGGTGTTCCCCCTCACCGCAGCACCGCCTCCAGCAGGTCGGCGCCGAGCCGGGCGCTGCCGGCCAGGTCGAGCTGGTAGAGCATGTACCGTCCGCGCCGCCGGGTGGTCAGCAGCCCGGCCTTGCGGAGCACCGCCAGGTGCCGCGACACCTCGGGCGCGCTGAGCTGCCAGGCGGCGGCGAGCTCGCCGGTGGTGTGCGGGCCGCGGGCGATGGTGCGGGCGAGCCGGAGGCGGACCGGGTGGGCGAGCGCCTCCAGCCGCTGCTGGACCACCGCGAGCGAGACCGGCTCGGGCAGCCCCTCCTCGGCGACGGGGTACTGCACCACCGGCCGCCAGCCGGAGGCGGAGACCACCAGCAGGTGCGGGTGGCCGAACGCGGTCGGGAGGAAGGTGACACCGCCCGCGGCGCCCGCGCTGGTGGTGTTGTCCTGGAGCTTGTCGACGACGATCCGGCGCCGCCCCTCGCCGGCGTCCTCCAGCAGCACCGAGGAGGAGACGGCGGCCAGTGCCTCGGCCGCGCCGTGCCGCACCAGCAGGTCGGTCTTGCGGCGGGCGTCGGCGGCCAGCTCGGGCAGCACCCGCCGCCACGCGTCGGCGAAGAACGCCTCCGCGCAGTCCTCCAGCATCCGCCGGACCAGCGCCCGGACGGCGGGCGGGTCGGAGAGCAGCCGGTCGGCGAAGTCGGCCTGCCGGGGGCCGCGGGCCAGGGCCAGCTCGCGGGCCCGCTCCTGGGCAACCGGGTCGGTGAGCGGCGAGGCGGTCCGGTTCGCGAGCCGGGTGACGCCGCAGGTCGTCACGAGCGCGGCGCGGACGTACTGCTCGTCCCCGATCCGGTCGACGGCGTCCAGTTCCTCCGCGAGGGTCGCGCCGGGCAGGCCGGGGACGAGGAAGTCGGCGCGCGAGGAGCGCCAGAGGAAGTCGGCCTCGGCGAGCCGCTCGGCGAGCGCCGCCGGGACGGTGGCCGTGGTGCTCGCCGCCCAGCCGTGCAGGGCGGGGTGGTGCGCCGGCTCGGCGAGCACGTGCAGCATGGCGGCGAGTTCGGCCAGCGGGGAGGGGGTGAACAGCAGGCGTTCGTCGGGCAGGCCGGTGATGTCGATGGTCAGGCTCACGCTCCCGATCCTGTCACCCCCGGCGAGGGCGTCCGACGCGGATTGACGCTACTCGTCAATCCGCGTGCCCCCGGGGCGGGGGCGGGCGGACGGTACCGCTCATGAGTCCGATCCAGAGCCCGAAGCGGCAGCACCACGACGACCCGGTCCCCCTCGACGACCCCGCACCCCGCAGCGGCCCGGCCGCCCTGCTCGGCCTGCTCACCGCCGCGGGCGGCCCGCGCTACGCGGCCGCGCTGGTGGTGGACGCCCTCGGCACCGGCCTGCTGCGGCCGTTCCTGCTGCTCTACGGCATCGGCGTGCTCGCGCTGGACGCGGGCGCGGCGGGCCTCGCGATGTCCGCCGGCATGGTCGCCGGCCTGCTCGTCCTCCCGCTGACCGGCCGGTGGATCGACCGGGGCGCGCGCAGCCTGCCGGCGGCGGCGACCCTGCTGGTGCGGGCGGCCGGGTCGGTGGCGCTGCTGCTGGCGGACGGCGTGGCGGGGTTCGTGGCGGCGGCCGTGCTGCTCGGGGTGGGCAGCCAGTCCTGGCCCGCCACGCACGCGGCGGTCGTCTCGACCCTGACCGAGGGCCGCACCCGGGACGCCGCGCTGGCCGCCGGGCGGACGCTGCGCAACGCCGGGCTGGGCGCGGGCGCGCTGCTGGCGACCCTCGCGGTGGCGGGCGGCACGGGGGCGCTGCGGCTGCTCGCCGGGGTGACCGCCGTCGCCTGCCTGCTGTCGGCGGTGCTGGTGCACTCGCTGCGGGTGACCGCTCCCCAGGCGCCGCCGGCCCCCGCCGAGGGCCTCGCGGATTCCGGCGGTACCGGTGGCACCGGTACCACCCGGGACTCGGCGCTGCGCCGGATCACCCTGCTCAGCGTGGCCAACCTGCCCTTCGCGTTCTCCTTCGACGTCCTGGAGGTGGCCCTGCCCGCGCTGCTGGTGCTGCACCTGCACGCCTCCGCGGCCTGGTCCTCGGGCGTCTTCGTGGGCAACACGGTGCTGGTGATCACCCTCCAGCTGGCCGTGGTGCTCCGCCTCGCCCACCGCTCCCGGCACACCGTCCTGGCGGTCGGCGGCCTCGCACTCGCCCTCTCCTACCTGGGCTTCTGGGCGGCCGGCGGGCTCGGCGGCACCGCCGGGGCGGCCGGTGTGGCGGTGGTGTCCGTCCTCTTCACCCTCGGCGAGATCCTCTACTCCGGCTCGGGCACCGCCCTGGTCGCCGCGAGCGCCCCGCCCCACCTGCTCGGCCGCGCCCTGGCCCGCTGGGAGCTGTCGATGGGCGTCGGCCGCGCGCTCGCCCCGGCCGCGCTGACCGGCCTGCTCGCCGCCGGGCCCGGCGTCCTGTGGCCGGTCCTCGCCGCCACCACCCTCCTCGCCGCGGCCGTCGTCGCCCGCCTCCGCCCGGCGGGCTGACCGCGCCCCGCCGCTGCGCACCACGACCGGCCCGGGGTGCGGCCGGGCCTCCGGTCGCCGATCCTGGGCGGCGAGGCACGTGCGCGCGGCGCGCCGGGCCCCGGTCGTGAGGAAGGACACCGCATGAGCGCCCTCGACTTCGAGGTCATCGACAGCCCGGACAGCTCGCTCGACAAGACCTCCGTCCTGGTCACCGGGCCGCAGGACGCGCTGCTGGTCGACGCCGGGTTCACCCGCTCCGACGGGCGGCGGCTGGCGGAGCGGGTGCGGGCCACCGGGAAGCGGCTGACCACGGTGTTCGTCAGCCACGGCGACCCGGACTTCTACTTCGGCGCCCAAGAGGTGCAGGACGCCTTCCCGCAGGCCCGGTTCCTGGCCACCGCGTCGACCGTCGAGCACATCCAGGAGACCTTCGACGCCAAGAAGCAGGCCTGGGCGCACCTGGGGCCGGAGCTGCCGACCCGGCTGGTGCGCCCGGACGTGCTGCACGGCGACGAACTGGTCTTCGAAGGGCACCGCTTCGAGCTGCGCGGCGCGGACTTCCACCTGCCGGACCGGCACTACCTGTGGCAGCACCACCACCGCGCCGTGCTCGGCGGGGTGCTGCTGTTCCAGGGCCTGCACGTGTGGACGGCGGACACCCCGGCGCCGGAGCAGCGGGCGGCCTGGATCGACCTGCTGGACGGCATGGCGGCGCTGGAGCCGGCCCTCGTGGTGGCCGGGCACCGGACGGCGGACGCGCCGACCGACACCTCGCCGATCGACCACACCCGGGACTACCTGCGGGCCTTCGAGACGGAGGTCGGCCGGGCGCCCGACGCGGCGGCGGCCAAGGAGGCGCTGGAGAAGCGCTTCCCGGAGCTGGGCATGAAGCTGGCGGTCGACCTCGGGACGAAGGTCGCCAAGGGCGAGCTGAGCTGGGGCTGAGCACGATGATCGAGATCCCGAGGTCCGCGGCCGCGTTCGCGGAGTCCGACGCCCCGGCCGACGTGGTCCGCCGCCAGTACCTGGCGTCGGCGCGCGGCGACCTGGGGGCGCTGCGGGCGACGCTCGCCGACGACGTGGAGTGGACGGAGATGGCCGGCTTCCCGCTGGCCGGCACCTACCGCACGCCCAAGGGCGTCACCGCAGGGGTGATGGAGCGGCTGGCCGCCGAGTGGGAGGACTGGACGGCGCACGACGACCGGTACGTGGCGGCCGGCGAGGAGGTGGTGGTGCTGGGCCGGTACACGGCGGTGCACAAGACCACCCGGCGGCCGCTGGAGGTGCGGGTGGTGCACCACTTCACGGTGCGCGGCGGGCGGATCGTGCGGTTCGAGCAGTTCACCGACACCGCGCTGGTCCGGGACGCCATGACGCCCTGACCGCGTGCCGCGCCGCGCCGACCGTGTCACCCGTTCGGGGGAGCCCGCGCGGCGCGCCGGACGCGCCCTCGACAGCTCCCCCTACCGGCGGCAGGCTGTCCGTGATTTCCGCCGGAGAGCGAGGAGTTCACCATGAGCACGGACAGCAACGGCACCGACGGCGGCGGGCGGCAGCGCCCCTTCGTGATCGTCGGCGCCTCCCTCGGCGGAGCGAAGGCTGCCCAGGCGCTGCGCGAGGCCGGGTACACCGGCGGCATCGTGCTGATCGGCGACGAGCACGAGCGCCCGTACGAGCGCCCGCCGCTCTCCAAGGGCTACCTGCTCGGCACGACGGACCGGGAGAAGATCTACGTCCACCCGCCGCAGTGGTACGCCGAGCACGACGTGACGCTGCGCCTGGGCACGCCGGTGGTCTCCGTCGACCCGGCCGCGCACACCGTGACCCTGGCCGACGACGGACAGATCGAGTACGCCAAGCTGCTGCTGACCACCGGCTCGGTGCCGCGCCGCCTGCCGGTGCCCGGGGCGGACCAGGACGGCGTGCACTACCTGCGCCGGGTGGAGGACAGCGAGCGGATCCGCGCGGCGTTCCGCCCGGACGCCCGGATCGTGGTGATCGGCGCGGGCTGGATCGGCCTGGAGACGGCCGCCGCCGCACGGACGGCGGGCGCGCGGGTGACGGTCCTGGAGGCGGCCGAGCTCCCGCTGCTGCGGGTCCTGGGCCGCGAGGTCGCGCAGGTCTTCGCCGACCTGCACCGCGAGCACGGCGTGGACCTGCGCTTCGGCGCGCAGGTCACGGAACTGACCGGCGAGGGCGGCCGGGTCACCGGCGTCCGGCTCGCGGACGGCACGACGGTGCCGGCGGACGCGGTGGTGGTCGGCATCGGCATCACCCCGGACACCGCGCTCGCCGAGTCGGCCGGCCTGGAGGTCGACAACGGCATCAAGACCGACGAGCACCTCCGCACCTCCGACCCCGACATCCACGCGGCGGGCGACGTCGCCAACGCCTACCACCCCCTCTTCGCCCGCCACCTCCGCGTCGAGCACTGGGCCAACGCCGTCAACCAGCCCGGGACCGCCGCCCGCGCCATGCTCGGCGAGGACGCGGTGTACGACCGCGTCCCCTACTTCTTCACGGACCAGTTCGAGCTCGGCATGGAGTACGTCGGCTGGGTCGAGCCGGGCGGCTACGACCGCGTGGTCTTCCGCGGCGACCCCGCCACCCGCGAGTTCATCGCCTTCTGGCTCGCCGACGGCCGCGTCCTGGCCGGCATGAACGTCAACGTCTGGGACGTCACCGACCCCGTCCGCGACCTGATCCGCTCCGGCCGCACCGTGGACCTCAAGGCCCTCGCCGACCCCGCCGTCCCCCTCACCGAGCTCTGACCCGAGCGCGGAAGGCCGAACGGCCCGGTCCCGGAAGGCTGTTTCCGGGAGCGGGCCGTTCGAGATTTCGGGTGGTCGGGGGTGTCAGGCGACCGGGGGGAAGGCCTCGACGTCCGGCTTCAGGAGCTGGCCGGGGGCGGGGGCCTTCTGGTTCACCAGGTAGTCGGTGACCAGCTTGCCCAGCTCCTTGCTGCGGCCGACGGCGCAGTGCTCGACCACGTCGACCGAGACCAGGACCGCGTTGCCCAGCTGGCGCTGCATGCGCTGGGAGAAGGTGTAGTTGGTGGCCGGGTCGTAGAGGTTGCCGATGACCATCACCGGGGTGGCGGTCTTCTTGCCCCACGGGCCGGTGAAGCGCTCGGCGTCGCGGGCCGGGGCCGGCCAGGTGGAGCAGGTCGGGCCGTCGAAGGCCTGGTAGCGGCCGAAGGTCGGCGACTCCTTCTCCCAGGCCTTGGCCAGGTTGACGAAGGTCCGGGGGTTGGACGGGTACGGCTTGTCCTGGCAGTTGACGCCGTAGTAGGAGTCGTCGGCGGAGTACGGGGTCTCCGGCAGGGCCTCGCGCAGCGCGTTCGGCACCTCGGTGGCGAGCACCTTGGCGTCCTCGACGGCGGCCGGGTCGACCGGGGCGGCGGGGGCCAGGCCCTGGGCGGCGGCGGCCGGGGCCTGGAGCACCTGGTGCAGCGCCTGGAGGGACCTGGCGAGCGGCGCCTGGCGGCTCTGCGCGTAGAGCGCGTTGGCGACCTGGCTGGTGAAGCTGGAGAGGGTGACCTGGGAGCCGTCCGGCAGGGTGGCCGGGGCGGTGCGCAGCTTGTCGCGGATGGCGTCGAACTTGGTGCGGGTGTCGCCGTCGCCGAAGGCGCAGCGCGGGGCGCCGGCGGTCTGGCAGCGCTTGAGGTACTCGGTGAGGGCGACCTCGAAGCCGGTGGCGCGCTGGCGGTCGTACTCGACGCCGTTGTGCATCCGCAGGTTGGGGTCGACGTTACCGTCGACGATCACCGCGCGGACCTTGTTCGGGTACATGCCGGCGTAGGTGGCGCCGATCAGGGTGCCGTAGGAGAAGCCGGCGAAGGTCAGCTTGGCGTCGCCGACGGCGCGGCGCATCCGGTCGAGGTCGCGGACCACGTTGATGGTCGACATGTGCTCGATGAGCGGGCCGGCGTTGCGCGAGCAGGCGTCGGTGTAGTCCTCGGTGGCGTCGATGGTCTGGGCTATCTCGGCCTTGGTCACCGGGACGCCGACCATCCGGTCGTTGACGCCGGCGGCCTCCTCGTCGGTGGTGAAGCACTTGAGCGGGTTGCTGCGGGCCACGCCGCGCGGGTCGAAGCCGACCAGGTCGAAGCGGTCCTGGACGTCCTTGCCGAAGCGGGTGGTGGTGGCCCAGAGGTAGCCGCTGCCGCCCGGGCCGCCGGGGTTGAGGAACAGCGAGCCGATCCGCTTGGCCGGGTCGGCGGCGCGGCGGCGCATCATCGCGATGCCGACGGTCTCGCCGTCGGGGTGGTCGTAGTCGAGCGGCACCTGGTAGACGGCGCAGTCGTAGATCTTCGGGTCCGGCTGGCTCGGATCCGGGTTGCACGGCTTCCAGTCGACCGGTGCCACCTTGGCCTCGGCGGCCGGGCCGGGGTCCGGTGCGGCGACGGCCGCGGCGGCCGAGCCGGCGACGAGGGCGAGGGCACTGGTGACCGCCAGTGCCGCGCTGGTGATACGGGACACGAAACCTCCTCCGGTTCTGCAAACCCGGACAGCCTGTCAGGCCGCGATCAACAGGGGAAGACGTGTGCGACAGGAGATTCTTGCGAAGGCGGCCCGTGCGGGCGTCAATCCCCTTCCACCGGGCCGGAATGACGGGAAACAGTGCGGCCGATGGCTGAAGATCATCATTCACCGTATGGTCTGGCAGGCCGCTCGGCGGCGCCCACCCCGACGGCGGACGGGCCGACACCGCGTCGGGCGAGCCGTCAGCAGGCCCCGGTGAGCACCCCGGTGGTGACCGGGGTGCGCCAGGGGCGGTCCCGTTCGGCCCGGCGCACCGCCGGGCCCATCGCGCAGCCGGCGGCCAGGAAGAGCCCGCCGAGCAGCAGCCAGCCCGGCCCGCCGCCGTCCAGCAGCAGCGTGGTCAGCAGCAGCGGCCCGGCGGTGCGGGCCACCGCCACACCGGTGCCGAAGAAGCCCTGGTACTGGCCGAGCCGGTCGGCCGGGGCGAGGTCGAAGGCGATCTGCCAGGACCCGGCGGACTGCTTCATCTCCCCGATCACCTGGAGCACCGCGCCGGCCACCAGCAGCGCCCCCGTCGCCCAGAGCGGAACGGACGCCGCCGAGAGCGCGAAGACCGCACAGGAGGCGAGCAGGACCGCCCCGGCCTGCCGGACGGTCCGGGCGGCCGACCGCAGGCCGGTGACGGCGCGGGCGGTGCGGACCTGGAAGAACGTCACGCCGAGGGTGTTGAGGACGAACAGCGCCGAGCCGAGCCAGCCGAGCTGCGGGGCCCGCTCGGCGATCCACAGCGGGATCACCAGGCTGAGCAGCGGCATCCGCAGCAGCAGAACGGTGTTGACCAGGGCCACCACGACGTAGCGACGGTCCGTCAGCACCGCGAACCCGCCGCCCCGGGCCGGGCGGGCGGCCGACCCGGCCGCGGGCGCCACCGCGGGAAGCCGGAGCAGCAGCAGCCCAGTCGCCAGGAAGCCGGCGGCGGTCAGCGCGAACGCGGCGAGGAAGGCCGCCTTCGTCCCGACCGTCAGCGCGACACCGCCGAGCGCCGCGCCCACCGCCAGCCCGGCGTTGAGGGTGGCCTGGAGCCGGGCGAGCGCCGCCGTCCGCTCCCCCTCCGGGACGAGCCCGCCGACCAGGGCCTGCCGGGCCGCGCCCAGCCCGGACTGGGCGGTCGCGTAGAGGCAGGCGGCGGCCAGGAACGGCAGGAAGGAGCGGACCACCAGGAAGGAGGCCACCACGGCCGCCGTGCCGAGGGCGAGCGCCGCCGCGGTGCCGCGCGCTCCGCGCCGGTCGGCGAGGTGGCCGAGCGGCACCCCGGCGAGCGAGCCGATCGCCCAGGCCACCGCGAGGCCGAGGCCGAGCCGGGCGGGCGAGAGGCCGACGATCCGGGTGAAGTACAGCGCCGAGCTGGTGTAGTACGCGCCGTCGCCGATCGCGCTCACCAACTGGGCTGTGGTGAGGGTGCGTCGGGCCGAGGAGGCGGGGCGGGGGCGGAACGGCACGGGACTCCCTGGGTGGCGGGCCGGGTGGCGGGGCGGCTGGGCGGCGGGCGGGACGGCGGAGTCGGCGCTCGGTGCGCTCCGTGATCACCGACCCCCAGTGTGGATCATCGGCGGACCAGTGGACAGGGCCATTGACAGCCGGTGATCCTGGGCCACTTCACCGGGACGGGGCGCCCGGAACCCGTCCCGGCGCCGGACCGCGCCCCCGTCCGCCCCCCGGCCCGGGCACGCGCCCCCGGGCCCCCCGGTCACCCGGACGGCGGTACCTCGCACACCGCCCGCCGCCTCCCGCGCTCTCCGTGAACGTCCCGTCCGACGACCGCTCAGCTGTCCGATCCCGCCCCGGAAAGCCGTGTTGACCGGTCAGTAGGGCCCTCCTATGCTCATCCGCGTTCTCGTTCGCGAACGCGGACACGACCAGAGACGCGTCACCCCGCGCGAGCGCCGTCCGGCACCGGGACGGGACCGTAGCGGCCCCCGCCCGGCGGGAGCCGCCACCGGCGAGAAGGGCTCTCCCATCAGCACCTCCACCGCGCCCCCGGGCGGCCCGGGTCCCGCCGCCGAGCAGCGGCCCGCCGACACGGCCCGCCGCCGCTTCCTGACCTACCTGATCGCCGCGCCGACCCTCACCGTCGCCGCCCGGGCCGGCCTGGACGCCGCCGCGCCCACCGCCGCCCGCGCCGCCGGGGCCGCGGCCTCCGGAAGCCGGGCCGCCGCCCCCACCCCGCTGCTCGGCCTGCCCGGCGTCCCTGACATCGTCGACCTCGGCCAGGCGCTCCGGATCGCCGGCCTGCCCACCGCGCACCTGCTCGTCCTGGAGATCACCGCCGCCGGCCGCGCCGTCCTCCACCTGCCCCGCGTGGAGGTCGGCCAGGGCCTCACCACCACGGTCGCCATGATGGTCGCCGAGGAACTGGACGCCCGGCTGGCCGACGTCGACGTCCCGCTCTCCGACAGCCGCCCCGACCTGCTGTTCAACCAGCTCACCGGCGCCTCCAACTCGGTCCGCACGCTGTACGACCCGGTGCGCGCGGTGGCCGCCGCCGCCCGCGCCCGGCTGGTCACCGCGGCCGCCCGGCACTGGTCGCTGCCGGCCGCCGCCCTGCGCACCGCCGACTCCGCCGTGCTCGCCCCCGACGGCCGCCGGGTCGGCTACGGCGAGCTCGCCGCCGCGGCCGCCGGCATCGCGGTGCCCGCCGTGCCGACCACCCCCAAACCGGCCGAGCAGCGCCGCGTGGTCGGCCGCCCCACCGGCCGGATCGACGCCCGCGACATCGTCACCGGCCGCGCCCAGTACGCCGGCGACCTCGCCGTGCCCGGCGCGGTGCCGACCGTCGTCGCCCGCCCCACCACCATCAACGGCACCCTGGCCACCCTGGACGCCTCCGCCGCCCGGGCCATGCCCGGCGTGCTCGCCGTGGTGACGATCCCGAGCGGGGTCGCCGTCCTCGCGGAAACGTTCGACCAGGCGCTCAGGGCGCGCGACGCGCTGCGCACCAGCTGGCACCCCGGCCCGGTCGCCGCGCTCTCCGACAGCGACATCCGGCAGCGGCTGCGCACCGCGCACGCGCCGTTCCTGGTGCCCCCGCTGCTCACCCAGTACGTGGACGGCGAGTTCGACTTCGCCTTCGTCAACCACGCGCCGATGGAGGTCCTGACCGCGATCGCCGACGTCCGCCCGAACCGCGCCGAGCTGTGGTTCGCCGCGCAGACCCCGATCGTCGCGCAGCAGACCATCGCCGCCGAACTCGGCCTGCCGCAGGACGCCGTGACGGTCCACGTGGTGCGCGGCGGCGGATCGTTCGGCCGGCGGCTGTTCTACGACGCCGCGCTGGAGGCCGCGCAGATCTCCCGCGCGGCCGGCCGCCCGGTGAAGCTGATGTGGACCCGCAACGACGACATGCGGCACGGCCGGATGCGCCCCGCCACCCACCACCGGATCCGCGCCACCTACGGACTCGGCCAGGTGATCAGCTACGAGCACCGCGCCGCCACCGTGACGACCGACTTCGGCCACGGCCTCGGCGAGGCGCTCACCGCCGCCGGCTTCCAGCTCCAGGCGGCCGGGCTCTCGGTCGCCCAGGCGTTCTTCCTGCTCAGCCAGAGCAACCCGTACGACGTCGGCGTCCCCACCCAGGTGCTCTCCGAGGTGCCGCTGCGGATCCCGACCGGCAGCTGGCGCTCCGTCTACTCCGGCACCGTACGGGTGGCCGACGAGATCATGGTGGACGAGCTGGCCCGGCGCTTCGGCCAGGACCCGGTGGCCTTCCGCCGCGCCCGGCTGCGCGACACGGCCGGCCGGGCCGTCCTCGACACCGTCGCCCGGGCCGGCCGCTGGGGCCGCGCCATGCCGCCCGGCCGGGCCCAGGGCATCGGCTACCACGCGGAGAACGGCGGCCGCACCGCCTACCTGGTCGAACTCGACGCCTCCGAACCCAACCAGCCCCGGGTGACCAGAGCCGTGATCGCCGCCGACCTCGGCACGGTGATCAACCCCACCGGCCTGGAGGCCCAGCTGACCGGCGCGCTGATCGACGGCATCTCGGTGATCCTGCAGGCCGGCAACCACATCGACCACGGCGCGGTCCGGGAGGGCAGCTACGGCGACTTCCACTACGCGCGGCAGAAGCACAGCCCGCCGGAGGTCGAGATCCACCTGCTGCCGCCGAGCGGGCCGCCGGGCGGCGCGGGCGAGCTGGGCGTCCCGGCGGCCTCCGCCGCGGTGGCCAACGCCTACGCCCGGGCGACCGGAACCGGCCCGCGCTCCTTCCCGATCAACTTCTGATCCCGCGTCACGCCCCGCCCGCCGACCCCGAGGAAACGTGCCTCCCCATGCCCAGCCACACCTTCGTGCTCAACGGCCGACCGGTCACCGTCGAGGCACCGGACGACATGCCGCTGCTCTGGGTGCTGCGCGACAAGCTCGGCGTCACCGGCCCCAAGTACGGCTGCGGGGTCGGTGTCTGCCGCGCCTGCACCAGCCACCTGGACGGTGAGGAGGTGCAGCCCTGCATCGTGCCGGTCAAGGACTGCGCGGACCGCCGGGTCACCACGATCGAGGGCCTCGCCGACGGCGACACCCTGCACCCGGTCCAGGAGGCCTGGCTGGAGTGCGACGTCGCCCAGTGCGGCTTCTGCCAGCCCGGCCAGATCATGACGGCGGTCGCCCTGCTGCGCCGCACCCCGGCGCCGACCGACGCCGACATCGACCGGATCCAGAACGTCTGCCGCTGCGGCAGCTACCCCCGGATCCGCGAGGCGATCAAGCGCGCCGCCGCCCGCTCGGCCGCCGCGGGCGGCTGAGCGGGCGACCGGGCGGACACCAGCGCGGGCGGACGGCAGGGCGGACAGCAGGGCGGACGGCAGGGCGGGCGGCCGAAGGGGCCGGTCAGGACTGGTCCCAGGCGTCGACGGTCAGCACCGCGTCCGACGGGCACGCGGCCACCCGCTCGGGGTGCAGCTCGCCCGGCTGGTGGCCGGGGCCGAACACCGAGCCGTCGGCCAGCAGCGGCAGGACCTCCTCCGCCCGGACGGTGTAGCGCAGCGGGTAGCCGTCGAACCGCAGCTGTTCGGCCCGACCGGCCGCGGCCAGGGCGGCGATCCAGTCGAGACCGCCGAGCCCGGTCTCCCACGTGGCGAGCACCTCGCCCTCGCCGTCCCCCACGGCCGGAGCCGTGACCACGAACCACCATCCGAGCATGCGACGCCCTCCCCGTCCCGTACGCGGCACTCCACCGCGAGGCTACGGCACCCGGCCGCTCAGGGGGTGAGCACCAGCCGGATCGGGTTGCCCTTCTTCTGCTCCAGGGCCTCGACCGCCTCGGCGGCCCGGGCCAGCGGGAAGGTGCCGCTCACCGAGCGGGAGAAGTCCAGCCTGCCGCCGCGCACCAGGTCGACCAGGTCGACGACGTCCTTGCCCTCCGAGCCGTAGTGGCCGCGGATCTGCTGGCGCAGGTAGCTGACCAGGGTGCCGTTGGTGATGGTCAGCGGCTGGTTGGTGAGGCCGACCAGCACCAGGCGGCCGTGCTCGCCGAGCGCGGCCATCGCCTGCTCGCGGACCGGGGCCACCCCGGCGAAGTCGAACGCGGCGGCCAGCGGACGGCCGCGGGTCGCGGCGCGCAGCCGGTCGGCGAACTCCGGGTCGCCCGGGTCCAGCGCGGCGTCGGCGCCGAAGGCCAGCGCCCGCTCGCGGGCGGCGGGCAGCGGGTCGACCGCCACGATCGGGTGGGCGCCGACGGCGCGCAGCACCTGGACGCCGTGGGCGCCGAGACCGCCCACGCCCCAGACGCCGACGGCCTCGGCCGGGCGGACGGCACCGGTGCCGGTGATCGCGGCCCACGGCGTGGAGACCGCGTCGGGGATGAAGCAGGCCTGCTCGAAGGGCAGCTCGTCGGGGATCGGCACCAGCGTCTCCACGGTGGCCAGCGCGTACTCGGCCCAGCCGCCGTCGTAGTCGACACCCCGGGTGAGGACGACGCCGTCGCGGCTCTCACCGGCCTGGAGCAGCACGCGGTCGCCGACCGCGGCGGCGGTGACGCCCTCGCCCAGGGTGTGCACGGTGCCCGCGACCTCGTGGCCGAGGGTGACCTTGTCGCCCCGGAGGTGCAGCGGCTTGAGCATGCCCTCGATCAGGTGGACGTCCGAGAGGCAGACGCCGGCGGCGCCGACCTCGATGAGGACCTGTCCCGGCCCCGGCGTGGGCACGGGCACCTCCTCGACGGCGAAGGCGCCCTTCGCGACGTCGAGCCGGCCGGCGAGCATCGTGGCGGTCATCCCGGTTCCCTTCCACAGCGGTGGCGCGGTCGGCGGCCGCACCATCCGAACTTACTTGTTGTTCAACAAGCAAGTTCCACCCTAGCATGGTGGTATGTCCACGCACGCGTCCCCGACGGACCACTCCCCCGCGCCGGCCGAACAGTCGGAGCCGGCGCGCCGCACCCAGGCCGAACGGCGCGCGCGGGCCGAGCACGCGCTGCTCGCCGCCGCCGCGCGCCTGGTCGCCGAGCACGGCAGCGCCGGGGTGACCCTCGCCCGGGTCGGCGAGGAGGCCGGCTTCAGCCGCGGCCTTGCCTCGCACTACTTCGGCTCCAAGGGCGCCCTGCTGGCCCGGCTCCAGGAGGAGGCACTGGCCGAGGCGATGGCCGCCGCCGCGCCGGAGCGCAGCGGCGCTGGCGCCGTCGAGGAGCTGTGCGCCTTCGCCCGGGCCGCCTGCCTCGACGGGGTGCGGCACCCGACCGACCTCGGCCGGGCCTTCGTCGTGCTGGGCGCCGAGGCGCTCGCCGGCTCCTCCGAACTCACCGAGGCCGTCGCCCGCCTGGACGCCCGGATGCGCAGCTGGGTGGCCGAGGTGATCCGCCAGGGCGCGGCCGACGGCGAGGTCCGCCCGGAGGTCGACCCGGACGCGGCCGCGACGGCGGTGGTCGCCCTGCTCAAGGGCCTGATCGTCCAGGCCGCCACCGCGCCCGGAGCCCTCGCCCTCGACCGCGCCACCGCCGAGGCCCAGCGCTGGATCCGCCTCGCCCTCACCGCCGGCTGACCCGGCCGCACGCCCCCGCGCGCCACCGCTCCGCGCCCCTCGCGACCCGGACGGCCACCCCCCTATCGCCCGCGCGCCCCTCCCGCCTAGGGTGAGGAGGCGTCAAGGCCGTTGATCCGGAGGGTGGATGACCATGATCGGGCGCCGTTCACTGCTGACGTTCGCGGGGTTGGGCGGCGCGTCGCTCGCCCTGCCGGGCGCGACGGCGCACGCCGCGCCCGCCCCGGCGCCGTCGGCCCCCGCACGCCCCTCCCTCGCACAACCCGCCCCCGCGCGACCCGCCGCGCCGATCGACCTTCCGGCGCCGACCGCGCGGCGGACCGTCGGCACGGTGTCGCTGCACCTCGTCGACGAGGACCGGCAGGACCCGTTCGCCCCCGCGCCCGCGCCGCGCGAGCTGATGGTGCAGCTCTGGTACCCCGCGCTCGGAGCCGCCGGGCGCCCGCGCGCCCCGTACACCACGGCGCGCGTGGCGGCCGAGCTGGACCGGATCGCCCTCCTGGACGCGGGCACCATCGCCCGCCTGCGCCCGACGGCGCGGCTCGGCGCGCCGGCCGCCCCCGGGGCGCTGCCGCTGCTGCTGCTCGGCCACGGCCGCAAGGGTGGGCGCAGCAACTGCACCGCGCTGGCCGAGGAGTTGGCGGCGCACGGCTATCTGGTCGCGGCGCTCGACCACACCTACGACGCCGCCGTCGTCGAGTTCCCGGACGGCCGGCTGGTGCGCAGCGTCCTGGAGGACGATCCGGCCGACTGGGGCGCCACCGAGCGCACCGAGATCAGCACCCGGGCGGCCGATCTGCGCTTCGTCGCCACGGAGTTGACCACCGGCCGGACGACCCGCCGGCACGCCGGACTGCCGTGCGCCGACCCGGAGCGGATCGGCGTGCTCGGCCACTCGATGGGCGGCTCGGCCGCCGCCGAGGCGGTCCGGCAGGACCGGCGGTTCGCGGCGGGGCTCAACCTGGACGGCGGCCTCTTCGGCTCGCCGGTGCCGGACGAGGGGCTGGACCGGCCGTTCCTGCTGCTCACCACGCTGGAGGACCACGAGACCTGGCGGCGCTGGCGCGAGCACCAGCGCGGCTGGGGGCGGCAGTTGCTGCAGCGCGACTCCGGCCACCTGAGCTCCACCGACCTGACGTTCGCCGCCGGCCCCGGCCACCTCGCCGAGCACACCTCACCGGAGGTCGCCGCCCAGCTGCTCGGCACCATCGCCCCGGAACGGGCCGCCGAGCTGACCCGCGTCTACGTCCGCGCGCACTTCGACCGCTTCCTGCGCGGCCGCCCGTCGCCGCTGCTGGACGCGCCGGTGCCCCGTTACCCGGAGATCTCCATCGTCTGGAGCCGCGGCTGAGCCGGGCGCCCGACCCGCCCGGCGCCGCCCGCCCCGGCCGGGCACGGCTCGGCGCCGCCCGACACCGCTCGGCGCGGCCGACCCCGCCCGGTGCTACCCGACGGCTGCGGGGTCGCGGCCGAAGAAGGCGGCGAGCCGGTCGTACACCGGCGCGTCCCCGGCGATCGCGACCTCCGGCCCGAAGGCGTGCCGCTCCTCCTCGCTCCCCCGGTACTCCGGCCGCAGCGCGCCGCGCCCCCAGGCGAGCGAGGCCTCGGCCACCTCGTGGTCCAGCCCGGCCGTGGACTGGCCGGTGGCGCGGGCGAGGTCCCAGGCGTGCACCGCGAACTCGGCGGTCTGCTGGTCCACCGGGAAGCGGGCCGGCAGCTCGCCGGCGCCGGGGATCTCGATGACGCCGTCGAGGCCTCCGGCCTCCCGCCAGGCGGCCACCAGCCGTTCGGCCCCGGCCTCGAAGCGGTGCAGCCAGTCGTCCTCGACCCGCTCGAAGGGCTCCGACCAGTCGGGCGTGCCGCCCTCCGCCCGGACGGTGAACTGCCGCAGGTCGTGCAGCAGATGGCTGATCAGCTGTCCGACGTCCCAGGAGCGGCAGGCGGTCGGGTGGCCGGCCTGCTCGACTCCGGCGCCGTCGACCAGACCGGCGGTCTGCGCGAGGGCGCGGGCGAGCAGCTCGATCGGGTCTTCCACTCCGGTCATGACGCACCTCTCCGTCGTCGGGGCCGCACCGGCCCCTCACTCGGGACCCGCACACCGGCGCGCGCCGCGGACGCGCGCCGGTGGACGTGGTCGGACCGGCCGATCGTAAACGGGAGCACCGACAGCCGGCCCGGAGCAACACCCCGGGCCGGCCGCCGGCGCGGCGGGGGTCAGACGGCGAAGCCGCCGTCCACGGCGATCTCGGCGCCCGTGATGTAGCGGCCCTCGGCACCCGCCAGGTGCGCGACGGTCGCGGCGACGTCGGCCGGCCGGCCGAAGCCGCCGACCGCGGTGAAGCCGGACTGGAACCCGGCCGACGGGCCGTCCGCCGGGTTCATGTCGGTGTCGATCGGGCCGGGGTGGACCAGGTTGACGGTGATCCCGCGCGGTCCCAACTCCCGGGCCAGCGCCTTGGTGAGCCCGATCACGGCGGCCTTGCTGGTGGCGTAGAGGCTGCCGCCGGGGAAGGCGGCCCGCTTGGCCATGCAGCTGCCGATGGTCACGATCCGGCCGCCCTCCGCCAGGTGGGCGGCGGCGGCCTGGGCGTACAGGTAGGGCGCCCGGACGTTGACCTCCAGCACCCGGTCGACATCGGCCAGACCGGTCTCCTCGATCGGGGCGACGAAGCCCGCCCCGGCGTTGTTGACCAGGATGTCGAGCCGCCCGAACCGCTCGGCCACCGCCGCGACGGCGGCGCGCACCTCCTCCGGGTCCGCACTGTCGGCCCGGATCGCCCAGCCGCGCCGGCCCATCGCGGTGATCTTGGCCGCGACCGCCTCGGCCCGTTCGGCGCTGCCCAGGTACGTCACCGCCACATCGGCGCCCTCCTCGGCGAGCCGCAGCGCCACGGCCTCCCCGATGCCCCGGCTTCCGCCGGTCACCAGGGCCGCCCTGCCGTCGAGCTTCGGAAGCGTGGTCGTCGTCATATCGTCAGAACTCCTCAGGTCGTTCGCGGACATGACTCGATCCTCGGCCCGCGCGGCCCGTGGGTCCGGCGGTATTCGGACGTCGCGTTCAACGTTCAACTACCGTCGGTGGAAGCACCTCGCGCCGCCCGCGACACGCCGTACGGCCACCCCCGGGGAAAGGGGTGGCCGTACGGACCCCGGGCAGGGGGTGCCGGGGCGTGGTGCGTCAGGGGGACGGGGTCACCGGGCGGTGTCAGACCGACAGGGTCTGGCCCGGGAAGATCAGGTGGGGATTGGTGCCGATCGCCTTGAGGTTCCGGGCGTGCAGTGCGGCCGTGTCGAGGCCGAACTTCGCCGCGATCCCGCTCAGCGTGTCGCCGCTCTTGACGGTGTAGCCGCCGCCCGCGGCGTTCCGGTCGGGAGCGGCGGGCTTCGGGGCGGGCTTGGCGGCGGGAGCGGCGGGCTTCGCGGCCCCCTGCGCCGGGGCCTGGGACGGGGCCGCCGGAGCCTTGCGGGGGGTCGGCTTCTGGGCCTGGGCCGGGGCCTGCTTGGCCGGCGGCTGCGCCTTGGGCGCCGGGGCGGGCGCGTCGCCGGCGTCGGCCGGCGCGCCGCCCTTGCGGAGGCCCGCCTTCGCCGAACAGACCGGCCAGGCGCCGGGGCCCTGCTTGGCGAGGACCTTCTCGGCGACCGAGATCTGCTGCTCCCGGCTCGCCTGGTGGGCCTGGGGGGCGTACGCGGTGCCGCCGTACGACCGCCAGGTGGAGGGGGTGAACTGGAGTCCGCCGTAGAAGCCGTTGCCGGTGCTGATGCCCCAGTTGCCGCCGCTCTCGCACTTGGCGACGACGTCCCAGGACGAGGCGGGGGCGGCGGCGGCCGAGGTGGCCGTGACGAGGCCGGCCACCGGCAGCGCCGCCACGGCGGCGCCCGCCACGACAGCCATCCGGACCCGGTTGCGCCTGGCGGTGCTGTTGGTGCCGGTGGAGCTGTCGACGGTGGTGGAAGCGGCGGTCTCGTGACGGGGATCCATGGAATTCCTCTCGGCAAGCCCCGGGCAGGCGTGCGGAACCAGGCCCCTGCCGGGGCCGGCTGTCGCTCCCTCACTCGACGGGCGGCCGGGCACGTGTCCGACGTGCCGTACCGCCCCAGCCACCCTCCGCTCGCCGACGACCTGTTCGAGCCGGTCGCGTCGACGGGCACCGCCCTCGCGCCGGTGGTCAGTCGGCGGGCGGTGCGTCGGGGGTGAACCCGGGTGGTGCTCGCTGCACCGCCAAAGAAGCTAAGGGCGGTCACCCGGCCGCATCAAGCAATTCTTGGACGCCGCAGGTCAGTTGACCGTTACCGGCGGTATCGATCATGTAATCGACCTGGAAACGACCGGCTTTGACCGCATTTCCCGGCCCAAACGGTCGTTTTCCGTGCCCTCACTCACACCCGGCCGGCGGTCGCGCCACCCGCTTCATCGACAAATCGCTACCTCCACCTGACGCGCCGTCACCGGGCGGACCGGAGTTCCCGATTCCCTCCGCCGCCGATGTGGCCTTCACCACTCCCGCTACCGAGCGTGACCGGGACATCGCCCAGCGCATGGCACACGACCCGTCCGCGCACGGAGCGAACGGGCCGTCAGCGGGCCTCAGCCGACGCCGTCCAGCCCCGCGTCCCGGGCCAGCAGCGCCGCCTGCACCCGGTTGTCGCACCCCAGCTTGGCCAGGATCCGGCTGACGTACGTCTTCACCGTCGCCTCGCTCATGTGGATCCGGGCCCCGGCGTCCGCGTTGGACAGGCCCTCCCCGAGCAGCGCCAGCACGTCCAGCTCCCGCCCGGTCAGCACCTCCAGCCGCCGCCGGGCCTCCGCCCCGCGCGCCGCCGCCGGCCCGGAGCGCCCGTCCGCCATCGAGTCGACGATGTGCCGGGTCGCCGCGGGCGACAGGAAGGCCTGCCCGGTGGCGGCCGCCCGGACGGCCTGGATCAGCTCGCCCGGCGCGGTGTCCTTCAGGAGGAAGCCCGCACCGCCGTCGCTCACGGCGCGCAACACGTTCTCGCGCTCCCCGAAGGTGGTGAGGATCAGCGCCCGCGCGCCGGGGGCGGCCTTCGGCAGTTCGGCGAGCGCCGTCAGACCGTCCATCACCGGCATCTGGATGTCCAGCAGGACGACGTCCGCCCGGTGCGCGCGGGCCAGTTCCAGCGCCTGCCGGCCGTCCCCGGCCTCCGCCACCACGTCGATGTCGTCGGCGGAGGACAGGATCATCCTGATCCCGGCCCGGATGAGCGGCTCGTCGTCGGCGACGAGGACTCGTATCACTGGCGGTCATCCCCTTGTGCTGGTCCTGGCGGCGCGCCACCGGCGCGGCCGGCCGCGCCGGGGACCATCCTCACACCCCTCCGGGTCACTGGTTCACCCGGTAGTGCTGCTTGTCGACCAGCACGCCGTCCTTGAAGCAGAAGCGGACGGCGTTCTGGTCGTCCCAGCCGCCCGTCGAATCGTCGGACAGGAAGTAGCGGCAGACCGACCCGACCGGCGGCGTGGGCCCGGTGCCCCGCAGGTTCTGGGTGAAGAAGTCGCTGCCCGAGGGCAGCTTCCGCTTCACCTCCTCCTCCGGATCGCCGACCCGCACCGCCTCGAACACCGGCCGGTCGACCGTGGCGTTCTCGGCGGACCGGATGAACCCGGCGATGCCCCAGACCAGCAGTCCGAGGACGGCCAGCAGCACCACCGCACCCCCGACCGCGCAGCCGAGCGCCGGGCTCCGCCGCTTCGCCGGCGCGGCCGCGACCGGCGGCACGCCGTCGAGTGCCCAGGCCGGCACCGCCTCCGCGCCCGGAGCGCCGAGCGCACCCGGCGCGCCGTCCGCGCCGGCGCCCGCGGCCGCGCTCCCGGCGCCGGCGTTCGGCTCCGCGCCCGCGTAGGGCAGCACGGCCGCCAGCCGGAACCCCGCCTCGGTCGTCGGCCCGGCGTGCACCATCCCGCCCACCAGTCGCGCCCGCTCGCGCAGACCGGTGAGCCCCTGGCCGCCGCTGACCGCCGGGGCGCCGCCGGAGCGCACCCCCACCGGCACGGGCGCCGCCGGGTTCACCACCTCCACCACCAGCGCGTCCGGCTCGTACCGGAGTGCGACCGTGATCGGCGCGCCGGGGGCGTGCTTGTGCGCGTTGGTGAGCGCTTCCTGCACGACCCGGTACGCCGCGTGACCGGCGGACGCGGTCAGCGCACGGCGCTCACCGTCCCGGACCAGGGCGACCTCGGTGCCCGCCGCCCGGGAGGAGGCGACCAGCCCGTCGATCCCGTCCACCCCGCCCGTCCCGGCACCCCCGGCCCCGGCCCCGGCGGCCGGGGACTCGACGACCGCCGCAGCACCCGGCGCGGACGGCACCGCCGTCGACTCGTCGTGCAGCACCCCGACCACCTCGCGCAGCTCGCGCATCGCCGTGACCGCCGCCAGCCGCAGCACCCCGACCGCCTCCCGCTGCCGGTCGGTGAGGGTGCGGTCGACCTCCAGCGCCCCGGTGTGCACCGAGATCAGGGCCAGCTGGTGACCCAGGCTGTCGTGCATGTCCTGGGCGATCCGGTGCCGCTCGCGCAGCCGCGCCTGGTGCGCGACCATCGCGCGCTCACGCAGCAGCTGCTCGTTGCGCTCGTGCAGCGCGTCCATCAGCTCCAGGCGCTGCGCCCGGTAGCGGCCCCAGAGCGCGGGCAGCACCGCGAACAGCAGGTAGCCGCCCAGCGAGAACCCGACGATGAGCTTGACCGGCAGCTCCCCGGCGTCCTTCGCCACGCCCAGGACCGTCGTCAGCACCCAGCCGACGGCGAAGGACCCGACCAGTACGGCGACCCGGCGCACCCGGGCACCGGCCGACCAGCCGGCGCAGACCATCAGCAGCAGCGGTCCGCCACCGAGCCCGCTGGCCGCCGCGGTGAGCACCAGCACGGTCGCGGGCAGGCCGCGGCGCAGCAGGAAGAGGACGGCGACCGCCGGGCCCATCATCAGCGCCAGCCCGGAGCGGCTGGCCACCTCGATCAGCACGGCGAGCCCGCCGAGCAGCAGCGCGCCCACCCCCTCCCGCAGCACGGTCCCGAACCCCCAGGGCCCGGGCAGTGCCGTCCGTACCGCCTTCGACCAGGCCCTCGCTATCGCGTCCACCCGTCGAGGCTAACGAGGCGACCGCGCCGACCGCCGCCACCGTTCGTCGCTGCGGGGGCCGACGAAAGTCGCTCCGCGCGGCGGCGCGCCGCCTCAGCGGTGCACGGTCGGCATCAGCGGTACGCGGTGAGCAGCAGCGCGATGTCGTCCACCCGGTGCGTGGAGCCGAGCTCGTCCAGCACCCGGTCGGCCAGCCCCTCCGGCCCCTCCCTCGCCGTCCACCCGGCGTCCGGGCCGGTCAGGGCGGCGCACAGCCGCTCCACGCCCTCGTCGATCGCCGCCGCCGGGTCCTCGACCAGGCCGTCCGTGTACAGCGCGAGCACCGAGCCGGGCTCCAGCACCAGCGGGCTGACCGGGTACGCGGCCTCCCGGTCCACACCCAGCAGCGGCCCGCCCGGCACCTCCAGCGCCTCCGCCCGCCCGTCCGGGTACCGCAGCACCGGCGGCACGTGGCCCGCCCGGGCGACCAGGGCGGTGCCGTCCCCCGGGGTGAGCCGCACCAGGCAGCAGCTGGCGAGCAGCCCCGGGTCGAGGTCGAGCAGCAGCTGGTTGGTGCGGGCCAGCACCTCGTCCGGCGGGTGGCCGCCGGTGGCGAAGGCCCGGACGGCGCTGCGCAGCTGGCCCATGGTGGCGGCCGCGCCCACGCTGTGGCCCTCGACGTCGCCGATGACCAGGCACAGGTCCCGGCCGGTGACGACGGCGTCGTACCAGTCGCCGCCGATCTCCATGCCCTGGGTGCCGGGCAGGTAGCGGGCCGCGATCCGGACCTCCTCCAGGTGCGGCAGCCGGTGCGGCAGCAGGGCCTGCTGGAGGCCCCTGGCCAGGGTGAACTCGGCGTCGTACAGCCGGGCGCGCTCCAGCGCCTGGGCGATGAAGCCGGCCAGCGCGGTGAGCAGGCCGCGCTCCTCCAGGGTGAAGACGCGGGGCCGGTCGAAGCCGAGGATGCAGCTGCCGACCGCGTGGCCGGAGGCGATCAGCGGCAGGAACGCCCACGCCCCCATGTCGTCCAGGGTGAGGCCGGGGTAGGCGGCGGCCAGCTCGTCGACCGACTCGAAGAAGATCGGGGTGCCGCTGCTGAGGGTCTCCGCGCCGGGGACCCGGGTGTCGACCGGGATGCCCTCGAAGCGGTCGAGGAAGCCGTCGGGGTAACCGCTCTGCGAGACCAGGTGCAGCCGCTTGTCCCGCACCGCGTACATCGCGAGCTCCTGTCCGCCGAGTGCCGGGAGGATCTCGTCGGCCACCGCCCGGCACACCTCGCGGGCGGTGACCGCCTCGCTCAGCGCGCTGGCCAGCTGGAGCAGGTGGTACATGGCGCCGAGGCCGGTCCAGGCGCCGGGCGGGGCGGGTTCGGCCGGCGCCGCGGCGGCGTCCGGCGGCGGTTCGGCGGCGACCACCCGGCCGGTGACGCCGTGCGCGTCGGGGTACAGCGAGATGGCCAGCCAGCTGTCCGGCGGGCGCAGGGCGAGGAACGCGGTCGGCTGCTGGGAGAGCACCGCGGCCCGGTAGCGGTTCTCGTACACCGGGTCGGAGAGCCAGGGCAGCACCTGCCACGGGTGGTGGCCGAGCAGGTCCTCGCGGCGGGCCTGCAGCAGCAGCTCGACGCTGTGGTTGGCGTAGGTGATCCGGCCGTCCGGGTCCATCGAGAAGACGCCCTCGCGCAGGCGCTCCACGGCGGCGGCCGCGGCGGTACCGGTCCGGGTGTCGAGGACGGCGCCGACCAGCCGGCCCCACTGCTCGGGGGCGTTGTGCGGCACCCGGGCCCAGAGTTCGACGGGATAGGGGTGGCCGTCGCGGTCCAGCACCCGCAGCCGGGCGGCGAGCACCCGGTCCCCGTCGAGGGCGCCGCGCACGGCGGCCCGGAACTCGGGCAGGTCGCCGGGGGCGATCCGGGCGGACACGGTGTCGGCGCGGCCGTCGAAGTCCCCGGGGGCGAGGCCGAAGATCTCGCAGAACTGGTCGTCGGCGGTGACCGTGCCGGCCAGCACGTCCCAGTCGAACAGGCCCACCCGGGTGGTCGGTGCGGACGGCGGCGTGAGCTCCACCACCGTGGTCTCGCCGTTCGGCTCCACCGTGTGGCCGTCCGCCTCCAGTCCGGCCAGGCCGCCGGCCAGCCGGTCGGCCACGGCGCGCAGGTGGCGGCGCGCCCCCTCGGGCACGCCGTCGCCCGAGGCCGGCCACAGCGCACCCAGCACCCCGTAGGTCTCCTCGCCCACCCGGACCGGGACCCAGGCGGAGGCGAAGTCGTACGGCAGGCCGAGGGCCAGCTGCGGGAAGCGGCGCATGGTGTCCTCGGTGTCGGCGAGCAGCACCGTGCGGCCGGTGCGGTAGCCGACCGCGACCGGCAGCGGGCCGGCGGCGGCGATCCGCCGGAACGGGCCGAGGACGGACAGCGGCACGCCCGCGACGGCGCAGAGCACCAGCGAGCGGCGGTCCCGGGAGCGCAGGTGGAGGGTCGCGCCGTGCGCGTCCGTCCCGCCGAGCACCGTGCGCACGGCCGAGGTCAGCAGGGCGTCCCGGTCGCGGGCCGCCCACTCCTCCGGGGGCAGCGCGAGGTACTCGCGGAGGCGGTGCGGCTCGGGTCGCACCACCCGGGCACCGCCGCCGCTCGGTCGCGGACCGGGCGGGTCCGCCGGTACACCCTCGCGCATCCTCTCTTGCTACGCCGGGCCCCGGGGGCTGTCAAGGCGAGCCCCACCCGTCCCGGGGTGCCCGGCCGCCCCGGCTGCGCCACCATCGACCCCATGACGCCCCGCACCCCCGGCCCCGGCCCGACCACCGTGGTCAACCTCAAGGGCCACCGCGACGACCCCGCGTTCGCCGACGTGGTCTACGTCGGCCGGGCGATGCACCGGGGCGGCTGGCACCTCGCCGAGTCCCCGCTGCACTGCCCGTACCGCCCAGGCCCGGACCTCTCGCGCGAGGAGATGCTGGTCAGGTACCGCGCCCACCTCCTCGCCCGCCCCGGGCTCCTCGCCCTCGTCCCCGACCTGCGCGGCCACCGCCTCGGCTGCTGGTGCGCGCCCCTCCCCTGCCACGCCGACGTCCTCGCCGACCTCGCCGACCACGGCCTCCCGTCCTGACCGCGCGCCCCGGGCGGGCGGGGCGGCCGGGGCGGTGTGGGTATTCTCCCTGGACAGCGCAGCGCGAAACGGCTGCCCCGGGGGAGACGAGTACCGACGTATGGGGTCCACACCGTCCGATCGTTCGGCGGACGAGGCGTCCTGGCAGTGGGACGGGGAGGACGAGGGCCGCGCCACCGGTGCGCCCGGCGACGTGGTGAGCGGGGGCTCGGACGGTGACGGGCCCCGGCCGACCCGGCGCCGGCTGCTGACCGGAGCCGGGGTGCTCGCCGCGGGCGCCGCCCTCTGGGGGGTGTCCCGGGCGGTGGACGGGTCGGAGCCCGCGCCGCCGAAGCCGCGGCCGCTGCCCACCCGGGTGTCCGGCCCGGAAGCGACCTGGGTCCACCGGGGCACCGAGCCGATGTCGCCGGGCCGGCTGAACGGCCGGCTCTTCGCGCCCTCCTACGTCACCCGCAGCGGCATCCACCTGCTCGACCCGGAGACCGGCACCGTGACCGGCGGCGTCGAGGCCGCCGCGCCGAAGGGCTCTCCGGACGACAGCCCGCTGATCGTCGGGGCGGGCCGGCTGTTCACCGCCTCGACCGGCCACGTCGACGCCCGGACGCTGGTCGGCCCCGCCGCGAGCTGGAGCCTGCCGCTGCCCCCGGAGCTGGGCGACGGGATCACCCTGCTCGGCTGCGACGGCAACCAGGTGTACGGCCGCGTCGGACGCAGGTCCGACCCGGGCGGCACCCTGTTCGCGATGGACGCCGCCGGCAAGGGCCTGGTCTGGTCGCGCCCGGCCGCCGAGCGCGGCGAGCTCGTGGTCACCGTGATGGACACCGGTGCGGGCCGGCTGCTCGCCTGGGACGCCGACCCGACCGCCGGCCTCGCGCTGCTGGACGGCGCCACCGGCCGCCGGCTCTGGTCCACGGCGAACACCGGGGTCTCCTGGTCCGCCTTCGACCAGCGGCACGTCTACCTCCCGGCCGGGTCGGGCGGCGTCCAGGCGCTCCGGCAGGAGGACGGCACGCCGCACTGGTCGGTGCTCCCCCGGCCCGGTGAGGAGTGGCGCGCCCTGCCGCCGGTGAGCGACGAGTTCCGGGTCTACGTGCTGCGGGACAACGGGCTGGTCACCGCGCACGCGGCGGACGGCGGCGAGCAGGTCTGGCAGCTCCAGCTGCCGTTCCGGCTCGACCGGCGCTGCCGCCCGCTGCTCACCAGCACGGCCCTGGCGGTCCCGGGTCCGGCCGACGGGGGCGTCCAGTTGATCACGACGGAGTCCGGCCGGGTGTTCACGGCCTTCGCGGACTCCGGTCCCGGGGTCGACGTCTGGTCGGTGTCCAGCGACGGCACCCGGCTGTTCGCGGGCCACGACAGCACGCTCTACTGCCTGGGCGCCCTGCCCGTGCCCTGAAGGTCCGCGCCGTTCGAGGACGAGCGCCGCCCGACCCGTTCCCCCGACGCAGGATGATGCCGTGCCGATTCGCCCGATCTCGCCCGACCGGCTGGTCGAACTGCTCACCGACCGGATCGCCGCGCTGCCCGGAGCCGGCGGGCGCCGGCTGCGGGTGGCCGTGGACGGTGCCGCGGCCGCCGCCCCGGGGGCGCTCGCGGACGCCCTGGTCGAGCCGCTGCGGCTGCGCGGCCTCCCGGCGCTGCGGGTCGCGGCGGCGGGGTTCCTGCGCCCGGCCTCGATCCGGTTGGAGTACGGCCGGCACGACCCTGACGCCTTCCACGACCTCTGGCTCGACGACGGCGCGCTGCTGCGCGAGGTGCTGGACCCGCTGGAGCCGGGCGGCACCGGCCGGGTGCTGCCCTCGCTGCGGGATCCGGTGACGGACCGCGCCACCCGCGCGCCCTACACCGAGCTGGCGCCCGGCGGGGTGCTGCTGCTGGACGGCGCGCTGCTGCTGGGCCGGTGGCTGCCGCTGGAGCTGACGGTCCACCTGGCGCTCTCCCCGGCGGCGCTGGCCCGGCGGACGGCGCCGGAGGAGCGGTGGACGCTGCCCGCGTTCGCCCGCTACGAGGCCGAGACCGTCCCGGCCGAGGTGGCCGACCTCACCGTCCGCTGCGACGACCCGCGCCACCCGGCCCTGGTGGAACCCGCCTGACCCGGCCGGCCCGCGGGTGCGCCCGCCGCGGCCGCCCGGACGGCCCTCAGCGCCCGCGCCGTCCGGGCGGCCCCGAGCGCCCGGAGCGGACCACGGGGGCCGGCCCGCGCTGACAGGACGGACACCAGTAGGCGGGCCGCTGCTGCGGGGCCGTGCCGTGCTCGGCCGTCAGCACCGTGCTGCCGCAGCGCGCGCAGGGCCGCCCGGCCCGGTCGTAGACCCACTGCTGGTGGCCGCGCCGGGTGTCGCCGGTGGTGACGTGGCCGGAGCGCAGCCGGTTGGCGTCGAGGAGCTGGTGGGCGCGGGCCAGCAGGCGGTCGGCGCTCGGGAGTTCGCCGACCGGTGTCCACGGGGTGACACCGGCCAGGTAGCAGAGCTCGTTGGCGTACACGTTGCCGATGCCGGCCAGGTTGCGCTGGTCGAGGAGGGCCTCGGCGACCGGCCGGCCGGGGTGGGCGAGCAGCCGGCGGACGGCCTCGGCCCGGTCCCAGTCGGGCCCCAGCAGGTCCGGTCCGAGGTGGCCGACGGCGCGCTGCTCGTCGCCGGTGCGCAGCAGTTCGACGACCGGCAGCCGGTAGCCGACGGCGGTGCCCCGCTCGGTGCCGAGAACGGCGCGGACCTGGTGCAGCGGCGCGCCGGTCCAGCGTTCGCCGGGGCGGAAGACCACCCAGCGGCCGTCCATCCGCAGGTGGGTGTGCAGGGTGAGGCCGCCTTCGAGGCGGGTGAGCAGGTGCTTGCCGCGCGGGACCACCTCCAGCACCCGGCGTCCGGCGAGGTCGGCGGTGGCGTGGGCGGGCACCCGCAGCTCGCCGGTGGTCAGCACCTGACCGGCGAGGGCCGCGTGCAGGCGGGCCGCGGCGCGGAAGACGGAGTCACCTTCTGGCATGCCTCCATCCTGCCTCCGCGCGGCGGCCCGCCGCAGCCGCGCCGGCGATCACGCCGCGGCGTCGCCCCCGCTCTCGTCCTCGCCCGCGCCGTGGCGGACCACCACCACCGGGCAGGGGGCGTGCTCGGTGAGGTGGCGGCTGACCGAGCCGAGCAGGGCGCCGGTGAATCCGCCGAGGCCGCGGCTGCCGACCACGGCCAGCGCGGCGCCGCGCGAGGCCTCCAGCAGGGCCTGGGCGGCGTTGCCGGGCTTCACCGACTCGGTGATCCGCACGTCGGGCTCGGCCCCGACGACCCGGGCGACGGTGTCGGAGAGGGTCTTGCCGGCCAGTTCCTCGGGGTTGAACTCGGGGGCGGGCACGCTCGCCCCGGCCCATCCGTAGAACGCCGGGTACTCCCAGGCGGCGACGGCGTGGACGGTGCCACCGGTCAGCCGGGCGTAGTCGACCGCCCAGCGCAGCGCCCGCTCCGAGGCGGGTGAGCCGTCGACACCGACGACGATCCTGGGGTTCGCGCTGTTGGCCATGTCGCTCCTCCTTGCTCGACGTGCTGCCTTGCCCTCCAAACATAGATCAACAGGGACATTTGTCCGCCAATTGCCGCGCCGATCGGTTCGTACACCTCCGAAACCGGTACTGGCGGGGGGGGGGGGGGGGAGCCCCCCCCCCCCCCCCCGGGGGGGGGGGCGGGCCGGGGGGCGGGGGGGCCCGGGGGGGCGCGCCCGG
>NZ_JBHJUI010000004.1:52745-158586 GCF_042268405.1 Kitasatospora sp. NPDC056184 | reverse complement strand
CTGGGTTCCCCCCCCCCCAAAAAAAAACCCCCCCCCTTTTTTTTGCCCCCCCCCCCCCCCCCCGGGCGGGCCCCCCCCCCCCCCCCCGGGGGGGGGGGGGGGGGGGCGCCCCCCCCCCCCCCCCCCCGCCAGGGTTTCGAGGTCCGGCCCGGGGGCCGTCAGGCCCGGTAGGCGGCCCAGGAGTTGGACATCCGGGCGACCTGACCGGGGGTGAACTGCGTCATGCAGGAGTCGTAGGTGTAGTCCATGAAGTTGTGGATCGGGTCGACACCGGTGGACGTGCAGGTGTCCCGGCCGGCCGGGCACTGGTAGGCGGCGCTCGCCTCGGCCGGAGTGTCGGCGACGTAGTCGCCCTGGCCGCTGCAGCCGCCCTGGAAGGTGTGGTAGAGCCCGAGCCAGTGGCCGACCTCGTGGGTGGCGGTGTCGCCCTCGTTGTAGTTGGTGGCCGAGCCGCCGGGGAACGAGGAGTCGAGGATGACGACGCCGTCGTCGGTCGGGTTGGACCGGTAGGAGCTCGGGAAGGTCGCCCAGCCGAGCAGCGACTGGCCGAGCTTGGCGCTGTAAAGGTTGAGGGCGCTCGCCCCGCCCTTGCGCAGCGCGGTCTTCATCGCCTTCTCGGCGCTGGAGCCCGGGGAGACGCCGTTGTACCAGGTGGCGTTGTCGGTGTAGTCGGTGGCGACCAGCTGGAAGCGGAACTGGCTCACGGTGTTGCCGCTGCCCTGGCCGCCGTACGCGGCGTTGAGGACGTCGATCTGCCGGGCGATGGTGGTGGCCGACAGCTTGCCGGTGGCGCCGGAGTGCACGACGTGCACGTAGACCGGGATGGTCGTGGTGGCGGCCAGCGCGCCGGGCGCGACCAGGGCGCCGCCCTGCGGCGAGTGCGCCAGCTGGGCGAGCCGGGCCTGGAGGTCCGCGTCCATCGCCTTGGCCTGCGCCTCGTTGACGGCGTTGGGCTCCTGGCCGGCGGCGCCGCCGGCGGGCTTGCGGGCCGCGGCGTCCTGGGAGGTCTCGCCGGCGCAGGCGGTGGCGGACGGACCCTGGGCCGGCGCCCCGGCGGCGGTGAGCGCGGTGGGGGCCGCGAACTGGGTGAGGCCGAGGGCGGCGACGACGGCCGCCGCGCCGAGGAATCGGCCGGGGGCACGCGAGGGGACACGGGCGGAACGACGCATCTGCGCTCCTGGGGAGGTGGTGGGGGACGGCGATTGAGGGGGCCGCCGTGCCACAGGCTACGCAGGGTTGCGTGTACGCGTCAGATGTGTTCCGGCCTGGAACTTCTAACGACAAATCAGACAAAATCCGGAAGTTTGAGCGGTCCGACCTCGCCGCACATGAGCATTTCCCGTCGCGCGCCTGCGCACAGTACCGGCCCCGGCCTGTCCGAAACGTGACACCCCGTCTGCCCCGCTCAGCGGTGCGGCGGCCGGCGGGACGGGACGAACGGGATGAACCGGACACCCGGACCGCCTTGCCGAGACTACGACGCCACGAAGACGATCTCCCGCAGGGCACGCGCACCGGCCCGGTCGAGTACCACGGCCGACGCACATCCGGCGGGCGGGCGGCCCGTCCCGGCCAGCCGGGAGCGCAGCCGCCGGGCGGCCTCCCGGTGCCGGGCGAAGGCGTACGCGGAGACCGACTGCCCGCGGGCGCGCTGGCCGTCGCGGGCCTCCTCGGCGGTGGTGTCCAGCAGGATCAGGTGCACCCGCCGCCCCTGCCGCTCGGCCTCCCGGGCCAGCCACTGCCGCACGTACGGCACCGCCCCGCAGTCGTGCACGGTGAGCGGGCCGCCCGCCCGCACCGCGCTCCGCAGCCGCCGGTAGTGCGCGATCCGCACCAGCGGGCGGTACACCGCGTACGGCAGCCAGGAGGGCACCCTGGCCCCGTACTCCTCGCGGACCAGCTGCGAATCGACCAGCGGGGCGCGCACGCAGCGGCGCATCAGCGTGCTCTTGCCGCTTCCCGGCAGCCCGGAGACCACCAGCAGGTCGCCCGCCGGGTAGTGCAGCGCGGTGGGCCGGCCCCGGCCGGACCGGGCGTGCCGCAGGTCCTCCAGGCCGCGCGGCCGCAGCACGCCGGCGGCCGGCTCGGCCGCGACCTCCGGGCAGCCGGTCCGGGGCGCCGGGACCGTCGGCCGCCCGTCGGCCGCCCGGTCGAGAACCGTCCTGGAGACCTGTGCGTCCGCCATCGAAATCCCCTGCCTCCCCGCCGGCCCGGGCTCTCCCGGACCCGCCTCCCGAAGAGCCTTCCCCCTTCAAGAGAGAGTAAAGACTAATGGTCAGAGCGGGTCCGGGCCGAGCCCTTTACCGCCCCAGGTGCGTCACAGAAACGCACCGGGACCGTTACAGGCGGCCGCGGGACGGGCCGTTCAGCCGAGCTGCGGGGCGATCCGGGAGGCGATCAGCTCCAGGTGGTCGAGGTCCTCCAGGTCCAGGACCTGCAGGTAGATCCGCTGGGAGCCGACGGCGGCGTACCGGCCGATCTTCTCCACCACCTCGTCCGGGGTGCCGGCCAGGCCGTTGGCCTTCAGCTCGTCGACCTCGCGGCCGATCACGGCGGCCCGGCGGGCCACCTCGGCGTCGTCGCGCCCGACGCAGACCACCAGCGCGTTGGAGTAGACCAGGTCGTCGGCCTTGCGGCCGGCCTTCTCGACCGCCTCGCGGACCCGGCCGAACTGGGCGGCGGTGTCCGCCTCGGAGACGAACGGCAGGTTGAACTCGTCGGCGAAGCGGGCGGCCAGCGCCGGGGTGCGGGTCGGGCCGGTGCCGCCGACCAGGACCGGGATCTTCGCCTGGACGGGCTTGGGCAGCGCCGGCGACTCGCTCAGCCGGTAGTACGTCCCGGCGAAGTCGAAGGTCTCGCCCGGCTCGGTGCTCCAGAGACCGGTGACGATCTCCAGCTGCTCCTCCAGCCGCCCGAACTTCTCCTTGGGGAAGGGGATGCCGTAGGCGGTGTGCTCCTGCTCGTACCAGCCCGCGCCGAGGCCGAACTCGACCCGGCCGCCGCTCATCGCGTCGACCTGGGCGACCTGGATGGCGAGCACGCCGGGCAGTCGGAAGGTGGCGGCGGTCATCAGGGTGCCGAGGCGGATGGTGCTGGTCTCGCGGGCGAGGCCGGCCAGCGTGATCCACGCGTCGGTCGGGCCCGGCAGGCCGCTGACCCCGCCCATCCTGAGGTAGTGGTCGGAACGGAAGAAGGCGCTGAAGGCCCCCAGCTCCTCGGCGGTACGGGCCACCCGGAGGAGGGTGTCGTAGCTCGCGCCCTGCTGGGGTTCGGTGAAGATGCGGAGATCCATACCGGCCATTCTGGTACGGACCGCGCCGCGGTCAGAAGGGCTCCGCCGAACCGGCGCCCCGGGAGCGGCGGCGGACCGCCGGCGTGGCCAAGGTCTCAGCCCGGAACCGGCCCGCTCGGCGGGAGCCGCTCCCGGGCTCGCCTACCGTGGACGGATGTTCGCCACGCCCGACGAGTCGCACCGGGGCTCCCCCGACGACTCCCCCGATCCGCGCAACCGCCCGGCCGGCTGTCCGCTGCCCGGGATCGTCGCCGCCTTCACGCCCCGGCTCGCCGAGTTCGCCTTCGAGCCCGGCTTCACCGCGGCGGTCGACCAGCACGCCGCCGAGCTGCGCCGGCTGCTGTACGACCAGGGGCCGGAGCTGCTGCCCCGGCCCCTGGACCGTGAGGAGTTGTCCGACTACGCGCTGGGCTTCCTCGACGCGCTCGCCGAGATCGGCTGGCGCGAACCGGTCGGGTACGACTACGCGGTGCACCGGCTGACCGCGATCTGCTGGCTGGTCCGGCAGGACGGCCTGCTCGCGGCCTGAGCGGCGCGCGCGGGTCAGCCCGGCTGCTCGCCCGGCCGCCCGGGGTCGATCCCCGGGGCCGGCGGGGTGGCCTTGGTGGTCGGCCGGGCCGGCTGGTTGGCCAGCGCGTCCGAGCGGCCGGCCTGGTAGGCGCTGCCGCGCAGCTTGGCGGTCTCCTGCTCGGCGCTGGAGAGCCAGCGCTCCCAGCGCTGCCGCATCGGGATGATCAGGCCGCCTCCGACGCCGACGATCAGGACGCCGGCGATCGAGGCCAGCACCGCGACCAGCACCGGTCCGGTGATCGCGGTGGCGATCCCGGCCTGCCCGAGCGCCGCGACCACACCCAGCAGGACGATGAACGCCCAGGCGATGGTGGCCACCGTCCGCCCGTACGCCGCGCCGGAGAGCGCGTTCTGCACGATGTCGCGCACGGCGTTGGCGATGGCCATCGCGACGACCACGATGACGACCGCGACGATGCCCCTCGGCAGCCAGGCGACGATGCCGTTGATCATCACGCTGATCGGGTTCGGGCCGAAGACGCCGAACGCCAGCTGCAGGGCCATCAGCAGGATCGCGTAGTAGACGATCTTGCTGACGATCCCGGTCAGGTCGTACTTCGAGCCCTCCAGGTGCCGGGCGATCCCGGACCGCTCGGCCACTCGCTCGGAGCCGATCCGGCGCAGCACGCGGTCGAGCAGCCTGGCGATCGCCTTGGCGACGAACCAGCCGATGACCAGGATCGCCAGGAAGGCGATGAACTGGGGAATGAACTTGGCGACCTTCGACCAGGCCTCGGTGAAGCCGGAGCCGAAGTCGACGGACAGGGCGAGCTGCTGGGCCACGGGAGTCCTCCACTCGGCGACACCGCACCGGGAACGGCGCGGGGACCCCCCACTCCTCGTGGATAGCAGGCCGCCCGGGGGCCCGCACGCCCCGGCGGCCCGCGCTGGCCCCGCCGGGTGAACCGGCCGCTGCCGCCCGGGACCTCCGTCGTCCGCGCGACGGCCGTACAGTGGCGGTCCACACGGCAGACGGCAGACGGGCGGGGAGCGGACGACGTGAGCGACAACCGTACGGGCGGCGGCGGACACCGGGCGCTGGTCTGGCACCGGCTGCCGGAGCGGCCGGGCGCCGCGGTGCTGGTCCTGCACGGCGGCCAGGAGCACGGCCTCGCCCGGCCCGGCCCGCTGAACCTGCCCGGCCTGCGGATGGCCGGCTTCGTGCGCGCGCTGCGCCGCGAGACGGCGGGCGCGGGTGTGGCGGTCGGCGCCGTCCGCTACCGCCACCGGGGCTGGAACGGCGAGCGGGCCGACGCCGCCCGGGACGCCGTCGCCGCGCTCGACGACCTCGCCGAGGAGCTGGGGCCGGTGCCGACCGTCCTGGTCGGCCACTCGATGGGGGGCCGGGCCGCCCTGCACGCGGCGGGCCACCCCACGGTCACCGGCGTCGTCGCGCTCGCCCCGTGGTGCCCCGCCGAGGACCCGTGCGAGCAGCTGGCCGGCCGCGACGTCCTGATGCTGCACGGCGATCTCGACCGGGTCACCTCCCCCGCCGACACCCGGGCCTTCGCCGCCCGCGGCCGCGCCGCCGGGGCCCGGGTCTGCGGCTACACCGTCACGGGCACCGGCCACACCCTGATGCGGCGGATCGGCGACTGGCACCGCGCCACCGCCCGGCTCTCCGCCGGGCTGCTCGGCCTGCGCGACCTGCCGGAGGAGGCCGCCGCCGCGCTCGCCCTGCCCGCCGCCTCCGGCGCCGCCCTCGCCCTGCCGCTGCCCGCCCACCCCCGCACCGCACCGCCGGTCCACCCCGCCCGCGCCCTGCCCACCGACGCCTGAGGGGCCCGACAGGCCGGCGGCCCGCCGCCGTGGCGGATCCTCCGGACGGCCAGGATTCCGGGCACCCGGCGGACGCAGTCCTGCCCGGACTCCCCCCCCCCCGCGGCGCCCGACTTCGGCGTACCGGCCCGACTGCCCTGCGGGACGGGTATTCTGATGGACCGTCGGAGCGGATCTTCAAAGGGGCGGGGCCCGGTGGCCGAAACGGTGACGATCGATCTCGGGGACGGCACGACCGTCCGGGCCGAGGTGATCGGCGAGGTGAACTTCCAGCAGCCGGAGGCGGCTCCGGGCGAGGCGGACGACTCCGGGGACGCCGCCTTCCGCGCGGGCCGGCGGGCCGCCGCACAGCTGGGATCGGCCGTGGTGCTGACCCTCGACGAGGTGCGCAACACCGTTCAGGGGCTGGGACGCTGGGCGGCCGAGAGCATCGTGCAGGACGCGGCCGGCGCCCCCGACGCGTTCGAGGTCGAGTTCGGCCTCAAGCTGGCGGTCAAGTCGGGACAGCTCCTGGGCGTCATCGCCGAGGCCGGCAGCGAGGCCGGCCTCACCGTCCGGCTCTCCTGGGACCTCGCCGAGCGGCGCCGCCGGCCGGCCGCCCCGCCGAGCACCCCGGCCGACACCGAGTGAGCACCACCGCACGGATCGGTCTCGCCGAGGCCGAGGCCCTGCGCGGCTGCACCGTCACCGTCGACATCGCCGGCTCCTTCCGCGGCAGCGGCTTCCTGGTGGCCCCGGGCCTAGCCGTCACCGCCGCACACGTCCTCCTCGCGGCGGCGCCGGCGGACCCGGTGCGGGTCCGGCACGCGTCCGGCGACCACGAGGTCGCGGCCGACCGCATCCGGCGGGCGCCGGCGCAGGGCGACTCCGGGAGGTTCCACCCGTTCCCGGATCTCGCCCTGCTCCCCGTGCCCGGCTGGACCGGCCACCCCGTGGCCCGGCTCGCCGCCGAGGAGGCCGAGCCGGACACCGTCCTCACCGCCCTCGGGTACTCCACCCACACCCCCGGCCGCGGCGCCCAGCCCGACACCCTCGCGCTGCGGGTGATCGGCCGCGCGGCGGACTTCGTGGGCGTGCGCGGGGACGGCATCCGCGACGGCCACAGCGGCAGCATGCTGGTCGGGGCGGACGGCCTGGTGCGCGGCGTCCTCAAGGGCAGCCGTTCCTACCAGCGCGACGAGGGCGGCTGGTTCACCCCGGTCGGCGCACTGGCCGCGCTGCTCGGCGAGGCGGGCGTCGACGTGGGCGCCCAGGCGGCCGTCGACGCGGCCGGCCGGCCGCCGGAACCGCCCGCCGCGCCGCCGAGCGACGGCGAACTGGTCGCCGCCCTGATGGACTTCCGACTGCTGCGCCGCTCCGACGGGCGGTTCCTGCTGCTGGACGCGATGGGCCGGCGGCTCGGTCTGCGGTACGCCTTCGAGGCGGACGAACTCCCCGAGCAGCGGCTCCACCTGCACAGCATCGTGGACGGCTGCCGGAGCTTCCGCGACGGACGGGTCGCGCTGCGGGCGCTGGTCGCCGCGCTGGAGGAGCTCGCCCCGGACGACGGGGCCCTCGACGGCCTGCGCACGCTGGTCGACCGGTCGGTCGGCGGCCGGGAGCGCGTATGAGCGGAGCGGCGGAGGCCGCACCGGCTCCGAGACCCTGGTCCGCGCAGGCGGACGGCCTGCTGGTCGCCGTCCTGCTCGGCTTCCGGCAGATGCCCGAACAGAGGTTCCGGCAGCGGGTGGTGGCCCTCCTGGGACGGTCGCCCGCGACGGCGGGCATCGAGGCGGACATCGCCGAGGACGGCCAACCGCGTACCCACGTCTGGAACCTGGTCGACGTCGTCGCGACCCGCGACGACCCCCGGGCCGCGCTGGAGTCCCTGCGCGACACGCTGCACACGCTGGCCCCCGACGACCGCGCCCGGCCCTGGCTGGACCTCACCACGCTGGTCCTGGTCCGCGCCCCCGAACCGCACAGCGGTGAACTGCTCGCGGTGATCGACGAGTTGCGCGGCCTCCCGGAGCTTCCCGGGCTCCACCGCCACGTCCCCGAGAACACCGGCGGGCTGCGGATCCTCGCCGGCGAGGAGCGCCTGCCGGAGATCCTGGCCCGGCTGGTCGACCCGCGCGGCCCCGACGTCCTCGGCCCGCTCACCGGCTTCCTCCGCGCGCTCGGCGCCGATCCGGCCGTCACCCGGTGCGCCGAACTCCCGGCGCTGCGGCGGTTCGTGGACGCATTCGGCGGCCGGGCGCCGGTGCCGGCCGCCTCCCGGGACCGGCTGATCGTCCAGATCCGGCTGGACGAGGAGACCCCCGAGCACGCGGGCGAGACCCGGTACCGCCTGCGCCTGGCCTACTACCGCCAGCCGCTCGCCGGAGGGCGGTTCGAGCGCGCCGACGGTCTGCCGGCCACCGGATCGATCACCCGCAGCGAGCTGGTCGCCGTCGGCAGCACCGCGCTCGCCGGGTGGACGGAGCTGGCCCGGGAGATCCGCGGCAGGGCCGTCCGGATCGAGTTCCTGCTCCCCCGTTCGATGCTCGGCCACGCGGCCGAACGGTGGTGCTCCGGCCCGACCGGGCGGCCGCTCGGCCAGCACCACCCGGTGGTGGTCCGCTCGCTCGAACGGTACACCGACCCCCTGGTCAACTTCGCCGCCTGGCAGGCACGGTGGGAGCGGCTCGCCGGCCTGGTGGCCGACCCCGAGCAGGCCGACGCCCTCGACGGGATCGGCTGGCCCCCGCTCGACCCGGCGCTGGTCGCCGAGCTGCCGGACTGGCTCGCCCGGCGCCCCTCCCTCGCCTGCCTGGGCCTCGACGTGCCGTACGACCAGCTACACGCCGACGTCCAGTACGCCGTGGACGACGCGATGTACCTCGACGGCATGCCCGTGCTGCTCTGGCGGCGGGTGGCCGGCGACGCCGACACGCTCGTCAAGGCCCTGCGCGAGTACCGGCCGGCCTGCCTGGCCGACCTGCCCGACACCGTCCACCGGTACCGCAGGCAGCACCGCGGCCGCGCGGACCCGCAGCACGACGTCACGCTGCTCTGGGAGGACCCGGACTGCGTGGACCCGGACCAGGACAGCCCGTTCCCGGGGATCGTCGGATGACCGGCGACAACCGCGGACCCGGGACCACGCACGGCGAGGCAGGAGCAGACATGGCCGAGGACTGGCGGATCTACCGGGGCACCGGCGTCCCGCACGACGGGATCGACCGGCTCCCCGGGGCACCGGTCTGGCGCGCCTTCGGCGCCCCGTCCGCCGCCTGCCAGGACCTGCCGGCCGAGGACGCCGCGGCCGTGACGGCCCGCCGGCTCGGCAAGGCCCGGCAGGCCGCCGCCTACCGGGCGGACGAGCGGGAGGTGGACCTGGTCAACCTCGCCCTGCACCTGCGGCGGCCGCTGCTCGTCACCGGCAAGCCCGGTGTCGGCAAGTCGACACTGGCGTACGCCGTCGCCCACGAACTGGGCCTCGGCCCGGTGCTGCGCTGGCCGATCACCAGCCGCTCCACCCTGCGCGACGGCCTGTACAGCTACGACGCGATCGGCCGGCTGCACGAGGCCGGGCTGCGGCGCGAGACGGCGTCCGGAGTGGGCCTCCTCGCGGTCCCCCGACCGGGCGAGGCGCATGCGGAGGACGCGCTCGGGCTTCTCCCCCGCAGCCTGTCCGGCGTCGGCCTGGGGAGGGCGGACGCCGTCGTGTACGCGTTCCGGATGGGGAACCACCGCCCGGCCGGAAGTCCCCCGGCGGACGACCTCCGCGCGGCGGAGGAGCAGTCGCCCGCGATCGGACAGTTCCTGCGGCTAGGGCCGCTGGGCACGGCACTGCTCCCCTGGCGGACGCCCCGGGTGCTGCTGATCGACGAGATCGACAAGGGTGACCTCGACCTGCCCAACGACCTGCTGAACGTCTTCGAGGAGGGCGAGTTCGAGATCCCGGAGCTGGTCCGGCTCGGCCCGGGCGTCCACCGGGTCGGCACCGCCGACCACGGCGGGACGGCGGAGGTGGACGGCGGGGTGGTGCGCTGCGCGGACTTCCCGCTGGTCGTCCTGACCAGCAACGGCGAGCGCGAGTTCCCGGCCGCCCTGCTGCGGCGATGCGTCCGGCTGGAGATCCAGCCGCCCACCGCCGAGCGGCTCACCGCGATGGTCACCGCCCACCTCGGCGAGGCCGTGGGCGGCAGCGAGCAGACCGCCGCGCTGATCACCGAGTTCCTCCGCCGGCGCGAGGACGGCGCCGAGCTGGCCAACGACCAGTTGCTGAACGCCCTGCTGATGGCCGGGCGCGGCCTCGGGGACGGCGGACGGGGGAAGAAGGTCCTCCACGACGACCTGCTCCGTCCGCTCAACGAGAGCTGAGCCGGCCGTGGACCCGTCGTCGCAGGACGGCCTGAGGGAGGCGCTCGCCGGTCTGCTCCGCCCGGCGGACGGCGGGCCGCCCACGGCCGACGACCTCGCGGACGTCCTGTGGATCGCCCGGCTCGCCGGTCTCGATCCGCTGCCCGGGCCGGACGGCGGACCGCCGGTGCCGACCGACGACGACCGGCCGCGACCGCCGTCCGCCGCGGACACCGCGCCGTCCCTCCTCCCGGCCCCCGCTCCGCCCCACCCGGCCGGGTCCGACCCGGCGGCACCGGCCGGTACGCCGTCCTCCGACGCACGGGCCGCCCTGCACACCCGCGGCGGCCCGCCCGGACCGGGCGGCCACGGCGCGCCCGGCGGCCACGCCGTCCAGGTCGCGCAGCCCCCCGCGCTCGACGGCCCGCTCGCCCTGGCCCGGGCGCTGCGCCCGCTGCGGCGGCTCGTCGACGCGCCCGGGCGCCTCGGCCTCGACCTCGACGAGGAGGCGACCGCCGAGGCCACCGCCGAGACCGGCATCCGGATCCCGGTCCGGCGGCCCGTCCGGCGGCCTCGCTTCTCGGTCGACCTGCTGGTGGACGTCGGCGCCACCATGGCCGTCTGGCACCGGCTCGGCGGCGAGCTGGCCACCCTGCTGGAGCGGCACGGCGCGTTCGCCGACGTGCGCTGCTGGGCGCTCGGCACGGACGGGGAGGAACCGACGCTCGCCCCGTTCCACCGCCGCCGCTCGGCGGAGGCCGCCGTCCCCCGCACCGGCTGGTCCCGGCCGCTCGACGACCCGACCGGCCGGCGGATCCTGCTCGTGCTCACCGACGGCGTCGGCCCGGCCTGGTACGGGCCGACGCTCCCCGCCTTCCTGGCGAAGGCCGCGGCCACCCGGCCGGCCGCCGCACTCCAGGTGCTGCCCCGGCGCCTGTGGCACCGCACCGCCCTGCGCACCGCTCCGGTGGAGGCGCGCGCCTCCGGCGCGGGCCGGCCGGTGCCCGCCTTCCGTTCGGAGGCCGCGCTGCCCGGCGTCCCGCGCGGCGCCCGGGGCGCCGCCGAACGGTCCCGGGTGCGCTGGCTGCCCGTCCTGGAGGTCGACGCCGACTGGCTCGCCCCGTGGGTCGGGCTCACCGCCGGCCGCACCTCCGGCTGGACGCCGATGCTCGCCGCCCCGCTCGGCGGCGTACCGCGCCCGCAGCGGCCGGCCGGCCCCGCCGAGGACCCGGCCGCGCCCGCCGAGCGCGTCGCCCGCTTCCGGGCCGGCAGCTCGCCGACGGCGTACCGGCTGGCCTGCCACCTGTCGGCGGCGCCGCTGAGCCTGCCGGTGATGCGGCTGGTCCAGCGGGCCACCGTCCCGGAGTCCGGGCAGACGGACCTCGCGGAGCTGTTCGTCTCCGGCCTGCTCCGAGCGCGCGGCGAGGCCGCCGAGGACCCGGACGAGCAGGTCTACGACTTCCGGCCCGGCGTGCGCGAGGAACTCCTCGCCGAGCTGACCCGCACCGAGTCCGTGCACGTGCTGGCGCACGTCCTCGCCAAGGTGTCCGGCCGGGTCGCGGCGACCTTCGGCGGGACGCTCGACTTCCGCGCCCTCGCCACGGTCGGCGGGGACGGCGCGCCGCTGCCGGAGCAGAGCCTGCCGTTCGCGGAGGTCGCGCTGGCGGTCCTGGCGGGCGCCGGCGGGCGGTACACGGAGGTCGCCGGGCAGCTCGCCGGGGCGGTGGGGCGCACGCCGGGCGGTGGGGCGGGGGGCGTGCCGGTCGTTCCGGCGGTCAGGCTCGACCTGCTGGAGCCGGTGCCGCCCATTCAGAGCCCGCCCGATCCCCCGGTGATGATCGGGCGGCGCCGGGAACTTGCGGCGCTGGAGGCGGCCTTCGCGCTCACCCGGCCGGCCACCGAGCCGGAGCGACCCGCAGTGGTGATCCTCACCGGCGCCCGTGGGATGGGGCGCCGTCGGATCGTCCAGGAGTACGTCCGTGCCCACGACGGACGGCACCCGTTTGTCCACTGGATCGACGCCCGCCGACCCGGCTCCTTGGAGCTGAGACTCGGGCGACTGTGGAACGCTGTCTCCCCGAACGGCGCCCTTTTCGACGAATCCTCCCTCGACGGACTGTGGGAGCAGTTGGCCCGGCACCAGGACTGGCTCGTCGTCCTCGACGGCGTCCCCCGGGGTGCCTGGGTGGGCCGCGCCCGGCTTCCCTTCTTCGTGCCCACCAGCGGCAGAGGCTGCGTCATTGTCACGACCGAGGCCGTCGGCACCTGGCGGCACCCGGAGGCCGTGATCGTCCCGGTGCGCGCGCTCGACGAGGAGGAGGTCTTCGAGGAGCTGACGGGGCGCCTGGGCCAGGCTCGCGACCCCGACGACCTCCGCCAGGAGCAGGCGCTCCGGAGGCTGGCCCGACGGCTGCCGCGCGTCCCCGGCCAACTGGCCGCGCGCAACCTCGACGCGGATGTCGCGTCCGCGCTGGCGGACGCCGTGGCCGCGCCCGACACGTGGAACTCGATCATCGGGGGCACCGTCCACGGATCCGTCGTCCAGGCCGGGACCGTAGACCTTCACCTCCCGCCGCGCATCCCCATGGCGCCCCTGCCCGCCAGGTCCGGCGCCTTCACCGGTCGCGAGGAGGAAATCGCCGAGCTGACCGGCTTCCTGACGCCCGTCGAACCGGGCGCCCGCCCCAACCGCACGGCCCTGGTGTCCGGTCTGCCCGGTGTCGGGAAGTCGGAACTCGTCCTCCACGCCGCGGCCCTGGCCGTGGAACGCGGCTGGTACCCAGGCGGAGTCCTGTACCTCGACCTGGCGGGCAACCGGGCCGGTGCCCCGCTCACCGCCGAGCAGCTCATGAACTCTCTCGTCCGCGCCCTCGGAGTCGTACCGGAGGATCACCAGGACCGAACCACCCTCTACCGGAGCAGCCTTGCCGCAGTCGCCCGCGAGAACGGACCCGTCCTCCTGGTCCTCGACAACGCGGCGAGCGCCGCCCAGGTCGAACCGCTGCTGCCGGCCGACGGCCCCATCACTGCCCTCGTCAGCTCCCGGACCACCCTGTCGCTGGAGGCGCGGCTGTTCGACGTGGGCGTGTTGTCCGCCGAGGAATCGGTCGCGCTCCTGGCGAACCGCCTCCGGGCGCGCCGGGGGGACGACCGGCGGCTCACCGACGCCCCCGACCTGGCCCGAGCCCTCGCGGAGCTGTGCGGCGGCCTGCCGCTGGCGCTCACCATCTGCGCCGACCTGCTGGCCGACTCCCCCACCCGCCCGCTGGCCTCCCTGGTCGAGCGGCTGAGCGACCCGCACGTCCGGCTCGACCGGCTGAGCCGCTCGGACCGGAGCCTGCGAGCCGCCCTCGACGCCTCGTACGCGCAACTGCCGGACGATCAGGCCCGGCTCTTCCGGCTGCTCTCCGTGTTCCCCCACAGCGACCTGACCACGGAGGCCGCGGCCTGCCTCGCCGACCTCGACGTCCAGCTCACCGAGGACCTCCTGAGCGAACTGGCCCTCACCCACCTCGTCGACGCCGCCCCGAGCTGGGGCCGGTGGTCGGTCCATCCGCTGGTCACGCTCTACGCCATCAGCCTGCGCACGAGGGACACCAACGAGCACGCGGACGCCACCCGTCGCCTGCTGACGCACTACGGCTCGACGACGGAGAATGCCGCCGACTACCTCGACCAGGGAAAGTCTGCCGCGCGCTTCCGCTCGTCCGAGCAGGTCCTCGCCTGGCTGGAGGCGGAGCGTGCCGTCCTGATCCCGCTGGTCCGCTACACCGCATTCCACGACAGCGTCGACGCCGCCCTCACGTTCGCGACTCCTCTGGTGTCGCTCCTGATTCGCACACGCCGTTTCGAGGACCTGGCCACTGTCGTGGACACCATGCTCGACCTCTTCCGCCGGGACGACGACGGCGGCAGTGAGCTGTGGTTCATGGAATACCTCCGGCTCAAACTGGACAGCAACCATCCGCGACCCGGCGACAGGGTGCCCGAGCACCAACGCGCCGCTTTCGAACGGCTGGTCCGCCTCATCGCCGACATGTGGGCGACGAATCCGCTGCACCTGGCCGTCCATGTGGCGGGAGCCGACGCGGAGGACGAGCGCGCGGCAGTCGCGGAGATCCTGCTCGACCTTGCGGACGACCCCACGGTCAACGCCGAAGTCACCTTCCCCGGAACCGATCTCCGCCTCACGATCACCGGCGCGCCGGACCCCTTGGCAGCGGTCGGGACCGTGATCACAAAGCTGTGGGGACGGCCGCGTGCACAGCGGACGCTCGACCTGGCCATGTACGCCGGCCTGGACCACGACCAGGTGCCCTGGGGCTGGGAGCTGGGCGTCCGGCTCAACAGGGCGCCGGCCGGCCCCTCCACTCCCCTCACGAGCCTCGTCGTCTCCATGACCGTCCTGGAGATGGTGCGGGCCCGCTTGGGAAAGGCTGTCACCACCGACTTCACCCCGGTCCGGTCCTTCGGGCCTGGGCAGCACACCAACGAGGACGCCTACCTCTACACCGGCAATATCCGCGCCCTCTTCCGGCGCCTCACCCACCCCGCCGCCGAACGGGCCGACGGCCCCTGAGCGGGGTGGGCGAGGCCGGACGGCGGGGCTACGTGGGCAGGCACTCCGAGATGTCCCGGACGCCCAGGAACTCCTTGTCCAGGAGGTTCTGCACGTTGGTGGCGTCCGGTTCGATGGTCTTGTCCAGCATCTGCTGGACACCGCCGCCGGGCTGGTTGAACGCGGCGGCGATGTGGCCCTGCTGGACCTTGAACGGCTTCAGCACGATGTAGCAGTGGTAGCTGTCCTGCTCCGCGCCGTCCTTGACGATGGGGTTGAGGCTGTCCGGCGGCAGGGCGCGCTGGGGGTAGGACGTGCCGGCGTTGGAGAGGAAGCGGCCGCCGGTGTCGCCGAAGCGGTCGAGCTTGGTGTCCTTCACGAGTTCGACGACCGCCTTGTCGATGGTGCCGCCCTTGTCCTCGAAGCCTTCCTCCCCCGGGTACTTCCAGTTGAGGCCGTCGCGGTACCAGGAGAGGAACTGCCCCGGCCGCAGGCCGCCGGTCCGGTTCCAGTCGTCGAGCAGCTTGTGGGCGGGCAGCTTCTCCGGCTCCTTGGGGCCCAACTCCTTGAAGCCGCAGTAGTACTTCAGCAGGTCCTCAGGGGTCGGGCGGTACTGCTCGCGCGGGCATTCGAGGTCGTCGGCGGCCGCGCTCTGGACGGCGACCGTTCCGGTCGACAGCAGGGCGGCCGCCAGGGCGAGGGCGGCGAGGTTGCGGGAGCGCATGGGGGCGTGTCCTCCAGGGGGTGGGCGGAGCGGGGCGCACAACGGATCGGTCGGAACCGGAAGTTACAGTCGTGGCAGCGCCGCTTCGTGGACGAAACGCCCGCCCGCGGGGCCGTTCACCCGTTCAGCGCGGGGAGGTTCGACGGCGCGGGCCGCATCGATGTCAGTGGCGTCTGATCGACTGCCTCCGCACCGAAACCACCGAGCAGAACCGCGCAGAACCGAGCAGACAGGAACCACCGACCATGGGCGTGCTGACCGACTACTTCCGCGCCGCCGACGACGCCGCCGTGCTCGCCGCGATCGAGGACCCCGAGAGCGGGTCGCCGGTCGGTGGGGCGCGGCCGGTGTTCGACGGGGTCGAGGCGAAGGGCGTGGACCCGGACGTCGTCCTGGGGCAGCTGATAGCCGTCGTGCGCCAGGTGGAGTGGGCGGTCGACCTGGTCGGCGGGACGCCGGTGTGGCCGACCACGCCCCCGCCCGGCCGGGAGGGGCCCGCCGACGAGGACGACCCCTGGGCGACCGGGCCGTGGGTCATGCGGCTGGACCGCGCCGCGCGGGACACCCTGGCGGACCTCGCCGACGCCGAGGTCCCGGCCGTCAGCGCCCGGTGGGCGGCGGAGTCGGAGGAACTCGGCACCACGGACGGCGAGGATCTGCGGCCGCTGGTCGAGGACCTGGCCGGGCTGGCGCGTCGCGCGCGGGAGGCCGACGAGGACCTCTACTGCTGGATCTGCCTCTGAAGCCACAAATGCTTCACAGGGAGAAATATCCAGGCCCTCGACCGTGTTGTCCCTCCCGGCGGTGCGGGAAGGCCCCGCACGACCGAGGACAGGAGCGGCCCCGTGCGCGTCGAGATCTGGAGCGACATCAACTGCCCGTGGTGCTACATCGGCAAGGCGCGGTTCGAGCGGGCCCTGGAGGGCTTCCCCCACCGGGCCGAGGTCGAGGTCGTCCACCGCTCCTTCGAGCTCGACCCCGGGGCGCCGCACCGGCCCCGGCCGGTGGTGCCGCTGATCGCCGCCAAGTACGGGATGGGGCTGGAGCAGGCGGAGGCGGCGGAGCAGCGGATCGCGGACAACGCGCAGGCGGAGGGGCTGGCCTACCTCCGCGCGGGGCGGGACGCCGCGAACTCCTTCGACATGCACCGGCTGCTCCACTTCGCCGCCGAGCACGGCCGGCAGGCCGTCCTCCTCGACCTGCTCTACCGGGCCAACTTCGCCGAGGAGGCCTCCGCCTTCGCGCCGAAGCGGCTGGTGGAACTGGCCGTCGAGGCCGGGCTGGACGGTGCGGAGGCGGCGCGGGTGCTGGCCGACCGGGAGGCGTACGCCGACGCGGTGCGCGAGGACGAGGCGACGGCGAGTGCCATGGGCGCGACCGGCGTCCCGTTCTTCGTGTTCGACCGCCGGCTCGGGGTCTCGGGCGCCCAGCCGGCGGAGACCTTCACGGCGGCGCTGGAGCAGGCGTGGGAGAGCCGGACGGTCCTGCCGCTGGTCGGCGTCGGTGGGACCGACGGGGCGGCCTGCGGCCCGGACGGGTGCGAGGTGCCGCAGCGCTGAGGGCGGGCGGATGCGGGATGCTGACCGCATGAGTACTGCGGTGGTGGTGGGCGGCGGCCCCAACGGGCTCGCCGCCGCTGTGCGCCTGGCGCAGGCGGGGGTGCGGGTGACCCTGCTGGAGGCCGCCGGGGAGGTGGGCGGCGGGGCGCGCAGCGGCGAGGCGATCGTGCCCGGGCTGCTGCACGACCACTGCTCGGCCGTCCACCCGATGACCATCGGCTCGCCGTTCCTGCGGGGGCTCGGGCTGGAGCGGTTCGGGCTGGAGTTCCGACTGCCGGAGATCGACTGCGCGCACCCGCTGGACGACGGCACGGCCGGTGTCCTCCACCGGTCGGTGGCCGACACGGCCGCCGGGCTGGGCGGCGCCGACGGGCGGCGGTGGCGGCAGCTGTTCGAGGGGCCGGTCGCCGGCTACGACCGGCTCGCGCCCGACATCATGGGCCCGCTGCTGCGCCTGCCGCGCCGTCCGCTGCGGCTCGCCCGGTTCGGGCTGCCCGCCCTGCTCCCGGCCGCCGTCCTGGCGCGGGCGTTCTCCGGCGAGCGGGCGCGGGCGCTGTTCGGCGGGGCGGCGGCGCACGCGTTCCAGCCGCTGCACCGGCCGCTGAGCGCGGCGATCGGGCTCGGGCTGCTCACCTCGGGGCACCGGTACGGCTGGGCGGTGGCCGCCGGCGGGTCGGGGGCGATCACCCGGGCGCTGGTCGCGCTGCTCGCCGAGCTGGGCGGCACCGTCGAGACCGGCGTCCGGATCCGCTCGGCCGCCCAACTCCCGCCCGCCGACCTCGTCCTGTACGACCTCGCGCCCGGCGCCGTCGCCGAGATCCTCGGTGACCGCCTGCCGCCGCACGCCGCCCGCGCCTACCGCCGCTTCCGCCACGGGCCCGGCGCCTTCAAGGTCGACTTCGCCGTCGAGGGCGGCGTCCCCTGGACGGCCGAAGCCGCCCGCCGCGCCGGCACCGTCCACCTCGGCGGCACCTTCGCCGAACTCGCCGCCGCCGAGCGCGCCGTCGCCGCCGGGCGGATGCCGCGGCGCCCGTTCGTCCTGGTCGGCCAGCAGTACCTCGCCGACCCCCGGCGCTCCGTCGGCGACGTCCACCCGCTCTGGACCTACGCCCATGTGCCGAACGGCTACACCGGCGACGCCACCGAGGCGATCACCGCCCAGATCGAACGCTTCGCCCCCGGCTTCCGCGAGCGGATCATCGGCCTGGCCGTCCGCCGGACGGCCGACTTCGCCGCCGACAACCCCAACTTCGTCGGCGGCGACATCATGACCGGCGCCAAGGACGTCCGCCAGTTGCTCCTCGGCCCCCGCCCCACCCTCCATCCCTATGCCACCGGCCTCCCCGGCCACTACCTCTGCTCCGCCGCCACCCCGCCCGGCCCCGGCGCCCACGGCATGTGCGGCGCCCACGCCGCCGAAGCCGCCCTGCGGTGGCTGCGCGCGGGCTGAGACACGCGGTGGAGCGGCGGGGCGGCGCACGGTGGTGGTGCGCCACGACGAGACGGCCGAGCTGATCACCGCCCGACGGCTGGTCCACGCGGGGGTCGTCATCGCCTCGCCCGTTCTCCTGGTCGCGGGAGCGCCGATCGCCGATCGCCGCGCATCGACCCGCGGGCGGTCCCCGCACCGGCGGTGGACGGCGGTGCCGGTGCGGCCGGGCGGGGGCTGCCGGTCGCGCCGCGGCGGGGCCGACCCGGTGGGCGCGCGGGGTGCGGGCTGGGCCGAATGCGTGTATCGCTCTCTTGACTGGCGTCACCGAAGCGCGATACTTGCCTCACTCCCCGCTCGCCCGATGAGGTGGCCCGCCCATGGAGCTCTCGCCCTCTGCGCACGTGGACACGTTCTGTCGCGACAACCTTCCGCCGCTCGACGAGTGGCCCGAATTCCTGTTCGATCTCCCGGAGTTGGCGTATCCGGACCGGCTGAACTGCGCGCACGAGCTGCTCGACGCGACGATCGAGCGGTACGGGCCCGACCGGCGGTGCCTGGTCACGCCGGGCGGGCAGTGGACGTACGGCGAGCTGCGGGAGCGCGCGGACGCCGTGGCCCGGCTGCTGACCGGGCGGCTCGGGGTGGTGCCCGGCAACCGGGTGTTACTGCGCGGGCCCAACGCACCGTGGCTGGTGGCCTGTTGGCTCGGAGTACTGAAGGCGGGCGGGGTGGTCGTGACCACGATGCCGCTGCTGCGCGCCGGCGAGCTGAGCACCGTGCACGCGATCTCCCGGCCGGTGGTGGCGCTCTGCGACGAGCGGTTCCTGGCGGAACTGGAGAAGGCCGGGACACCGGGACTGACCGTCGTGCCCTACGGCCCGGCCGGGCCCGAGGGACTGAGCGGGCGCGAGGGACTGAGCGGAGGCGCCGGATTCGCCGCCGTGCCGACGGCCGCCGACGACGTCGCGCTGATCGCCTTCACCTCCGGCACCACCGGCCGCCCCAAGGCGACCATGCACTTCCACCGGGACGTCCTGGCCAACGCCGACACCTTCTCCCGCCACCTGCTGCGCCCCACCCCCGAGGACCTGTTCGGCGGCACCCCGCCGCTCGCCTTCACCTTCGGGCTCGGCGGCCTCGCGGTCTTCCCGCTGCGGGCCGGCGCCGCCACCCTGCTGCTGGAGCGGGCCACGCCCGAGCAGCTCGCCGAGCAGGTCCACCGGCACGGGGTGAGCGTGCTGTTCACCGCGCCGACGGCCTACCGGGCGATCCTCGCCGCCGGGCTGGCCGACCGGCTGGCCGGAGTGCGGCGGTGCGTGTCGGCGGGCGAGCACCTGCCGGCGAGCGTCTGGGAGGCGTTCCGGGCCGCCACCGGGCAGCGGCTGATCGACGGCATCGGGGCCACCGAACTGCTGCACGTGTTCATCTCCGCCGCCGACGCCGACATCCGGCCCGGCGCGACCGGACTGCCGGTGCCCGGCTACCGGGCGGCGATACTGGACGACCAGGGCCGGCCGGTGCCCGACGGGCAGCCCGGGCGGCTCGCCGTCAAGGGCCCGACCGGCTGCCGCTACCTGCACGACCGGCGCCAGCACGACTACGTCCGGGGCGGCTGGAACCTCACCGGCGACACCTATGTGCGCGACGCCGACGGCTACTTCTGGTACCAGGCGCGGGACGACGACATGATCGTCTCGGCCGGCTACAACATCGCCGGCCCGGAGGTCGAGCAGGTGCTCGCCGAGCACCCGGACGTCGCCGACTGCGCGGTGGTCGGGGTGCCGGACGAGCGGCGCGGCACCGCGGTCAAGGCGTACGTGGTGCTGCGCGCGGGGGCGGCGGCGGGGCCGGGGGCGGTCCGGGAGCTCCAGGAGCACGTGAAGCGCACCATCGCGCCGTACAAGTACCCGCGCGTGGTCGAGTTCGTGGACGCGCTGCCGCGCACCGCGACCGGCAAGCTGGCGCGCGCCGAGCTGCGCCGGCAGACGGCGGCCCCCGCGACAGCCCCCGCGACGGCCGCCGAGGCGCCGACCGCGCCCGCGGCGGCCCCGGCCAGCGTGAGCACCGAGCGGCGCGTCGAGTGGTCGGACACCGACGCGGCCGGGCACTACCACTTCTCGGCCGTCCAGCGCTGGGCCGAGGCCGCCGAGGCGACGCTGCTGCGCCGGCTGGGCCTGGACGGGCTGTTCGGGCGGATCCCCCGGGTGCACTTCGAGGCGGACTACCGCGAGCGGCTCTGGTTCGGCGACGTGGTCCGCACCGAGCTGCGGGTCGAGCGGGTCGGCGGCTCCTCGCTGCACTACGCCTTCGAGGTGCACGGGCCGCACGGCCTGGCCGCCAGCGGGCGGATGTCGGTGGTGCACGCCGCTCCGCACGCCAAGGGCGCCGAGCCGTGGCCGGAGCAGGTGCGCCGCACGCTGGCCGCCGCCGGACGCCAGGAGCCGGAGGTGATCCGGTGACGGCCGGCGCCGGCCGCGTCGCGGTGATCGGCGGCGGGCCGGGCGGGCTCTGGTTCGCCGCGCTGGCCCGGCAGTCGGCACCCGAGCGGGAGATCACCGTCTTCGAACGCGACGGCCGCGACGACGAGTTCGGCTTCGGCGTGGTGTTCTCCGACGAGACGCTGGACGGCGTCGCCGGGGCCGACCCCCGGGTGTTCGCCGCGATGAGCGCGGAGTTCGCCCGCTGGAGCGACATCGATGTCCGCCACGCCGGCCGGGTGCGCACCTGCGGCGGCCACGGCTTCGCGGCACTGGACCGCAACCGGCTGCGCGCGATCCTGCAACGCCGCTGCGCGGAGCTGGCGGTGGACGTCCGCTACCGCACGCCCGCCCCGCCGGTCGAGCGACTCGCCGAGGAGTACGACCTGGTGGTCGCGGCGGACGGCATCAACTCGGGCACCAGGACGGCGTACGCCCAGGCCTTCCGGCCGGAGCTGGACGAGCGGAGCGCCCGCTACATGTGGCTCGCCACCGACCGGGTCTTCGACGCCTTCACCTTCGTCGTCGAGCGCTTCGACTTCGGCGTGCTCCAGGTGCACGCCTACCCGTACAGCGCCGAGCGGTCGACGTTCATCGTGGAGCTGGCCGAGGAGCCCTGGCGGCGGGCGGGCTTCGAGGCCCTGGCCGCACGGGAGTTCGCGCGCGGCGAGAGCGACACGGCGAGCGTGCGGCGCTGCGCGGAGCTGCTCGCCGGGCACCTGGACGGACACCGGCTGATCCCGAACGCCTCCCGCTGGATCCGGTTCACCACGGTGCGCAACGCCACCTGGCGGCACCGGAACGTGGTGCTGCTCGGCGACGCGGCCCACTCGGCGCACTTCTCGATCGGCTCGGGCACCAAGCTGGCCCTGGAGGACGCCCTGGCGCTCGCCGCGAGCCTGAACGAACAGCCCACGCTGGACGCCGCGCTGGCGGCGTACGAGGCGGAGCGCCGGCCGGTGGTGGAGTCCACCCAGCGGGCCGCGCAGGCGAGCCTGGAGTGGTTCGAGACGATCGGCCGGCGGACCGGCCAGGACCCGGACCGGTTCGCGTTCAACCTGCTCACCCGCAGCCGCCGGGTCACCTACGGGAACCTTCGGGACCGCGACCCCGGGTTCGTCGCGGCGGTGGACGCGGCCTTCGCGGGGGCGGACGGCACACCGCGCCTCCCGCCGATGTTCCGGCCGCTGAAGCTGGGCGCGCTGGAGCTGCGCAACCGGGTGGTGGTGCCGCCGCTGGCCACCTTCACGGCCGTCGACGCGCTGCCGAGCGCCTTCGACCGGGCACAGCTGACCGCGCACGCGCTCGGCGGCGCCGGGCTGGTGCTCGCCGGGATGACGGCCGTCTCCCCGGAGGGCCGGGTCGCCGACTGCCCGGGCCTGTGGAACGACCGGCAGGAGGCGGCCTGGCGCGAACTCGTCGACGCGGTCCGGGCGGTGAGCGACACCCCGCTCGGGATCCAGCTGACCCACGCCGGCCGCCGGGCCGCGACCGCCGGGCCCGCCGGGAGCGGCCTGCCGCCGCTGGCCGCCTCACCGCTGCCGTGGACGCCGGACGGCCCGCTGCCGCACGCCGCGAACGACATCCAACTCGCCGCCGTCGCCGCGGACTTCGCAGAGTCGGCGGAGCGCGCGGCGCGGGCCGGTTTCGACGTGCTGGAGCTCCAGTTCGGCCACGGCCACCTGGCCTCCGGCTTCCTGTCGCCGCTCACCAACCGGCGCTCCGACCGCTACGGCGGCCCGCTCGCCCACCGGCTGCGGCTGCCGCTGGAGGTGCTGGCGGCGGTCCGCGCGGCGTGGCCGGCCGGGCGGCCGCTGCTGGTGCGGATCTCGGCGAGCGACTGGGCGCCGGGCGGCACCGGCGAGGCGGAGGCGGTCGCGATCTGCCGCGCGCTCGCGGACGGCGGCGCGGACGCGGTGGACGTCTCCACCGGGGAGGTGGTGGCGGAGGAGCGCCCGCCGTTCGGGCGCGGCTACCAGACGCCGTTCGCCGAGCTGGTGCGGCTGGCCACCGGCCTGCCGACCGTCGCGGTCGGCGCGATCTCCCACCACGACGACGTCAACTCGGTCCTGCTGGCCGGGCGGGCGGACCTGGTGGCGGTCGGCCGGGCCCAGCTGTACGACCCGCTGTGGACGCTGCACGCCGCCGCCGAGCAGGGGTACGCGGGCCCCGCCGCGCGCTGGCCCGAGCCGTGGGCCCCGGGCAGCCGCCGGCCGCCGACGCCGGGGTCCGACCGGGTGGCGCCGCGGCTGCGGCTGGTCCGCGAGCCGGCCCCGCCGGTGCACCGCCGGTGGCGGCCCGGCCCCGCCGCACGCCCGGGCCCCACCGGGCACCCCGAAACCGTCGAAGGCCCCGAGCGCCACCAGGAGGAGCGATGACCGAGCCCGTGGCCGCCGCGCTGCGGCTGCCCCGCTTCACCGCGGCCGCCGTCCAGGCCGCACCCGTCTACCTGGACACCGCCGCCACCGTCGACAAGGCGGTCGCGCTGATCCACGAGGCGGCCGGGAACGGCGCCTCGCTCGTCGTCCTCCCCGAGGTGTTCGTCCCCGGCTACCCGTACTGGAACTGGACGATGAACCCGGTGCAGGGCTCGCCCTGGTACGAGCGGCTCCACCGCGCCTCGGTGGACGTGCCCGGCCCGCACGTCGACACGCTGCGCGCCGCCGCCCGGCGGGCCGGCGTGGTGCTGGTGATCGGCGTCAACGAGCGCGGCCCGCACAGCCTCGGAACGCTGTACAACACCCTGCTGACCATCGACGCCGACGGCGAACTCATCGGCGTCCACCGCAAACTGGTGCCGACCTGGGCCGAGAAGCTGACCTGGACGCCGGGCGACGGCAGCACCCTGCGCGTCCACCGCACGGCCGTCGGCCCGCTCGGCGCGCTCGCCTGCGGCGAGAACACCAACCCGCTCGCCCGCTTCACCCTCCTCGCGCAGGGTGAACTCGTCCATGCCGCGAGCTACATCGCCCTGCCCGTCGCCCCCGAGGACTACGACATGGCGGAGGCGATCGCGCTGCGCGCCGCCGCGCACTGCTTCGAGGGCAAGGTGTTCACGGTGGTCTCCTGCTCCACGATCTCGCCGGACATCGTGGCCGAGATCGCGGGCGAGGACCAGCAGCTGCGCAAGCAACTCTCGCGCCCGCGCGCCGCGTTGTCCGGGATCTTCGGACCCGACGGGCGCCCGGTGACCGAACCACTGGTGGACGAGGAGGGCATCGTCTACGCCGAGATCGACCTCGGCCGCTGCGTGCAGCCCAAGCAGATGCACGACATCGTCGGCCACTACAACCGCTTCGACGTCTTCCGGCTGCACGTGGACAACCGACCGCTGCGGCCGCTCACGTTCGACCAGCACCCTCCGAAGGAGGAGGAATGACCGGCAACCCCGCCCACGACGACGACCGGATCGGCCGATCCCGGGTCACCGAGAACCCGGAACTCGCCGCCTACTACGAAGAGTTGGCGAAGGTCGACGCGGGCGCGCTGTGGACCGTCGCCAATGAGATCGAACCCTGGTACCCCCAGCCGAGGTCGGTACCGGTGCTCTGGCGCTACGCCGACCTGCGCCCGCTGGTCCGCAAGGCCCTCCCGCTGGTCACGGCGGACGACGCCGGGCGCCGCGTGGTCATGCTCGTCAACCCCGGACGGCGCGAACTCAGCGCCGCCGTCGGCCTGCTGTACACCGGCCTGCAGATCATGGGCCCCGGCGAGGCGATGACCGCGCACCGCCACCAGGCTTCCGCGCTGCGCTTCGTCCACGAGGGCACCGGCGCCTGGACGATCGTCGACGGCCAGAAGCTCAAGGTCGGCCCGCGCGATTTCGCCATCACGCCCAACAGCACCTGGCACGAGCACGGCAACGAGTCCGACGACGCCCCGGTGATCTGGCAGGACGGCCTGGACATCCCGCTGGTCAACATGCTCGACGCCAACTTCTACGAGGTGCACCCGGAGCTGTACCAGCGACCCGGCGAGGTGGTGAACTCCTCCCTGCTGACGTACGGCGGCAATCTGCTGCCGTACGGCGTCGAGACGTGGACCCGTCCCTACTCCCCGCTGCTCGGCTGGCCCTGGGAGCCCAGCCACCACGCGCTCACCCGACTCGCCCGCGCCACCGGGGGCTCGCCCTACGACGGCGTGATCATGGAGTACACCAACCCGGTCACCGGCGGATCGGTGATGCCCACCATGGGCGCCCACCTCCAACTGCTGCGCCCCGGCCAGGCCACCCGCGCCCACCGGCACACCGGCTCCGTCGTCTACACGGCGGCCAAGGGGCGCGGCGTCTCGGTGATCGCCGGACAGCGCTTCGCCTGGCAGCAGGGCGACATCTTCGTCGTGCCGTCCTGGGCCTGGCACGAGCACGAGAACCTCGACCCCGGCGAGGACGCCTGCCTGTTCTCCTTCAACGACTTCCCGGTGATGCACTCGCTCGGCCTGTACCGCGAGGAGGCCTACCCGGAGTACGACGGGCACCAGCCCACCGCCACCCCGTGACCAGGAGCCCGCACCCATGCGCCTGTTGACCTTCCGCACCCCCGGCACCGACGACCCGCGCCTGGGCGCCCTGCTCGACGGGGACCGCGTCGCCGACCTGTCCGCGCTGGCCGCGGCCGCCGGCGCCGACCTGCCCGGCGACCTGCTCGGACTGATCCGCGCCGGGGACCGCGCCCTCGCCACCGCCCGCGCCCTGGCCGACGCCGCGGCCGGGGAGGCGGCCTCCCTCCCCGCGCTCACCGAGGTGACGCTGAGCGCCCCGCTGCGCCCCGGCAAGATCGTCGGCGTCGGCCTCAACTACGTCGAGCACGTCGCCGAGTCGCACCGCACCCTGGACACCGAGCGCGAACTGCCCGACCGCCCCGTGCTGTTCAGCAAGCCCTCGACCGCCGTCACCGGTCCCGGACAGCCGATCCGGCACAACGCCGACCTCACCGAGCAGCTCGACTGGGAGTGCGAACTCGCCGTCGTCATCGGCGCCCCGGCCTTCCGGGTGGCCGAGGCCGACGCCTGGCGGCACGTCTTCGGCTACAGCATCGTCAACGACATCAGCGCCCGCGACCAGCGCCGCTCCGGCCAGTGGTTCTTCTCCAAGGGCCAGGACACCTTCGCGCCGTTCGGCCCGGTCGTGGTGACCGCCGACGAGATCCCCGACCCGCAGCGGCTCGACCTCTCGCTGCGCGTCAACGGCGAGCTGCGGCAGCGGTCCAACACCCGGCACATGCTGTTCGGGATCGCCCGGCTGATCGCCGACATCTCCTCCGGCGTGACCCTGGAGCCCGGGGACGTCATCGCCACCGGCTCGCCGTCCGGCGTCGGCGCCGGGATGGTGCCCCCGCAGTTCCTCCAGCCCGGCGACCTCGTCGAGGCGACCGTCGAGGGCATCGGCACGCTCGCCAACCCGGTGGTCGACGCCCGCTGACCGGCCGATCCCCGACCTCCGACCCCCGACCCGACCCGACCACGGAAGGACCGTCCCCGCCATGGCCACCACCTACCGGATCGGCCAGATCGTCCCGAGCTCCAACGTCACCATGGAAACCGAGGTGCCGGCCCTGCTGCGGGCCCGTGAACGGGTCGCACCCGAGCGGTTCACCTTCCACTCCAGCCGGATGCGGATGACCAGGGTCACCCCCGAACAGCTGCGCGCCATGGACGCCGAGTCCGACCGGTGCGCCGCCGAACTCGCCGACGCCCGGGTGGACGTGCTCGGCTACGCCTGCCTGGTCGCGGTGATGGCCACCGGCCCCGGCTACCACCGGGAGGCCGAGGAGCGGCTGCACCGGCGCACCGCGGAGAACGGCGCGCCCGCACCGGTCGTCACCAGCGCCGGCGCCCTGGTGGCCGGGCTGCACGCCCTCGGCGCGCGCAGGGTCGCCGTGGTCACGCCCTATCCGCGGCCGCTGGCCCGCACGGTCGTCGACTACCTGGGCCACGAGGGCATCGAGGTCCTCGACCACGCGGCCCTGGAGATCACCGACAACCTCGACGTCGCCGCCCACGACCCGGCCAAGCTCCCGGCGATCGCCGCCGGGCTCGACCACGGGCGGGCCGACGCGGTGGTGCTGTCGGCGTGCGTGCAGCTGCCGTCGCTGTCGGCGGTCGAGGAGGCCGAGCAGCGGCTCGGCAAGCCGGTGGTCTCCGCCGCGATCTGCACCACCCACCAACTGCTGCGCGCTCTCGGCCTGCCGGCCCACGCCCCCGGCGCGGGCCACCTGCTCTCCGGCGCCTTCGCCGAGGCCTGACCGGGCGAACACCGCCCGTACGAACGGCGGGCCCCGGACGGACGGCCCCGCTATGATCACCACGAGCTGCCGGGGAGGAGGCCCACCATGACGGAGAGCGCGCCCCGGCCGAGCTCGCTGATCCACACCGTCTACGGCGAGTTCGTCCGCCGCCTCGGCGGCTGGATATCGATCGCCGACCTGATCGCCCTGATGGCCGAGCTGGACGTCGACGCCCCCGCCGTCCGCTCGGCCATCTCGCGTCTCAAGAAGGCCGGCACCCTCCTCCAGGAACGCCGCGACGGCAGCGCCACCGGCTACCGGCTCTCCCCCGCGATGGACCCGGTGTTCGAGGAGGGCGACCGCCGGATCTTCCACAGCCTGGAACCCGCCGCCCTCGCCGACGGCTGGGTGGTGGCGGTCTTCTCGGTGCCCGAGTCCGAACGCGCCCAGCGCCACACCCTGCGCTCCCGGCTCAGCTGGCTCGGCTTCGGCAACGCCGCCCCCGGCGTCTGGCTGGCCCCCGCCCGGCTGCTGCCGGACGCCCGGCGGCTGCTGGCCCGGCTCGGCCTGGACGGCTACGTGCACCTCTTCCTGTCCGCCGAGTACGCGGGCTTCACCGACCTGCGCACGGCCGTCGCCGCCTGGTGGGACTTCCCCGCCATCGAGGCCCAGTACGCGGCCTTCACCGACGCCTGGCAGCCGGCCGCGACCGCGCTCGCCCCCGCGGAACCCGACCCCGCCGGAGCCTTCCGCGCCTACGTCCCGATGCTCGACCAGTGGCGCCGGCTGCCCTACCTGGACCCCGGCCTGCCCGAGCCGCTGCTGCCCGCCGACTGGAATGCCGTCGCGGCGCGGGCCGTCTTCACCGAGCTGCACGCCCGGCTCGCCGGGCCCAGCCTGGGGTACGTCGAGAAGCTCACCGGCCTGCCGCACGTCGAGAAGCCCACCGGCCTGCCGCCCGCCGTCCACCACCGCCAGGAGCCGTGATGACGCCGCCCCGCCCGCCCGCCGCGCCGCCCGCCGACCTGCTGGTGCGCGCCGCCGCCGTGCACACCCTCGTCCCCGGTGAGCCCGCGCGGCGCGCGATCGCCGTCACCGGCGACCGGATCACCGCCCTCGCCGCCGACCCGCACGGCCTGGACGCGCTGGCCGGACCGGCCACCGAGGTCGTCGACGCGCCGCACGCCACCGTGCTGCCCGCCTTCGACGACACCCACACCCATCTGATCCTGGCCGGCCACAGCGTCCACGGCGTCCCCGTCCACCGGGCCGCCGACCTGTCCGGGTTCCTCGCCCTGATCCGCGAGCGGGCCGCCCGCACCCCCGCCGGCGCCTGGATCCGCACCACCGTCAACTGGCAGGAGGTGAACCTGGCCGAGCAGCGGATGCCCACCACCGAGGAACTGGACGGCGCCACCGCGGACCACCCGGTGCTGGTCCGCCGCGGCGCCTACAACATGGTGCTCAACTCGGCGGCGCTGCGGCTCGCCGGCATCACCGCCGCCACCCCCGACCCGCCCGGCGGCGTGATCGAGCGCGCCCCGGACGGCCGGCTCACCGGGCGGCTGATCAACACGGCGACCGAACTCGTCGAACGCGTCCTGCCGCGGCCCGGTCTCGACGAGCGGATCGACGGCCTGCGCGCCGCCTCCGCCGACTACGCGGCCACCGGCATCGGCACCGTCCGCGACTGCCTCGTCCCGGTCGAGGACCTCGACGTGCTGCGCGCCGCCCGCGACCGGGGCGCGCTCGCCGTCCGGGTCCGGGCCCTGGTCTCCGGCTTCGCCGTCCGCACCCCGGAGGAGGTGGACGCGCTGCTGGACCGCGTCGACGCCTGGCGCGCCGCCGGCCACGAGGACGACCGGCTCTCCGTCTGGGGCGTCAAGTTCGGCATCGACGGCGGCTTCGAGGCGGGCGCGCTGGAGGAGCCGTACCAGGGACAGCCCTGCTACCACGGGCGGCTGCTCTGGGAGCCGAAGGAACTGGCCGACGCCGTCGACCGGGTCGTCGGACGCGGCCTGCGGGTCGGTGTGCACGCCTGGGGCGACCGCGGGCTGCGCACCCTGTTGGACGTCTACGAGGACGTGCTCGCGCGCCGCCCCGGCCTGCCCACCGGCACCCTGGTCGTCGAGCACGGCGGCCTCGCCCGGGCCGACCAGCGGGCCCGGGCCGTCGCCCTCGGCATCCCGGTGACCGTCCAGCACCCGCTGCTGCACGACGGCGCGCTCACCCAGCAGCGGGCCTGGGGCGCCGAGCGCACCGGCGCGCTGTTCCCGCTGCGCGAGTGGCTGGACGAGGGCGCGCGGCTCTCCGCCGGCTCGGACTTCCCGGTCGGCCCGTACGGCGCGATGGTCTCGGTGTGGGGCATGACCACCCGCGCCACGGTGGCCGGCGTGCTCGGCGCCGAGCACGCGATCGACCGAGCCGAGGCGGTCGCCCTGCACACGGTGAACGCCGCCCGGCTGACCGGCGAGAGCGCCGAGCGCGGGTCACTGCGTCCGGGCGCGCTCGCCGATCTGACGCTGTGGCCCACCGACCCGCTGAGCTGCCCCGTCGACGAGCTGCGCGAGCTGCTGCCGGAGCGCACGGTGGTCGGCGGCCGGACGGTGCACCGCCGCTGAGCCGCCCACCCGCTCAGGCGGGGCGCACCTCCTGGAGCAGCCCCCAGGTGAAGTCCGCCGTGCAGGCCCGGGGGCGGCCGTCGGCGTCCGGGGCGGTGAAGTCCAGCCGGAACCTGGTCGGCGCGCTGCCCTCGCGCGGCACGGCGGCCGGGAACGCCGTCCCGACGTCGGCCACCACGCAGCTCCACGGCGTCAGATCGGCGAGCGTGCGCAGCACCGGCGCCGGGGTGCCGGGCGCCCGCACCAGCCACGCGTTCAGCTCCGCCCCGCCCGGCCCGACGAGCACCTCGAAGCGCAGCCCGGGCCAGAGCGGCAGCACCCACTGCCGCGCCCTGCACCTCAGATCCCCGATCCACCGGTCCACCACCGCCTCCGGCCCACCGAGCACCGCCGTGTACCGCCGCCCACCGGAAGGGAACCCCGGCGCCCGCACCATCGCCTGCCACCGCCTGTTCGCCTCCCGCATCCCCGCCCGCGTCACCCCCAACCGCCCCAGCGCCTCCTCCACCAGCTCCGGCCGGAAGTCCGCCATCCGCCGCAGCAGCACCACCTGGAACTCCGTCACCCCGAACCCGTCCACCCCGGCAGGCTACCGACTCCGCCGGCCGCGCCCGAGCCTGACGCTGTCGATCACCTGCGGGCCGTATTCGCGATCTGGACCGTCGCCGGGACCTCACACCGCAGCAGAACGACTCCGGGAGGTGGCCGGGCCCGTCGGGCCACCTCCCCGGCGAGGGGTGGGCGGCGCGCTACTGGTCCGGCGTCTGCATATTCGAACGGATGCCCGGCGTATGGTGGTGTCGGCTCTGGTGTGGCGGGGGTGCCGCACCAGCCTTGTCTCTGGGGGGAGATCGAGTTGGCGGACGTCAACGTCGTTCTGCAAGAACTGCATGCGTCGGCGCAGGTGGCGAAGGGGCTCGCGGAGGAGCTCGGCACTCCGGTCCAGACCGCGCTGACCTCGGCCACGGCGGTGAGCGGTCAGCTCGCCGGCTGGTCCGTCGCCGGCGCGCTGGGGCAGCTGGGCAGCAGCTGGAGTGCGCCGCTCGCGGCGCTTCAGCAGCGGATCGCCGCCACGGGGACCAACCTCGATGCGAATGCCGCTGCTCACAGCCACGGCGAGCAGGCGACGGCCGGGGTCTGGAGCAAACCGGGGGCGACGCAGTGAACGGCCTCTACGAGCTGTTGGTGAGGTTCGATCCCGAAGGGCTGCGCGGGGTCGCGAGGAACTGGAAGGCCCTGGCGCACACGACGGAGACTGTGGGCTCTCGTCATCGTAGCCAGGTGAGCGGTCCCCTCCACCGGCAGTGGGAGGGGGCCGATGCCCAGGCGGCGTTCCCGTTCATGGCGCGCACCGAGCAGCAGCTCGATGTTGCCCGGGTGGAGGCGGAGGCGGTTGCCCTGACGACGAATCACAGAGCCTGAAGAACCAGGGAAAGATCATCGCTGGTCAGAATCCCACGACAGGCCCCAAGGAAGACCCGCTCTGAGGATCGATCCCCCACTGAGCCGACCCGGAGAAACCCATGGTCCGCCCACCCTCCCGCCCGTCCGCCATCGCCCTGAAGTACGTCGCGGCGGCGGCCCTGACGGTCTCGACCCTTGGAGCCTGCATGGCAAGCGACAGCACAGCCAAGGACGCTCCGCTTCCGGCCAAGTCCCGTGACGACGCACTCGCCTGGGCACGGCAGATCACCGAGCACCTGGCCCAGGCCGCCGGGATCCGGATCAACGCCGAGCCGGTCGAGCCGTTCTTCAGCCCCTGCACCGGCAGGAACGGGGAATCCGCGCCCGACGACCGCTTCACCCTCGCCTACGCGGTCCACAGCTATGTCCCCAACGTCCAGCACAACGACGTCGTACGCAAAGTCAGGGACGTCCTCACGACCGAAGGGCTCAAGATCTCCGAGTACCAGGAGACGCCCGCCACCCAGCCGAACTCGACGGTCACCGCACGCCACCCCGAGAGCCGGTACGTCGTCGACGTCTCGAGTACCGCCGGCGACGGCCGGATGGTCCTGGGCGTCACCACTCCCTGTCTGAAGCCCCCGTCCGCACCGACCGGGTCCACCCAGTAGCCCCGTCGCGCCAGCCCACCCGCGCCGTCGACACCCAGGTGGTGCGGGAGTACGACGAGACCCTGCCGGAGGGCCTGTTCTGACGCCGCACGCCCGCACCGCTCCATCGGCCCGGTCAGGCGGGGGCGGTACAGCCCGGACCGGTCTCGGGCGCCAGGTCCTCCTCCTGTCCGGGCCGCATCACCTGGACGTTCGCGAGCAGCGCCTCGACCACCTCGTCCAGGTCGAGGCGCCGCTCCACGGCCTTCAGCCGGCCGATCGGCGCTCCGGTGCTGACCCGCGGCGGGGCGAGCAGGCTGCAGCAGTCCTCGTCGGGCAGGACGGATATCGCGGCGGTGCCGAGGGCCCTGGCCTGGTCGATGATCTCCTGCTTGTCCCAGCCCACCAGCGGGCGCAGCACCGGCAGCGTCGCCGCCTGGTCCACGGCCGCCATGTTGGCCAGGGTCTGGCTCGCCACCTGCCCCAGGCTGTCGCCGGTCACCAGTGCCTGGGCACCCGTGGCCTCGGCCAGGGCGGAGGCGGTGCGCACCATGAGCCGGCGCTGGGCGACCACCTGGAGCGGGCCGGCGCCGGCGACGGCGAGCTGCTTCTGGGCCTTGCCGAGAGACACCACGTGCAGCTCGCCCGGCGGCTGGTAGCGGTTGAGCTCCCGGGCCAGGGCGTACGCCTTGTACACCGAGGCGGGGTTGGTGTACGGCGCGCCGCTGAAGTGCACGAAGTCGCAGGCCAGTCCGCGCCGCATGGCCCGGTGCGCGGCCACCGGCGAGTCGTAGCCGCCGGAGAGCAGCACCAGCGCCCGGCCGCTGGAGCCGACGGGCAGCCCGCTCAGCCCGGGGTACCGGACCGCCGACAGGAAGGTCTCGCGGCGGTCGATCTCCACGGTGAGGGTGACGTCGGGCGCGGTGAGGTCCACCCGCAGGCCGGCCACCCGGGGCTGCAGCCGGGCCCCGAGCTCCCGCTCCAGCTGGGAGGAGGTCAGCGGGAACGTCTTGTCGCGGCGCTTGACCCGCACCGCGAAGCCGGTGGCAGCCCGGCCCTCGCACGCGGTGCGCAGCACCTCCAGCGCGTTGGCCTCGATCGACTCCATGGTGCTGGGGACGCGCAGCGCCGGCTCGACCGCGTTGAAGCCGACCACGGTCCGCGCCCGCGCCACCAGGTCCTCGACGGGCACGTCGCCGCCGAGGACGGTGATGCTGTGCGGGGTCCTGATCCAGGTCGACCCGCCGATGCCGCGCAGCGCCGTCCGCAGGTTGTCCTCCAGCCGCCGGACGAACTGCCGGCGGTTGCGGCCCTTGATCGCGACCTCGCCGTGCTTGAGCAGCACGCAGCTCCCGTAGGGGTCGGTGGCGCCTCGCGCGGCGGGCAGGCGGGGCTCGTCGGTCGGGTGGTTCATGCGGAAGTCCTTTCTCCAAGGACAGTGTCCCCGGTCCGACGCGGCGGCCGGGACGGACAGGGCTGCCGGGACGGACAGCGGTGGCCGGGACGGGCCGGGGTGGCCGGGAGGGCCGCGCGGTGCCGTCCGACCCCTGTGCTACGTCAAGGCCGTTGACGTAGCCTGCCGGGATGAGCGAACGCGTAGTGCCCGAGCCCCAGCGGCGCCGGCGGCGGCCGACCAAGCAGGGCGTCGTGCTCTCCCACGAACTGATCGTCGGCACGGCGCTGCGGCTGGTCGGGCAGCACGGTGCGGAGGCGCTCACCGTACGGCGGCTCGGCACCGCGCTCGGCGCCGACCCCAGCGCGGTGTACCGCTACTTCCACAGCGCGGACGACCTGCTGCTCGCCATCGCCGAGGAGCTGATCGCCCGCGCCCAGGACGGCTGGCGGGCCACCGGCCACTGGCGGTCCGACCTGCGGGACATCGGTCTGCGGATCCACGCCAGCTACCAGGCCCACCCGCAGGCCGCGCTGCTCGCCGCCCACCGCACCACCGGGCGCACCCACGAGATCGCCGCCGTGGAGGCGGTCCTCGGCGTCCTGCGCACCGCGGGCTTCCCCGACCCGGAGGCCGTGCGGATCTACCACGCGTTCGTCGACCAGAGCCTCGGCTTCGCCGTGCTGGACGCCGCCGCGCTCGCCCTGCCGGCCGCCGCGCAGTCGGCGGACCTGCGGGTCTGGCACGCCTCGTACGGCCGGCTCGACGCCGCGTCCAACCCGCACATCGCCGCCACCGCGCACCTGCTCGCCGCCGACATGCGGCGCAGCGGCTACCCGTTCGCGCTGGACCTACTGCTCGACGCCGCCGAGGCCCGGCTGGCGGCGGCGCGCTGAGCGGGCGGCCTACGGCGGGCGGCGCGCGGCGGGTGGGGTCAGTCGGCCGCGTGGACCAGCTCGCCGCCGACGTAGGTCCGCAGCACCCGGGCGGCGGCGATCTCCTCGGGCGGGCCGGTGAGGAGGTCGCGGTCGAGGACGACCAGGTCGGCCCACCGGCCGGCGGCGAGCACACCGGCGTCGTCGTGGCCGTTCACGTGCGCGGAGCCGGCCGTGTAGGCGGCGATCGCCGAGGCGACGTCGAGCCGCTGCTCGGGCAGGAACACCCGCTCGTCGACGGCGTCGGGCTCCCTGCGGTTGACGGCCACGTGCAGGCCGGCCAGCGGGTCGGGGCTGCTCACCGGCCAGTCGCTGCCCGCCGCGAGGGTGGCGCCGGCCCGCTGGAGCGCGCCGAACGGGTACTGCCGGGCGGCGCGCTCCGGGCCGAGGAAGGGGATGGTCAGCTCGTCCATCTGCGGTTCGTGGGCCGCCCACAGCGGCTGGATGTTGGCGACGGCGCCGAGCCGGGCGAACCGCGGCAGGTCGTCCGGGTGGACCACCTGGAGGTGCGCGAGGTGGTGCCGGGTGTCACGCCACCCGTTGGCGGCGCGGGCGGCCTCGACCGCGTCCAGCGCCTCGCGCACCGCCCGGTCGCCCAGCGCGTGGAAGTGCACCTGGAAGCCCAGCGCGTCGAGTTCGGTGACGTGGCCGCGCAGGGCGAGCGGATCGACGAAGCTGAGGCCGGAGTTGGCGGTGGCGCAGCCGCAGCCGTCCAGGTAGGGGCTGGTCATGGCGGCGGTGAAGTTCTCGGCGATGCCGTCCTGCATGATCTTCACCGAGCCGGCCCGGAACCGGCCGTGCGCCGACGCGGCGCGCCGCTCGACGAGTTCGGGGATCTGCTCGGCGCCCCGGTCGCGCTCCCACCAGAGCGCGCCGGTCACCCGGGCGGTCAGCGCGCCGGAGCGCGCGGCGGCCAGGTAGGCGTCGGACGGGTCCGGCTGGCCGTTGAACTCGCCCAGCAGGGCGTCCTGCCAGCCGGTGATACCGAGCGAGTGCAGCAGCCGCTGGGCGCGCAGCAGCCCGTCCAGCCGGTCGGCGGCGGTGACCGGCGGCAGCAGCCGGGCGACCAGGGCGGTGGCGCCCTCCTGGAGCGTGCCGCTCGGGGTGCCGTCGGGCTCCCGTTCGATCCGTCCGTCGGCCGGGTCGGGGGTGTCGCGGTCGAGGCCGGCGAGTTCCAGCGCCCGGGTGTTGGCCCAGGCGCCGTGGTGGTCGCGGTTGGTCAGGTAGACCGGGCGGTCCGGGACGGCGGTGTCGAGCAGCTGCCGGGTCGGCAGGCCGCCGTCGAAGCTCTCCATCGACCAGCCGCTGCCGGTGATCCACTCCTGCTCGGGGTGGGCCTCGGCGTAGGCGCGGATCCGCGCCAGGTAGTCGGCGACTCCGACCGTGCCGGTGAGGTCGCAGGCGGCCAGCTCGGTGCCGCCGTAGACCGCGTGGATGTGCGCGTCCTGGAAGCCCGGCAGCAGCAGCTTCCCGGCGAGGTCCACGACCTCGGTGCCCGGACCGATCAGCTCGCGGACCTCGTTGTGGCCGACGGCGGTGATCCGCCCGCCGGTCACGGCCAGGGTGCTCGCCCGGGTGCGGGCGGCGTCGCCGGTGTGCACGGGGCCGTGGGTGAAGACCAGATCGGCCTTGGTCATGGGTGGTGCTCCGTTCTCGGGTGGTGCGGGGTCGTGCGCGTCGTGCGGGTGGTGCGGGGTCGTACGGGTCGTGCCTGGTCGTGCGGGTGGTGCGGCCGGCCCAGGGGTCAGCGGGTGTCGCCGAGGAAGTACGGCGAGCGCCGCCGCCACCGGGCCCAGGCCGCCGCGGGCAGTCCGGTGACGATCATCATCACCGCCACCGAGAGCTCGAACCAGCCGTTGTCCGCGGCGAGTTCGAAGTGGTCGGCGGAGTCGTAGAAGGTCCAGGCCAGATAGCCGCCGACGACCAGCAGGGTGGCCGCGCCGAGCAGCGGGCCGACCACCGCGCGCAGGCCCTCCAGCAGGTCGGTGCGCAGCAGGTGGCGGAAGCGGACGGCGGCCGCGACGGCGGTGAGCGCGTAGTAGAGCGCGACGACGATGCCGATCGCGTTGACGGCGGCCGAGATGAGGTCGTTGACGGTCGGGACGGCGACCGCGCAGAGCGCCAGCAGCACCGCCACGCCGGTGATCAGCAGGGTGCCGGCGGCGGGCGTCGAGTGCCGGGGGTGCAGCCGGGTCCACACCGGGCCGAGCACGCCGTCGCGGCCCATCGCGTACAGTCCGCGGGCGGTCGGGATCACCGAGGACTGCAGCGAGGCCACCGCCGAGAGCATCAGCGCGACCAACGGCAGTGCGGCCAGCGGCTGGTCGGCGAGCCGGGCCCCGAAGTACGCCAGCCCGTGCGCGCCGTTGTCCGCCAACTCGTCGAGCGGGAGCACCCGTTGGAAGGCGGTGCCGGCGAGCAGGAAGAGCAGCAGCATCACCAGCAGGGCGAGCGTGCCGCCCCGGGAGGCGTCGCGCGGGTCGCGGACCTCCTCGCCGACGCTGAACACCGACTCGAAGCCCCAGGAGCAGAACACCGCGAGCACCATGCCCTGCGCCAGCGCCTCGAAGGAGGGGATCGCGAAGGGGTTGTACCACTGGAGCGAGAACGGCTGGTCCCCGGCGAACAGCCCGTACCCGCAGAAGCCGAGCAGCACCGCGTACTCGAAGACCAGCAGCGCCTTCTGCAGCCGCGCGGCCAGGTCGAGCCCGCGCACCGCGACCAGCGCGGCGCCGACCAGGACGGCCAGGCCGATCAGGGTGCACTGCGCGGTCGAGTCGGCGTCGAGCCGCAGGCCCGCGATGCTGCGCAGGTGGGCCAGGTCCAGGAGTTGGACGATCGACGAGCCGGTGACGGTCGTGGTGTACGCCATGAACACCACGGTGCCGACGGTGTTCACCCAGCCGGTGAGGAAGCCGAGCCAGGGGCTGAGGGTGCGGCCCACCCAGCGGTAGCTGCTGCCGGCGTCGGGCTCCGCGGCGTTCAGCCGCCCGTAGCCGCCCGCGATGGCGAGCACCGGGAGGAACGCCAGCAGCATGATCGCGGGCAGGTGCAGTCCGACGACCCCGGCCATCAGGCCGAGACCGATGCCGATGCTGCTGGTCGCGGCGGTACTGGAGGCGGCGATCGCCGCTCCGTCGAGGAGGCCGAGGGACCGGCGCATGGAGACGTGGGAGCCGCTCGCGTCCGCTCTCGGACCGCTGTCCGTGGCCTTCGCCGTGGATGCCAAGGGATCACCGCCTTGCTGGTGGGGGTGTGGGGGTGGGGAAAGTGCGAGCCATGAAACCGGGGGCGCCGGGACACGTCAATGCTGTTGTCATAAGGCCCCGCGGCCGACCCACCGCGACTCCCACCGGCGTGCGGGGCGGACCGGGGGCGCACGATGGAGCCGCGAGCGCCCTTTCGCGTCCGCCCGGCCGGTCGTACGGTCACAACCGGCCGACCGATTCCGCCCGCCGCTCCCCCAGGAGGGCCCATGGAACCCCGCTGCCCCTACGCCCACGTCCTCGACACCCGCGGCACCGACCTGCACACCGAGGCCGCCCATCTGCGCACCCACGGCCCGGCCGTCCGGGTCGAACTCCCCGGCCGCGTCCTGGCCTGGTCGGTGACCCGCGCCGACGTCGTCAAACAGCTGCTCACCGACTCCCGGCTCGCCAAGAACGCCCGCCGCCACTGGCCCGACTGGATCGACGGCCGGGTCGGCCCCGACTGGCCGCTGGCCAGCTGGGTCGCCGTGGAGTCGATGTTCACCAGCGACGGCCAGGACCACCACCGCCTGCGCGCCCTGACCGCGCCCTCCTTCGGCCCCCGCCGGGTGGAGGCGCTGCGGCCCCGGGTGCGGGCGATCACCGCCGCCCTGATCGACGCGCTGCGCGAGACCGCGCCCGGCGAGACCGTCGACCTGCACACCCGCCTCTCCTACCTGCTGCCGACCACCCTGATCTGCGACCTGTTCGGCGTCCCCGAGGAGCAGCGGCCGGAGATCCAGCGGGTGGTGAACGGCGCCCTGGCGACCTACTCCACGCCCGAGGAGGCCAAGGCCCTCATCGACGACCTGTTCGTCGCCATGGCGCTGCTGGTCGCCACCAAACGGGCCACGCCGGGCGACGACATGACCAGCGAGCTGATCGCCACCCGGGACGCCAACGGGGAGCGGCTCAGCGAGCAGGAACTGGTCTCCACCCTGATCCTCATGATCGGCGCCGGGTCGGAGACCACCGTCAACCTCATCGACCACGCGATCACCCTCCTGCTGGCCCACCCCGGGCAGCTGGCGCTGATCCGCGCCGGCGAGGCGAGCTGGAACGACGCGATCGAGGAGGCGCTGCGCCTGGAGGCGCCGGTGATGCACCTGCCGCTGTACTTCGCCACCGAGGACATCGACCTCGGCGAGGGCGTGCTGATCCGCACCGGCGAGCCGGTCCTGTTCGCCTTCGGCTCGGCCGGGCGCGACCCGGAGCTGCACCCCGACCGGCCCGGGGAGTTCGACCTCACCCGGGCCGACAAGAGCCATCTGGCGTTCGGCCACGGCCACCACTTCTGCCTCGGCCACCTGGTCGCCAGGATGGAGGCCGAGGAGGCCCTCGACGCCCTCCTCGGCACCTTCCCGGACATCGAACTCGCCATACCGGCCGAGGAGTTGCTTCCGCAGGAGTCGTTCATCGTGAACGGCCTGCGCACCGTGCCGGTCCGGCTCACTCCCGCCTCCGGCTAGCCGCGGAGCGGGCGGCGGGGCCGGCTGTCGGCTGTCGGCTGTCGGCTGTCGGTGGCACCGTCTACCGTACGAGCCATGGACGACCACCCCGCCGCCGTGCGCCTGGAGCCCTGGTCCGAGCAGGACGGCGCCCTGCTGTCCGCCCTCAACACGCCGGAGCTGACGGCGCACCTCGGCGGCCCGGAGACCGAGGAGCAACTGGCCCGCCGGCACCGCCGCTACGTCGACCTCGGCGCCCGACCGCCCTCCGCCGGGCGGATGTTCCGGATCGTGCTGCTGCCGGAGGGCGCGACGGCCGGCAGTGTCGGCTTCTGGGAGCGCGACTGGGAGGGCGAGGAGGTGTACGAGACCGGTTGGACGGTGCTGCCGGCCTTCCAGGGCCGGGGCGTGGCGACGGCCGCCGCCCGCGCGGTGGCGGCCGAGGCCCGGGCCGCCGGGCTCCACCGCCAGCTGCACGCCTTCCCCTCGGTGGACAACGCGGCGTCGAACGCGGTGTGCCGCGGCGCGGGCTTCGAGCTGCTGGGAGCCCGGGACCTCGAGTACCCACCGGGCCGACCGATGCGCTGCCACGACTGGCGGTTCGACCTCCGGCGGCCCTGACCCGGGGACGGCCGGGAGGACCGGGAAGGCCGGGAAGGCCGGGGCGCCCCGGGCCGGGTGGTCGGGCCCGGGGCGCCCCGGTCGGGGCGGGATCAGACGGTGCCGGTGCGGCGGCGCAGCAGAAAGACTCCGGCGGCGGTGGCCAGGGCCGCCGCTCCACCGACGGCGGCGACCTGCGGGTCGATCATCGACACGGCCTCGGCGGGCGCGGCGCCGCCGCACTCGGCGTGGCCGATGACCAGGTCCGCGGCGTTGAGGATCGGCAGCAGGCTGATCCGGACGGCGTTGACGCTGCGTATGCCGTTGGCGTCGGTGGTCTGCTCGTTGAGCAGGACGGTGCCGACACCGGCGATGTCGATCCCGGTGTTGGGCGCGGCTCCGGCCTGCAGGTTGATCGCGGGGAGGAGCGGGAGCTTGACGCTGCCGCCCGCGATGAGGCCGGAGCCGGTGGCGCCGGCCGGGGTGGCGGTGCAGGTCGAGTTGACGCCGGTGAGCGAGACGGTGGCGACGCCCAGGTCGATGCCGAGCGAGTCGATCGTGGCGGAGGCGCTCGACGTGCCGGCCTGCGGGTCGCCCGCGGTGGTGGCGGTGAGCAGCGCGTTGCTGGCGAAGGGCCCGACGCTGATGCCGGCCAGGGTGCTGGTGCCGCCCGAGGGGTAGGTGGAGGCGGGCGTCGGGGCGACGGCCACCATGCCGGCGACGGCGTCGGCGGAGACGACGTAGGCCTTGGCCTCGGGGGCGGAGAGGGCGGCCCAGGCCGGGCTCGCGGTGCAGACCAGCGCGGCGGTGGCGGCGGAGCCGGCGAGGAGGCGGGTCCGGGTGCGACGTGAGGTCATGGCGGTGGTGCCTTTCGTGGGACGGGCAGGAAGGTGGGGTGGGGACGGGGGAACGCGCCGGGGCCGGCGGGCCCCGGACCGGCGGGCGGGCGCTCATGCCGCCGGCTCGCCGACGACGGCCGGAGCGGGGGCCGGAGCGGGCGCGGGGGCGGCCGCGACCCTGGCGGTCTTGTGCCAGGAGTTGCGCCGGCACAGCACCCGCCAGGCCGCCCGGACGGCGACCAGGTAGGTCGTGGCGGCGTACAGGGCCAGCGCGAGCCCGTACCCGAGCGCCGCCCGCCGCCGGATGCCCGGCTCGCAGCGCCGCCGGTAGAGCTGCCCCCAGATCGCGAACTCGCCGACGCCCAGCAGCAGGTAGAGCAGCAGGAGCAGCGCGCCGCCCTGCCGCAGGAAGGCGAGCACGAACTCCGGGTAGAGCGCGAGGTTGTAGCCGAAGGCCGCGATCGGCACGGTGTACACCACCAGGCCGACGAGCTGCAGCCACGGCTGGCTCATGAAGTAGAGCACTTCCAGGAAGCCCGCCGTGCCGAACGCCCGCGAGCCCCAGATCTCCCGCAGGTAGCGGGTGCACTGCATGGAGCCCTGCGCCCAGCGCACCCGCTGGGTGACCAGCTGCCGCACGCTCCAGAGCGCCTCCTGGTCGACCCAGGCGTCGGTGGTGTAGCCGTTGCGCCAGCCGGCCAGCATCAGCCGCAGGCCCAGCTCGTAGTCCTCCAGCAGCGCCTTGCCCCACGGCCGCCCGCCGCCGCGGTCCACCGAGCGCAGCGCCGAGAGCCGGGTGAACTGGCCGTTGCCGCCGACGTTGACGGTGCCGGTGCGGCGCCGGGTGATCTGCATGGCGGATATCGGCCCGCGGAACTCGATGTCCTGGAGGCGGGCGAGCAGCCGGGCCCGCCGGTTGGCGAAAGCGCCGCGGCCGGGCAGCGGGCGGGGCACGTCGCGGTTGGACATCCGCACCTCGACCTGGACGGCCCCGATCCCGGGGTCGCCGAAGAGGCCCGGTCCGGCGCACACCGCGAGCGCGCCGGGCGAGGGGCGGCCGTCGGCGTCGAGCACGCAGACCACCACCCGCTCGGGGTCGGTGCCGGCGGGCAGCGCGGCCTCCAGCGCCCGGTAGCCGGCGTTCAGCGCGTCGCCCTTGCCGGTCCGCGCCTCGGGCAGCCGCCGGGGCACCAGGTGGACGGTCAGGCGGTCCGACGTGGCGGGCCAGGTGCGGACGAGTTCGGCCGTGCGGTCCGCGGAGGCGTCGTCGACGACCCAGACGGTGGCGCCGGCGAAGTGCTCGGCGAGGTAGTCCAGGGTCGTGGCGATGACCGCCTCCTCGTCCCGGCAGGGGATCAGGAAGTGCCAGCGGAAGCCGTCCGGGTCACCGGCCGGCGCGGGCCGCTCGCGCAGGTAGCCGCGCACGATCACCACGACGTAGGCGAGGAAGCCGATGCCCAGGACGAAGGAGAGCGAGACGGAGGTGTCCAGCAGGGTCACCGCTCCCCCTCCCCGCTCCCGCGGACCGGCGCGGCCGCGACGGCGCGGTCACCGGCACCGGCACCGGCACCGGCACCGGCACCGACGGCGCCGCTGCGGGGCAGCAGCCGCAGGTAGAGCAGCGCCGCGCCGAGGGCGGCCGCCATCATCAGCACCGAGCCGAACAGCACGTGCGTCCAGCCGAACCCCTCCGCGCCGTACCGGTGTTGCATCACCAGCACGAGGGTGAGCCGGGCGAGGTTGGTCGCCAGGACCAGCCCGGCGGCGACGCCGAAGGCGAGCAGCACCCGGCCCGCCCGGCGGTTGCCGAAGAGCAGCAGCAGGGCGGTCACCAGGGCGATCGGGGCGATCAGCAGCGCGCTGCTGCACCCCGTGGTCAGGGCGACGCCCCGGTCCAGGCCGGTGTGGTCGCCCGCGTAGAGGACGGGGGCGGTCGGCCCTTCGAGCAGCAGGGTGCGCATCCCCAGCAGGTGCTCGACGAGCCACGCCGTGCCGCGGCTCTCCTGGGAGCGGTAGGCGCGTTCGCCGGCCACCAGCGAGCCGCACACACCGAGCAGCACGGCGCCGCACAGCATCCCGACCGGGGAACGCCCGGCCCGGGCCGCGGCACGCGGGCGGGGCGCGAGCGGGTGCGACAGGGATTCCGTCATGGCGCGGCTCAGTCCTCGCCCGGACCCTCGCTCCGGCGCAGTCTGCTGCGCCGGAGCAGTCCGAGGCCCAGGAGCACCAGGGCCACCGCGGCCGTCGCCGTGACACCTATGCCCACCGATCCGGTCGCGGCCAGGGCGCCGCCACCGGCTGCCGGCGGCAGTCCGCCGGCCACAGGTCCGTACATAGGGGAATTCCTCTCATCGGATAACCGGGGGGATTCAAGGGGGGATTGCCGCACGTCGCGAGCGATATGGGCGGCTCCACACCGCCCCGGAGCAAAGGGGGGGCTCAGTACCGGCACATCGGAACGGCCCGGGCGGGGACGAACGGTACGCGACTCCGCCGCGGGATCGAACTCCCGTGCTGGTGGCACATCATGGACCGAAAATCGGATCTTTGATGGTCCGTAGTCGCACGATGCCTCCCCCGGTTGAATCAACCGGCGTGTCGACGGCGTGTCAGCGAAGTGCCGCGACGGCCGGCCGTTCCGCCATTCGGGGGACATTGATCATCACCGGTTGCCGACGCTCGGCGCCGACGGCCATGTTGTGACGCGTAGTTCGAAACGGTCGACCGTTCGACCGAATGCACCGTCAAGGGAGCCCGCATGCCCTCAGCCGACATAGCCGTGGTCCTCGGCACCCGACCGGAAATCGTGAAACTCGCCGGCGTGGTCAGGCTCCTGGAGGACTCCGCCCGCATCGTCTGGACCGGCCAGCACTGGGATCCCGGCCTCACCACCACCTTCTTCCGGCAGTACGCGTTCCCCGACCCGCACCTCACGCTCAGCGGCGTCGCCGGCGAGGCCCGCGGCCGGCAGATCGGCCGCATGGTCAGCGCCCTCAGCGACCACTTCACCGAGCACCCGCCCGCCGCCGTCATCGTCCAGGGCGACACCAACTCCGCCGCCGCCGGGGCGCTCGCCGCCCACTGCGCGGGCGCGCCCGTGGTCCACGTGGAGGCCGGACTGCGATCCTTCGACCCGGACATGCCCGAGGAGGCCAACCGCCGCCTGATCGCCCCGCTCGCCGACCTGCACTGCGCCCCGACCGCGACCGCGGCCGCCCACCTGCTGCGCGAGGGGATCGCGGCGGAGCAGGTGGTGGTCACCGGCAACACCGTCGTCGAGGCCACCCTGGAGTCGCTGCCCGGGACGGCCGAGGCCCGCGCCGTGCTGGCGGGGTACGGGCTGCGCCCCGACCGCTATCTGCTGGCCACCCTGCACCGGCCCGAGAACACCGACGACCCGGTCCGGCTCGGTCGGATCCTCGGCCAACTCGCCGCGCTGGAGCTGCCGGTGGTCCTTCCGCTGCACCCGCGCACCCGGGCGGCGATCGAGCGGTTCGGGCTCTCCGGCGCGCTCGCCGGGCTGCGCCCGGTGCCCCCGGTCGACCACCGCACCTTCCTCGCCCTGGCGGCCGGCTGCCGGCTGCTGGTCTCGGACTCCGGCGGGGTCCAGGAGGAGTGCACGGTGCTCAAGCGGCCGCTGATCGTGGTCCGCAACTCCACCGAACGGCCCGAGGCGGTCCGGTCCGGCTTCGCCCGGCTGGTCCGGCCCGGCGCCGAACTCGACGTCGCGCTGCGGGAGTCGCTCGCCGATCCGGACGCCGTCGGGGCGCTCGCCGGACGCCCCTCCCCGTACGGCAGCGGCACCGCGAGCGCCGAGATCGTCGCCGCCGTCCGTTCCCGCTACCTCGCCGAGGACCGCGCGCGCCTGCTCCGCGCCGGTTGAGCCGGGCGCCCGTCCGCCACCGGCTCAGCCGGTGCCGGGCCCGCCGAGCCGCAGGTTCCAGCGGTCCGCCCGCCCGGTCAGTTCGACACCGGCCAGCGGAGGCACGTCGAGCCGCCGGAAGGCCTGGTCCGGGACGCCGAGGGCGTGCACCGCGGCGGCCCGGACCACGTCCGGCTCGGCGACCACCAGCACCCGGCCGCCCAGCGCGGCCGCCGCGCCGTCCAGCCAGGCGCCCACCCGGGCGCACAGCTGCCGCACCGACTCGCCGCCGTGCGGCGCGGCCGCCGGATCGGCCAGCCACTCCAGCACCGCCGCCGGCTCCTCGGCCGCCACCTCGTCCAGGGTCCGCCCGCTCCAACGGCCCGTGCCGCAGCCGCGCAGCGCGGGCTCGTCCACGGCGCCGGAGATCCCCAGCTCCTCGGCGGTGCGGCGGCAGCGGGCGGAGGGGGAGACGAACCGGCGGGCCGCCGCCGGCAGGCCCGGTGCGGCGGCGCGGGCGGCGCGCACCCCGGCCGGGTCGAGCGGATCGCACCCGTCCACGAAGCCTTCGCCGCCGAACCGCGCCTGCCGCAGCTCCGGTCCGATCGCCGGAGCGACGAAGATCACCCGTACCGTCATGTCCTTCCCCCTTCGTACACCTGTCACCCTTGGGAACACCCCGGAGCGGGGCGTTCCACCCCCTGCCCGCGCACGAATGCGCAGGCCGCGGCGGGACGACGATTCGGTGCGCGCCCTTGGCGCCGCCGTCACCGGGCGCTACGGTCTCCTGCGACAACTGAAGACGACGGCGAGACGGAAGTCCGGTGGAAATCCGGCACGGTCGCGCCACTGTAAGCCGGAACCGGCCGCCTCACGCAACGGCGGGGTCCGGCGAGTCAGACCCGATCGCCGTCGTCAGAGCTCCACCGAACGGGACGCGTGTTTCCCCCAGGAGGTCCTGCCATGGCCCAGTCCGTCCTCTCCCCCAGCCTGCCCGCGGGCGGTTCCGCCCCGGCCGCGCTGCCGATCCGCGCCGTCCTTCCCTGGGCGCTGTTCCTCGGCACCCTGATGCTGGTCCTGCTCTACTTCGTCGGCGCCGAACAGGGCGCCACCTCGGTCTTCTCCGGGGCGACCGTGCACGAGTGGGTGCACGACGGCCGCCACCTGCTCGGCTTCCCGTGCCACTGAGCGGAGACCGAGCACCGATGAACACCTCCGCATCCGTGCCCTCGGGCACCGTCGGAAAGCTGCTGCTGCGGGGCCTGATCGCGGGCCTGCTCGCCGGGCTGGCGGCCTTCGTCTTCGCCTACACCGTCGGCGAGGGCCCCGTCTCGGACGCCATCGCGCAGGAGCAGTCGCAATCCGCCGGGGCGGGGCATCACCACGGGGGCGGAGCCGAACCCGCCGCCGGTCCGGCGGACTCCCACGGGGCCGCCGACACCGCCGACACCGCCGACTCCGCCGACTCCGCCGACTCCGGTGACGAGGAGGAGGAACTGGTCAGCCGCGACCTCCAGTCCACGGCCGGCCTCGCCACCGGGGTGCTGGTCTACGGCGTCGCCGTCGGCGGCATCGCGGCGCTGGCGTTCTGCTTCGCCCTCGGCCGGATCGGCCGGTTCGGCCCCCGGGCCACCGCCGCGCTGGTCGCGGGCGCCGCGTTCACCACCGTCTACCTGGTGCCGTTCCTCAAGTACCCGGCGATGCCGCCGGCGGTCGGCAACCCGGACACCATCGGGAAGCGCACCGCGCTGTTCTTCCTCATGATCGCGCTCAGCGTGCTGCTCGGCGTCGCCGCGGTGATCCTCGGCCGCCGGCTGGCTCCGCGCCTGGGTACCTGGAACGCCGTCGTCGCGGCCGGCCTCGGCTACGTCGCGGTGACGGCCGTGCTCTCCTTCGCGCTGCCGGACAACGACGACGCGATCCCGGACGGCTTCCCGGCCGGGCTGCTGTGGGACTTCCGGCTCGCCTCGATCGGCCTGCAGGCGGTGCTGTGGACCGGGTTCGCCCTGGTCTTCGGCGCCCTGGCGCAGCGGGCCCTCACCCCCGCCGCACCCGTCGAGGAGCGTACGGCCGTCCCCGCTCCGGCGGTCTGACGGGCAGTTCCCCACCGCGCACGACCGGACCCCGCCGAAGGCGCGCCGACGGGGTCCGGTCGTGCGCGGTCACGGGGTTTGGCGTCGGCATCGGCGGACAGACGCCGGGCGACGGGAGGTTCCCGACCCGAGGAGGGCACGGCCGATGCCCGACAGAAGCAGCCCGCCCGGCCCCGCCACGCGCCGTGGTCACCGTCCTCACCCGGCTCCACTGCCGGTGATCGCCGTGTTCCTGGCCCTGGTCATCACCTCCTCCGTCCTGCGCCCGCCGGTCGATCTGCCGACCCGGGGCATGCCCCGGGCGCTCGCGGTCCTGCTCGCCCTCCTCGGCGCCGCCGCCCTGGTCGGCGGGATCCTCGCCCTGATCGGGACGACCGTCGCCGCCGAGTGGGGCCGGCTGGGCGGCGAACGGCACGGCGGCCTCGGCCGGATCGACCGCCGGCTCTCCGACGCGCCCTTCCACCTGCACCCCGGGACGGCCACCGACCTGAAGACCCGGATCGGCGACTTCGTCGCCTCCCACCGCTCCGCGCTGCTCAGCACCGCGCTCAGCGGCGCCAGGCGGGCCGTCGAACCGGTCACCGGGCCGGCGCTCGCGGTGTTCTGCTCGGTCTTCCTCCTGCACTCCGGCGACCGGATGTGGACCTGGGGCTGCGCCAACTCCCGGCCCGCGCCCGCCCGGTGTGGCGACGGGCGGGCCGCGCCGCCTGGCACACCTTCGCGGGCTACACCCGCGGCGTGCTGATCGTCGCGGCGACCAACGCCGCCCTGGCCGGCATCGCCCTCGCCGTCCTCGGGGTTCCCCTGGTGCTGCCGCTGGTCGTCCTGGAGTTCGCCGCCACCCTCATCCCGCTGATCGGCTCCCCGATCGCCCTGGCCGTCGCCGCCCTGGTGGCCCTGGCCGCCCGCGGCCCGGTGGTGGCCCTGCTGGTCCTCGGCCTGATCGTGATGATCGGCCAGATCGAGGGCCACCTGCTCCACCCCCTCGTCCTCGGCTGGTCCGTGCGCATCCACCCCGTGGCCGTCGCCCTCCCCCTCACCGGCGGCGCCGTCCTCGGCGTCGTCCTCGCCGCCCTGATCGCCGTCCCGGTGGTCTCCGTCGCCTGGGCGGTGATCGGCGCCCTGCGGCACGACGGCTCCGACGACCCGTAGGCGCGGCCTAGCACGGAACGTCGCCGCGGCACCGCCAGAGGGTCTCGCGGCCCGGGTGGACGTGGGCGTTCGGGGAGAGCATGTGGCCGACCCACCGCTGCCCGTTCCCGAGGGCGACGAAGGCCTCCGCCTGGTAGGCGAGCGAGGTGCTGCGGCGGGGTGTGAGGCACTCCTCCGGGTCGCTGGTGAAGGTGGCCCCCGGTGCCACGGTGGTGTGCACGACGGAGCGTCCGGGGTCGCAGGAGTGCAGGACGCCCGCCCAGAAGCCGGCCACCTTGGCGGTCACCTCCACCGGCGCGTCCGTCGGATTGTCGACCCGGACCGCGAACAGCACCTGCCCGGGCTGCACCATCGCACAGGCCCGCAGCAGGGTGCCGGACGGCCCCTCCTTCGGCGCCGAGCAGCGGCTGTCCCCACCGAGCGCGCCCACCTCCACCCCTTCGGCGAAGCCCTCGGTCGACCCGGCGGTCACCGGCACCGGTCCCCGCCGCGCGGCGCTCGCGGACGGCGCCACCACCGACGGGGTGCCGACGGGCCCGCCGTGCCCCGCCCACACCGCGCCGCCGGCCACGGCCGCGAGTGCCAGGCCCCCGAGCACCGCGCCCCGTCGGCGCGGCCACCGCCCCGCCGCCCGCCGCACGGCCGACAGTTCGTCAGCGGGCTCCGGGGGTGCCGGGCGCACCGGGACCGGCAGTGCCTCGGTGTCGGCGGCAGGCGCCGGGGCGGCGGCCCGGCGCGCCGCGCGGCGGTCGCGCAGCTCGTGGTCCGCTGCCTGCTTCGCCTGCTGGTGCCAGCGCTGCCAGCGGGCCAGCTCCGCCGGGTCGGTGCGGAAGATCCGGGCGAGTTCGGCGAGGACGGCGAGGTCCGGCAGTTCGGTGCGGCCGGGGTCGAGGTAGCGGCTGATCGAGGAGGTGCTCAGGCCCCGCACAGGGGAGTCGCCGAGCCGCTCCCGCAGCCGGGCCACCACCCTGTCCAGGGACAGGCCGCGCGTCCCGAGTCCGTCGTTCAGTGCGCGGACGAGCAGGGCCCTGGGGTGGTCCGGCCCCTCCGCGGTGGCTCCCGCGGTCCCGTCCGACGGTTCGTCATGCATGCGCCGCTGTCCCAATCGCTGTCCCGGTGTCCATCGTTTCCGCAGGTCGGAGCAGTGGGACGGGAAGTGGGCGAGCCCTGGGACGCCGCACCGGTCCAACGGCCTGGTGACGGCCCGCTGAGGTCCGCAGGATGGATCCCACGACGTCGCACCGACTCGTCGACTCCCGCCGTGCCACCGCCTCCCGGTCCCCGCATGCCTCCGGCATGCCCGCCGACTGTAGGCGAGGCGACCAGGCGGCGGGCAGAACCGGTTCACCCCCATGGAGGAGCTCTCATGAAGCTGTCCCGGCGCACCTCGACCGCCGCCGCGCTGGCCGTCCTCACCCTGCTGCCGGCGCTCGGCGCGGCCGCCACCTCCCCGGCCGCGTCCGCCGCCACCGTCCGCGACCGGGTCGTCTCGGTGGCCCGGGGGGAGATCACCCCCGACGGCGTGTCGCCCGAGAAGTCCGGTTCCTGCGACAAGTACTTCGCTTACCACAAGAACGGCGGGTCCTGCGCGAAAACTCCGTGGTGCGCGGCCTTCGCCGAGTGGACGTGGCACCGGGCCGGGATCGAGGAGACGCCCGACGTCCTCGCCGCGCGCGGCATCGGCAAGTGGGGCCGGCAGAAGGGGCTGTTCCACCAGCGCGGCGCGTACACCCCGAAGCCGGGCGACCTGGTCGTCTACGGCGAGCCGGACGGCGGCACGCCCGGCCACGTCGGCGTGATCGTCGCCGTCCACCGCGACGGGACCCTCGACACCGTCGACGGCAACCTCGGCGACGAGGTCGCCCTCCGCACCCGCCTCGACCCGTCGGAGGTTCGCACCAACCACCAGCCGGTCTCCGGCTACGTCAGCCCGCCCGGCGCCTGAGCCCCCGCACAGCTCCCGCATCCCTGAACCGGAAGGACCGATCACCATGGAACGCGCCCGTCAGCACCTCGGCCTCGTCGCCGCGCTCGCCGCGGCCGCCGCCGCCCTGCTCGCCGCCCCGCAGCCCGCCCACGCCGACCTCGACCCGTGGTCCTGCGTGGACGGCCGGGTCTGCGCCTACAGCGGCCCCAACGGGACGGGGCAGGTGTGCGCCTGGCCCTACGACGACCCCGACTGGCAGGCCGGGGACACCTGCCGCTGGTCCGCCGGCACGAAGGTCCGCTCGGTGTTCAACAACGGCACGTCCGGCCGGCCCGTCGCCTTCTACACCGGCGCCGACTACACCGGCCGGCGCGTGGTCTGCACGGCGGCGGGCGCGAAGGGCAACTTCTCCGAGAACGGCGGCACCGGCGTCCACCTCCGCTCCCACCGCTGGACCTGCTAGTCCGCACCCGCACCGGGTGTCCCGGTCCCCGCCCGGCGGGGACCGGGACACCTCCGGATCGCCCGGCATCCGGCGGATGCGCGGGTGAGGCCGGCCGCGGCGGTCGACGACCTGCCGGAGCGCCCGGCGGGCATCGGGGCGCAGCGCCGCCGCCTCACCCCGGCCTGCCGTCGGCCCGGACGTCCCGCGGGCCCCGGCCGCGCTCCTTCTCCGCCCGGGCCGCCCGCGACGCCGCCGCGTTCCGTCAGCGGCGCTCCGCTCGCCAGCGGACGGGGAGGTCCTTGAGTCCGTTCTGGAAGTTGGAGACCAGGCGGCGGGGCGCGGCGCCCGGGGCGAGTTCCAACCCGGGCAGGCCGGTGAGCAGGTGGCGCAGCATCGCCGCCATCTGGAGGCGGGCGAGCTGCGCGCCCAGGCAGAAGTGCGGACCGTACCCGAAGCTGACGTGGTCGTTGGGGCTGCGGGTGATGTCGAAGCGGTCGGGGTCGGGGAACACCGTCCCGTCGCGGTTGGCCGAGGCGTGGTGGACCACCACCTTGTCGCCGCGCCGGAGCAGCCGTCCGCCGAGTTCGACGTCCCGGGTGGCGGTGCGCCGGAAGTCCAGTACCGGCGGCCAGTGGCGCAGCATCTCCTCGACGGCGGAGGCGGTCAGTTCGGGCCGGGAGAGCAGCAGCCGGTGCTGGTCGGGGTGGGTGAGCAGGGTGTACAGGCCGCCGGGCAGGCCGTTGCGCAGCGTCTCGTTCCCGGCGACCCCGAAGAGGAAGAACATCGTCTCGAACTCGGCCGTGCTCAGCCCGGCCTCGCGCAACCGGGCCACGATGCTGCCGGGCGGCGGCTGTTCGGCGAGGGCGTGGGCGTAGGCGAACATGTCGGCGAGGGCGGCCCGCGAGCGCGGGTTGACGGGGCGGCCGTCCGGGGTGGTCCGGGTGGTGGGGCGGTGGGCCGGCGCGGCGCGGCCGAGGGCGGTGAGCCCGGACGGGTCGGCGGTGCGGGAGTCCGCGTGGTCGGCGTCCTGGTAGCCGATCACCCGGTTCGACCAGTCGACCAGCAGCTGCCGGTCCTGCTCCGGCACGCCCATGATCCGGGCCAGGGTCCAGACCGGCAGGTCGGCCGCGAGCGGCACGAGGTCGGTCCCGCCCAGCGGGCGGACCTCGGCGACGAGCCGCGCCGCCCGCTCCTCGATGCCGTCGGCCAGCTCGCGCAGCGCCCGCGGGGTGAAGGCGGCGGCGACGATCCGGCGCAGCCGGGCGTGGTCGGGCGGGTCCTGGTTGAGCATCATGGTGCGGGCGAAGGCCAGGTCGGCGGCGGAGTCGGGGTCGCGGATCTGGGTGGCGCCCAGGTGGGAGGAGAACAGCTCGGGGGTGCGGAGGACGTGCTTGACGTCGGCGTGCCGCAGGACCGCCCAGTAGCCGGGGCCGGCCGGCCACTCCCCCACCGGCGGTTCCTCGACCCAGCAGACCGGGGCCGCCGTCCGCAGCTCCCGGAACAGCTCGTGGGGCACGCCCTCCGCATAGGTCCCGGGGAGGAAGATCCGGTTCGCGCGAGCCTGGTCGAAACCCATACCGCCCGACCGTACGCGCCCGCCGGGGTGGCCCACCAGGACCCGGGCGGCGGCGGCGTCCGCGCGGTGGGCCGTCGCGGCTGCGCCCGCCCGCCGCCGGGATCCCGTAGGGTCGGCCAATGGCGAAGTACTTCGATGTGCATCCAGAATCCCCGCAGCCGCGCACCATCGGCACCGTGGTCGACAGTCTCCGGTCCGGGGCGCTGATCGCGTACCCGACCGACTCCTGCTTCGCCCTGGGCTGTCAGCTGGACAACCGCGACGGCCTGGAGCGGATCCGAACGATCCGGCGGCTCGACGACCGCCACCACTTCACCCTGATGTGCGTGGACTTCGCGCAGCTGGGGCAGTTCGTCCAGCTGGACAACAACGTCTTCCGCGCCGTCAAGGCCGCCACCCCGGGCAGCTACACCTTCATCCTCCCCGCCACCAAGGAGGTGCCGCGCCGTCTGATGCACCCGAAGAAGAAGACGGTGGGGGTCAGGATCCCCGACCACGCCGTCACCAGGGCGCTGCTCACCGAGCTCGGTGAGCCGCTGGTCTCCAGCACCCTGATCCTGCCCGGCGAGGACGAGCCGATGACGCAGGGGTGGGAGATCAAGGAGCGCCTCGACCACGTGCTGGACGCGGTGGTGGACTCGGGCGACTGCGGGACGGTGCCGACGACGGTCGTCGACTTCTCCGGCGGCGGGCCGGAGATCGTCCGCCGGGGCGCCGGCGACGTCACCCGCTTCGAGTGACGGGCCGGGCGACCGGCTACGGGCGGCTCAGGCGGCGACGAGGTCGGTGAGTTCGCGCAGGTCGACGCCTCGGCGCAGGGCGCGCAGGTCGGCCTGGAGGTCGGACGGCGGGACGGCGAGCACGGTGCAGCGGGCGTGGGCCAGGCAGTAGCGGCTCACCGAGCCGCCCCGGAACAGCCGGCGCACGGCGGTGCGCAGGGTGCCGTGCCGGCCCGCGCCGACCACCAGCAGGTCGTCCGGCCGGTCGGCCAGCGCGGTCAGCACCGGGCCGACCTCGCCGCGCACCACCTGCGGCTCGACCCGGACCCCGACCGGGAGGCCGCCGAACGCCTCCTCCAGGGCCTGGTCCAGCCGTGCGTCGGCCATGGCCTGCCAGGCGCGGAGCAGCGGCGGGCAGGGGCGCAGCCGGTAGTTGTACTCGCCGCCGGCGGGCGTCCAGGCGAACACCGGCACCAGGACGGCGCCCCGGTCACGCGCCTCGTCCGCCGCCCGGTGCAGGGCGGTCAGGCTGTGCAACGATCCGCTGACTCCGACGATGACGCGCGCGCCGTCCGACATGGTCCTTCACTTTCTGGTGTTCGATCCGCTGAATGCTTACGGATTATGGTTCCATAGGGTGGATAGACCTGCAAATCGAAGGCTTTAACTGTATATGGCCTTGCATCGCGTGAGCATGTCCGGCCGCTGGCCGGAATTCGGTGGCGGCGCCCGCCGGCCCCGGCCCACCCTGGACGGCGTGACAGCACCGAACGGCACCCCGCCGCACGCGCCGGAACCGGAACCGGAGCCGAAGCACCGGATCCGCGCGCTCCACACGGCCGCCACCGTGACCGTTTACCAGGCCTACCGGCCGGAGATCGGGGAGGCGGCGGCCCGGGACGGGCGCTTCCCCGCGTCGTGGAAGCGCGACCGGATGACGTGGATCAAGCCCTCGTTCCTCTGGATGATGTACCGCTGCGGGTGGGCGACCAAGGAGGGGCAGGAGACCGTGCTCGCCGTGGAGATCGACCGGGCGGGCTTCGCGTGGGCGCTGCAGAACGCCTGCCTCGCGCACTACGCACGCGGGCTCCACCCGGACCGGGCCACCTGGCAGCGCCTGCTGAGGCGGGCGCCCGCCCGGGTCCAGTGGGACCCCGAGCGCGACCTGCGGCTGCGCCCGCTGCCGCACCGCTCGCTGCAGCTCGGCCTGGCGGGCGAGGCGGCGCGGCGCTACGCGGACGAGTGGACGGTGTCCATCACCGACGTCACGCCGCTGGTGCGGCGGATCCACGGCCACCTGCGGGCCGGCGAGGAGGAGGCCGCCCGGCTGCTGCTGCCGGACGAGCGGCCGTACGTGCCGGCGGGCGGCCTTCCGGCCCACGTCCGCGGGTGACCGGTGGGGAGCGACGGCATACGATCACAGGGTGTCCAAGTCTCGTGATTGCTCGTCGACGGCCGCCGCGTCGGCCGGCTCGCCCGCGCGGGCGGCGTGTTCCAGTGACTCCCCGCTGTCCATCGGGTCGGTGGGGTCGGTCCTGTCGATCGGCTCGGCCGGGTCGGTGCTGTCGATCGGCTCGGCGGGCAGCGTCCTGTCGATCGGGTCGGCCGGGTCGGCGTTGTCGGTGCTGTCCGCCGGGTCGTGGCTGAGCGTCGGTTCGCTGCTCTCCGCGAACTCGCTCTGGTCGGTGCTGTCCTGGCGCTCCCGGGGCGGACTGCTGGCGGCCGGCGCGGTGGCGCTCACCGCGGGTGCGGTCCTCGCCGGCGGGGCGCGGGCGCAGCGCCGCGGCCGGTAGGGGCCGGGGTGCCGCCACGGCCGGTCGCGCGACGGCTGCTCCCGCTGCTGCGCAATCCGGCGTTCTGGTACGTGACCGCACTGGCCGCGATGTGGCCGGTGCTGCGGCTGCTGCCGGCCGAGCGGGTGCGGGCGCTGCGGGAGTGGGCGTCGACCGACCTGGACAATCTGCGGCTCTGGCCGGACGGCCACCCGGTCGAATCGCTCGTGGTGTCGGCGTTCGTCCCGCAGGACACCATCTGGGTCTGGCCGGTGTTCGCGCTGTCCGCCTTCGCGGTGGTCGGGGCACTCGGCGGCCGGCGGGCGGTGGCGGTACTGGCCCTCGCGCAGCTGGTGGCGACCGCGCTGACCGAGGGGCTGGTGTGGTGGCGGATCGAGCACGGCGGGCTGCCGGCCGAGGCCGCGCACGCCCTGGACACCGGTCCGTCCTACGTGGTGGTCGCGGCGCTGACGGTGGCGGCCTGCCGGGCCCGGCCGGTGTGGTCGCGGGCGGTGTGGCTGGCGATGCTCGCGGTGGCGGCGCCCGACCTGCTGGGCGGGGTCCCGGACGGCGAGGTCGCCGCCGTGGGGCACCTGGTCGCGCTGCTCGTGGGCCTCGCCGTCGCGGCCGCGCACCGGCTGGGGCTGCCGCCGGTGGCCCGCCGGGGCGGTGTCCTGCCGGCGCCGCGTCAGGCCGAGCGGGTGCCGTCGAGGTAGGCGAGGACGGCCAGCACCCGGCGGTTGTCGTCGTCGGAGGCACCGAGCCCCAGCTTCGCGAAGATGTTGGAGGTGTGCTTGCTGACGGCGCCCTCGCTGAAGTGCAGCCGCTGGGCGATCGCGGCGTTCGAGCGGCCCTCGGCCATCATCGCCAGCACCTCCCGCTCGCGCGGGGTGAGCAGCGCGAGCGGGCGGTCGTCGGCGTTGCGGGCGAGCAGCCGGGTGATCACCTGCGGGTCCATCACGGTGCCGCCGGAGGCGACGGTGCGCAGCGCGTCCATGAACTGCCCGGCGTTGGAGACCCGGTCCTTGAGCAGGTAGCCGACCGCCCCGGCGCCGTCGGCGATCAGCTCGCGCGCGTACAGCTGCTCGACGTGCTGGGAGAGCACCAGGACGGGCAGACCCGGCCGGGCCCGGCGGGCCGCGAGGGCGATCTGGAGGCCCTCGTCGGTGAAGGTGGGCGGCAGCCGGACGTCCACCACCGCGACGTCCGGGCGGTGCTCGGCGAGCGCGGCCGCGAGTTCGGGGCCGCTGCCCACCGCCGCGACGATCTCGTGCCCGTGGGCGGTGAGGAGGAGGGACAGGCCGTCCCTCAGGAGGTAGAGGTCCTCGGCGAGGACAACGCGCACGGTAGCTCCATGGTCAGCCGGGTCGGCCCGCCCGGGGGGCTGATCAGCGTGAGCGTACCGTCGAACGCCGCCAGCCTGCGCTGGATGCCCCGCAGGCCGGTGCCCCGGCCGGGGTCGGCGCCGCCCCGGCCGTCGTCGGTGACCTCGGCGCGCAGCAGCCCGTCCACATGGACCAGCTCCACCGCGGCGTGCCGCGCGCCGGCGTGCTTGACCGCGTTGGTCAGGGCCTCGCTGACCGCGTAGTAGACCGCCGACTCCACCGGGGACTCGGCCCGGCCGGGCAGCTCGGCCCGCACCTCGACGCGCAGCGGCACGTCCAGGGCCAGCGCGCGCAGCCCCTCCGCCAGTCCGCGCTCGGCGAGCACCGGCGGGTGGATGCCCCGGACCAGGTCGCGCAGCTCCTGGAGGGCCTGGGCGACGTTCTCCTGCGCGTCCGTCACCACCGTCTTCGCCTGCGCCGGGTCGCGGTCGATCAGCGCGGCGACCGCCCCCAGCCGCAGGCTCACCGCGACCAGCCGGGCCTGGGCGCCGTCGTGCAGGTCGCGCTCGATCCGGCGCAGTTCGGCGGCCTGTGCCTCGGTGACGTCCAGCCTGGTCTCGGTCAGCTGCTCGACCCGGCGGGCCAGGCGGGAGCGCTCGGTGGGCCCGAGCAGGGCGCGCGTCCAGCGGCCGTGCAGGCGCAGCGCCGGGCGGGCCAGCCCCGGGCCCGCGGCGGTCAGGGCGAGGCCGAGGGCGAGGAGGGCGGCGGGGGTGGGGACGACGCTGCCGTCCAGCAGCACCCGGACCGGGCCGGGGTCCGGCCCGGGCAGCGGCAGCACGGCGCTCGCGAGGGCGTACAGGCCGCCGCCGAGCAGCAGCGGCGGGGTGGCGGCGAGAACGCCGCCGACCGCCGGGTTCAGCACCACCCAGAGCACGTCGCGCCAGGTCGCCGGATCCTTCCAGAGCCAGCGGATGGTGCGCGAGACGCTCGCGAACCAGCGGTGCTTCTGGTAGTCGTGGCCGGTCCAGAACCAGCCGTGCAGGGTGCGTTCGAGCCCCGGGCGCGGCAGGTACGGCGGCGGCACCGGCACGCCCGACCAGCGGCCCGCCCAGGTCCGGGCGAGGCCGGCCGCCGCGCGGGCGAGCCGGGTGGTGGCGGGGAACAGGACGAAGATCCCCAGGCCCAACCAGAGCGCGAAGCTGCTGATCACGATCACCAGCAGCACCAGCTCGGCCGGGACGACGGCCGTCAGCACCAGCAGCCGGCCGAGGGCGGCGCCGCTGCTCCGCACGGCGGCTCGGGCGGCGGGCATGGTGCGGTTCACCGGGCCTCCGATCGGCGGTCGGTCGTCCCGGGCGGGCGCGGCCGGCAGAGTGACGGCCCGCCAGGGTGACGGCCCGTCGGCGGCGGTCCGCCGCCCGGTCATCGTCCCAGCTCCGTCGCCGGGGCCGGGCGGTCGGGGTGGCCCGGGTGGTCGGGGTGGTCGGCGCGGTCCGGCCCGCCGGCACGGTCCCGCCGGTCCAGGCGGTGCGCCGCCCGCAGGCAGAACGCGCCGAGCACCGCGAACGCCACCGCCACCGGTATCCGCAGCGGCCCGGGCAGGTGGAGCACCAGGAACCAGCTGCGCACCGAGGGCGCGGCCAGGGACAGCCCGAGCGCCACCAGGCCCTGGGGCGCGAGCAGCAGGATGCCGCCGATGGTGAGCACGCCGACCGCCGCCGACCGTCCGCGCGAGACCTCGGCCGCCGCCGGACCCGCGTCCTCGGGTCCCTCCGCCGGCACGGCCTCCGGGGTGCGGCGCAGCCCCTTGCGCAGCACGTCCAGCAGCTCCGGACCGCGCTCCTCCAGCCGTTGCCCGGCGGCCCGGCCCAGCCCCCACGCGTACAGCGCGCCGGTGAGCAGACCCGCCGGCACGCCCGCCCAGCGCAGCGGCCCGCCGGACAGCAGGGTGCCGGCCAGCACCACCCCGGCGGCCGGCAGGGCGGCGAGCAGTTGCAGCCAGAACGCCGCCAGGCCCTGGGCGCGGACATGTTCGGCGTTGTCGTCGGTGAGGTCGTCCAGCGGCCCGCCGCCGGGGCGGTCGGGGGACGGCGCGGCGGCGAGCACCGACATCAGCGGGATCAGCCCGGCCCCGGCGCCGAGGACGGCCGGCAGGACGGCGAACACCCACGGCAGAACGGCGCCCGGGGCGACCGGGACCGCGGCGGCCGTCAGCAGCAGCGCCACCGGGGCGGTGACCAGCAGCCAGGCGGCCTGCCGGGCCCGGACGTCGGCCCGTTCCGCGCCCGGCACCACCAGGGTCAGCCAGAGCGCGCCCGCGTCCAGGCCGTACAGGTTGACGCAGAACGCGCCGGCGAACAGCGCGGCGACCACGCCCGCCCACGGCAGCAGCACGTCGTAGCCGTCGAGCAGCGGGAGCAGGGCGGTGAACACGCCCGTCCAGAGCGCCGTCCGCAGGAACCGGGCCCGGCGGGGGTCGCGCCGCCAGAGCAGCAGTTCCTTGGCCAGGACCGCGCCCGCCGGGGTGTCGGGGACGAGCCGGTTCCGGGCCAGGGAACGGACGGCGGCCCGGTGCGGGCGGCCGGCGCCGCCGCGGACCAGCTGCCGGGAGAGCAGCGCGGCCCAGGCCGCCAGGAGCAGCCCGCACAGCACGGCCAGTCCGCCGAGCGCGACGGCGGCCGTCGGCCAGTCCGAGCGGCGGGCCGCGTCCACGGCGACCACCGCCCAGCCCGAGGGCAGCACCCGCAGCGCGGTCGCCGCCCCGGCCGACCAGTCGCCGGTGCCCAGCCGGGCGAAGAAGCCGATCGCGAACCAGCCGGAGTTGAGACCGGCCATCACGAGGCCGACCAGCAGCGCGGACAGCTCCCGGCCGAGACGGAAGCGCAGCACGGCGCCCAGCGCCTGCGGGGTGGACTTCGCCAGCAGCACCACGAGGAGCAGTTGCAGCAGCACGGCGGGCACCGCGACCAGCGCCGCCGCCGGCCCCTGCCGGGCGCCGTAGAGGAACAGCCCGCCGAAGGCGACCAGCGCGAGCACCGGGGTCACGCCGACGAAGGCCGCGCCGAGCAGCCCGACGGCCAGGCCGCGCGGGCGCATCGGCACCATGGCGAACCAGGCGGGCCGCAGCGTGGCGTCGCCGCCGGTGACCAGCGGCCCGAGCGCCCACCCCAGGCTCCACAGCAGCTGGGCCAGTGCCAGGACGCCGAACCCGGCCTCGGGGGTGGCGTAGTCGGCCAGGCCGAGCAGCGCCGTGCCGACCGCGCCCGCCCCGCCGCACACCGCGGCCAGCACCAGCCCGGCGGCGCGGGGACCGGACATCGACCGTCGCAGAACGGTCAGCTTCATACCGGTGAGAACGCCGACCGCGACGCGGCCGCCGGCCGCCGCCGGGACCGTCAGGACGCCAGCCACTCCAGGCCCTCCCGTCCCCCGGTCCGGGCGCCGACCAGCTCGACGAACACGTCCTCCAGGGCCCGGCCGCCGCGCACCTCCGCCACCGGCCCGGCGGCCGCCACCCGGCCGTCGGCGATCACCGCGACGTGGTCGCAGAGGCTCTCGACCAGCGCCATCACATGGCTGGAGAGCACCACCGAGCCGCCCGCCGCGACGAACCGCTGAAGGATCGTCCGGACGGTCGCCGCCGACACCGGGTCGACCGCCTCGAACGGCTCGTCCAGCACCAGCAGCCAGGGCCCGTGCAGCAGCGCGGTGGCCAGGCCGATCTTCTTGCGCATCCCGGTGGAGTAGTCGATCACCGCCGTCCGGGCCGCGTCGCTCAGCTCCAGCACGGCCAGCAGCTCCTCGGTCCGGGAGTCCACCGTCCGCCCGTCCAGGCCGTGCAACCGGCCCAGGTACCGCAGCAGCTCCCGCCCGGTCAGCCGTTCCGGCAGCGCCAGGCCGTCGGGCAGCACCCCCACCAGCGCCTTGGCGCGCAGCGGATCGGCCCACATGTCGACGCCGAACACCTCCGCCCGCCCGGCGTCCGGCCGCAGCAGCCCGACCGCCATCGACAGCGACGTCGTCTTGCCCGCCCCGTTCGGCCCGACCAGCCCGTAGAACGAGCCGCTCGGCACCGTCAGGTCCACCCCGTCCACCGCCCGGTGGGACCCGAACCGCTTGCTCAGCCCCGCCAGCCGCAGCGCCGGCGCACCCTCGCCGTCCACCCGCACCGTTCCCCGCACCGCACCCTCCCGCACGCACCCGGCCCACCCCCTCCGGGCGGCCCGTGACAACGCTAGGACGGACACGACCGGCGCGGAATCCAGCAGCCTTCACACTTCGGGGTGGGCCCAGACCCACCCCCGACCTGCACCCGCCGTCCGCGCGCGCCGCCTCCACGCGCGCCGTCCGGCACCGCCGCGCGCCGCTCTGCGGTCGACCCGGCCGCGGACGGCGAGGGCAGCCGGACCGAGGAGAGCGGGCCCACCGATCCGCGAGGCCGTCCCCGTGGCAGTGCCCGGCGCTTCAGGAAGCGAGGACCCCGGCCAGGCGCACCGCTTCGGCACGGACCCGGCGGGACGCCGTGGGAACGGTGAACGCGGCGAGGGCGGGGACGGGGGTGCGGATGCCCTCGGCGGCCGCGCAGTCGGCGGCCAGGGTGAGGGCGTCCGGCAGGCCGCGGCGCGCGGGGTCGGGGGCGAGGTCGGTGAGCATCGCGGTGAGCACGGCGAACACCGGTCGGCCCGCGCCGCTGCGGGCGGCGTCGGCGAGGACCGGCAGGACCCGGTTCGGCTTGGCGACGGACAGCCGCCACAGGCCCGCGAGCCACTCGCCGAGCACCTCCGGGCGGAGGCTGCCGCGCGCCGTCAGTGCCAGCAGGGCGTCCAGGGCCGCGGTGCGGTGCTCGGGCCGGGCGGCGGTCAGTCCGTAGGCGAGCAGGAGGTGGCTCACCGGGCCGGGCTCGGCCGGGAGTTCCGCGAGCCGGGGCAGCAGGGAGGCGGGGTCGCGCAGGCCCGGGTCACCCGCCTGGAGCACCAGCCCGGGCAGGCCGTGCGCGGCGACCGCCTCCGGGTGCCAGGGCGCGGTCCAGGGAAGCTGGGCGAGCTGGCCGGCCGACATCCGGAACGCGGCCTTGAACCAGTCCGCCGCGGTCGGGTCGGGCAGCGCGTGGAGCAGCCCGGTGACGCCCTCGGACACGGCCGGGGCGGGGAAGATCGGGGCGATGCGCGGGACCTCGGTGGGAGACCCGTCGGGAGCCTGGACGTGGAACCCCCGGGGCGCGGGCGGCGGTATGTCGGGCGGCAGGTCGCAGCCGAGCCCGGTGGCGGCGGCGCGGACGGCCGGCAGCGCGTGCGGCGGCACCCGGAGCAGCGCCTGGGCCAGGTCGGCGGGCCAGGGACGGGCACCGGCCGTCCGGTGGGCCGCGAGCCGCTCGGTGAGCACGGCCGGATCGAGGGTGCCGTCGGCGGCGGTGGGGGTGGCGAGCAGCACGGGTACCGGCGCGTCGGCGACGCCGAGAGCCGCTTCGAGGACGCGCAGCGGGGCGATCAGGGCGGGGGTGCGCAGGGAGTCCCGGAGGGCGAGCAGTTCGGCCGTGAGCTCGGCGGACCGGTGCTCGGAGCCGGTCAGGGCTTCGAGCAGGCAGCCCAGCGTGCCCCCGACGGTGCCGATGCCCACCAGGCGGACCGCGTTCTCGCCGTGCGCCGAGGCGAGCGGGGCCAGCGCGCCGCCGAGGGCGGCCGCGTCCCGGTGGTGCTCGGCGACCAGCGCGGCCAGCACGACCTCGAACTCGCCGGGGTCGGGTGCCACGTCGGCCAGCACCGCGGCCAGCCGCTCGGTGAGTTCGAACAGCCCGGCGGGTGCGGCCGGCAGCGCGGCGGCCCGCCCGGATCGAACGGTCTGAACGGGTGGCACGGACTGAACGGGCGGCACGGGCGGCACCGTCACCGCGGGCTCCGCGGTCGCGGGCGGGGCGCCCAGCAGCCGGTGCGCGTCCGACCGCAGGGCCGGACCGAGCCCGGTCGCGGCGGCGCGCACGGCCTCGACCGCGGCCGGGTCGGCGGCGTCGGGCAGGTGGCGGGCGACGAGCCGCAGGGCGCGCTCCTGCACCGCGGGCGCCGGGTGGGCGAAGGCCACCGCGAGGGCGGGCAGCAGCTCGTCGGCCCCGGCCGGATCGCGGCGCAGCGCGGCGTCGGCCCAGCCCAGCTGCGCGGTGGCGAGGGCCTTCTCCGGACGGGCCAGGATCCCGGCCGTCAGCTCGGTGAACAGCTCCGCCGACAGCCGGGTGTCCAGGGACCGCAGGGCCGCCTGGGCGGCCTTCGCGGCGGTCGCCGCACCGTCGGCGGCCAGCCGGACGTGGTCGCGGGCCCGGGCGGCCACCTCCTCGGCGTCGGGGGCCAGTTCGGCGTACAGCCGGAGGAAGCCGCGCAGGTTGCCGGGCCGGTCGCCGCGCAGCAGCCGGCCGAGGCAGAGGTCCAGCAGCTCGGCGCGGTCGAGCAGGCCCTCGCCCGCCAGGGCGGCGAGCGCCTTGGGCCACTCGTTGTCCGGCCCGGAGCGGGCGGCGTACGGGTCGGTGAACTCGGAACCCGCGTCGGGGACCTCGAACAGCCGGCGGACGAACTCCGCGATCCGGGGCTCGGCGCGCAGCCAGGAGAGCAGCGTGTCGTGGTGCGGGACCGGCGCGCGCAGCCCCTGGTCGGCGAACCACTCGCCGATCTCGCGGTGGTCGTAGCGCATCAGGGAGCCCTCGCGGACCCAGCCGGTCAGATAGCCGTCGGTGGCGGGGACCTCGGCGCCGGACCAGACGGCGAGGCCGTGGGCGATCACCCAGCGGAAGCGGTCGCCGCGCGCGGGCAGCCACGCGGCGAGCCGGTCGGCGAGTTCGCGCTGGAACGCCGGGTCGCGGTGCGGCACGAGCAGGGCCGCCAGGAGGGCGCGGGGGTCGGCGCCGATCGAACCGCCGTCGGGAAGCGGCCAGGTGAAGGAGAGCAGGCGGCGCGCGGTGAGCCAGTCCAGGGCCTCCGCCGGGGTGGCGGCGGAGAAGATCCCGGCGAACTGCAGCGCGGCGAGCTGGTCGTACGCGGCGGAGTAGCGCCGCCGGTCGCCCGAGGAGAGTTCGCGCAGCAGCTCGGTACGGAGCTTGCGCAGCGGGGTGCGCAGATGGCGCAGCTCGGCGGCGGGCACCGGCGAGAGCCGGTCGATCGTCCGCTGCGGCAGCCGGGCGGCGATGAGCGCCCGCACCTCGTCCCAGCTGATCGTCCCGCTCGTGGGATCGGTCATGACGCCCCTCCTCCGCCCGCTCCGGTTGTCCATCGCGAAGCTAGCGGACGCCACCGACAAGCACGGGGCCGCCCGGGACGGCGCCGTGCTCCCCGCCGCCGCACTCACCGCCGTCACCGACCTGTGCGGCCTCGTCGCGCCGCCGCCCGGGGACCTGCCCGGCCGACGGCGGGCCCGGCCGGGTCCGGGCAGGTCCGGGCGGGCCCGGCCCGGGGCGCGGTCACACCGGCCGGAGCAGCGCGGCGAACTGGGGCAGCGCCAGCAGCAGCAGGACCGTCCCCGCCTCGATCCAGCGGTACTTGGCCCGGATGATCGCACTGGTCGCGACGAGCGAGGCGAGCAGCGGCCCGGCCGGGTCGCGCCCGATGTGCTCGAAGGCCCGGCCCAGCCGTCCGCGACCGGCGTCCGGCCCGATGTGCTCGAAGTAGCCGGGCCCGCTCGCACCGTCCCCGCGCCCCTTGCGGTGGCGCGGGGCGATGGCGGACAGGAAGCAGCCGACGGCGCACAGGGCGCTGAGCACGGCGGTCCACCACAGCAGCCGGGTGTCCCAGCCGTGGACGGCGGCCCCCGTGCCGTCCTTGCGGCTGAGCGGGACGAAGACGCCGAGGGCCGCCCCGGCGAAGCCGAGCAGGACGGCGGCCTTGGTGTCGGCCCTGGTCAGCTCCGTGCTGTTGGCGGCCAGCAGCCGCTCCATGGCCGCCACCGCACGCGGGGTCGGGGCGCCCGGGGCAGCCGGGCCGGGTATCGGGCTCACAGCGGGCGCCCGTTCACCACGCCGTTCACCGCGCCGTTGGCCGCACCGTTCGCCATGCCGCCGGCCCAACCGTCGGCCGGGATCCGGACCTTGCCGAACTCCGGCGCCGCCGAGGGCGGCGGTGGCGGTGGCGTGGACGGCGGGGACGGCGGGGACGCCGGTCCCGGCACGGAGCGGCCGAGCGCGACCAGCCGGTCGCGCAGCAGCCGGGAGAGCTCCTGCTGCTCCTGCGGCGTCAGCCGGCCGAGCAGGCCGGCCACCGCGTCCTGCCAGTCGGTCGCACCGCGTAGCAGGTCCGCGTGGTCGACCGTCCAGTCCAGCACCTGCCGGACCTCCTCCGGCCGCCGGGCCAGCCAGAGCGCCGCGAGGTACACCGGGCCCTGCTGGACGGCGCGCCGGCAGAACTCGTACTCCTCCTTGCTCTCCTCGTTCCAGCCCCGGGGCAGACCGGCACCGCCTCCGTCCCCGAGGCGGAGTTCGTCGGCGTTCTCGCGGGCGCAGACGTCCGTCACCCGGTAGCCGAGCCCGCAGTCGGCCATGGCGTACGGCGCGGCCAGGTACTGCATCACCTCGGACGCGCCGAGGCGCCGGCCGGCGGCGGCGTACTGCTCGTGGAGCCGGCGCAGCCGCCCTTCGAGGTCCTTGCGGACGGGGTACCAGCCGCGCACGGTGGCGGTCCGCACCACCTGCACGGGGTCGTGGGCCCACCAGAGCACGTGCACGTCGAAGGACTCCGTGCCGTACGGGGTCGGGATGCCGACCGCCCGCAGGGCCGGCCGTTCGTCGAGCTGCACCAGGTACGCGCCGTCGTACCCCCACAGGCCTGGAGCGCCCTGCCCCGGCCCGTCCTCGTCGGTGCCGAAGCGGCGCCGGGCGGTTCCGGCGAGGTGGTGGTCGCCGGCACGGTCGCGCAGCACCAGGGCCCGGTCGCGCCGGCCGGACCAGCGGTGGCCCAGGATCTCGCGCCAGGGGGCGCGGGCGGCGCGGGTGTAGAGGGGCGGATCGAGGTCGGCGTTCATCGGGGGGTTCCTCCGTTCGGGTGGGCGGTGGCGGGACGGGGCTGCGGCTCGCCCCGGCGCCAGGCCTCCAGGGCGTGCCGGACGACGGGCCGCCCGACGATCTCCGGGTCGGGGTCGCCGTCGAACTCGACGAACAGGCGCAGGACGCCGAGGCTCATCTCCCGGGCGAGCGCGGTGAGCAGGGTCTCGACAGCCGTACGCGACCCGGTGTCCCAGGCCGCTGCGCGGCACCAGCCGAGGAGCACACCGCAGATCCGGTCGAAGCGCTGCTCCTCGTCGAGCGACCGGCGGACGAGCCCGAGGAAGGGCTCGGCGTGCTCCCCGGTGGTCAGCACCTGCTCCTGGAACCATCCGGGATCACCGCGCATCAGGTCGGGCAGGACGTCGAGCACGAGCGGCGCGACGGGGCCCGGACGGTCCGCCCAGCCGACGAGCTTGCGGAAGACGGTCGGCTGGTTCCCCGCCGCGAACAGGGCCCGCAGGGCCAGCGTCACGGCCCGCGCGACCTGCCGTTCGTCCCCCTCGGCGCCGCGGTGGGCGCCGCGCAGCAGGGTAAGGGCGACCTCCGGGCGGGAGGTCCCGAACTCCGAGCCGCAGGCGAAGGCCACGGTGGACCGCAGCCGCCAGCCGCCTTCGGTGCTCCAGCGGCCGAGGTGGTACTTGATCTCACCGGCCAGGACGGCGTCACGGGCCGCGATGCCGAGCGCGTACGCGGCCGTGGTGCGGCTGTGCGCGCGTTCGGAGCCGGCCAGTTCGCGGATGTGCCGCAGCGCACGGCGCCCGCCGCCCCAGCTCGCCGCCATTCCCATGACGTGTCCGACCGGGACCGTGAGGTCGGACTCCCGCGCGGGGACGGTGTCCAGCCACTCCGTCAGCAGCGCGGCCAGCTCGCCGTACTGGCGCCAGACGTGCCGCAGGACGGCCTCCCCCTGCCGGTGCCGGGTGAAGGCCACCGGTTCGACGGTGTAGGTGAAGCGGCTGTGGGAGCGGATCTCCGCGGGCGCGCACCGGGCCCGCACGGTGTGCAGGAGTTCGTCCAGCGAGCGGCGGAAGACGAAGCGCGGGTTCGGCCGCGACCGTTCCCGGCTGCCGCGCGGGCCCGCGCCGTCCCGGTCGCCGGTGTCCCGGTCGCCGCCGTCGCGCAGGACGGAGTCGAGCCGCCCGTCGGCCAGGGCGAGGAGCCGATCGGCCTCCTCCCGGACGATGCGGTGGTCGAGTCCTTCGAAGACACTGGCGGCCAGCAGGAAGGCCAGGCCGTCGGGGTCGTGGTGGAGGCGCTCCAGCAGGTCGGGCACCTCCCCCTCCGCGAGGAAGCTGAGCCGCGCGCGGAGATCGGTGGGGTCGGGGCCGCCGTCGTCGGCGACGCTGACCGCGGTGACCAGCTCGGCCACCTGGGCGGGGACGAGTTCCGGGGTGAGCAGGGAGTCGAGCAGGCCGGATTCCCGCTGCTCCAGCCGCTCCAGCAGCGCCCGCCGCCGGTGCTCGTCGGGGACGGCGGCCGTCAGTCGGGCGTCGAACACGGCTCGGGGCGGCGGGGGTTCGCACCGCACCGGGGACACGTGCAGGTCCCGGGCCAGCGCGCGGACGCGCTCCGGCTCGTGCGGGAGGACGATCACCATCCGGGACCGCGCGTCGCGGAGCAGGCGGCGCAGGTTGGCGACGACCGCCGGTCCCAGCGGGTGCTGCGGCAGGAGGCCGTGGACGAGGTAGCCGCGGGCCCCGGTACCGGCGGGGCGCCAGGTGGCCAGGTTCTCGTCGCTGTCGAGCGCGCGGAGGTCCGGGCTGCCGCCGCTGTGCCGGTGCAGCAGGTTCAGGGCGGCCGTCCGGCGGCCCGTGCCGGGCTCCCCGTGGAGGAAGAGGACGCCGCCGTCCAGTTCGGCGAGCGCGGCGGCGAACCAGGCGGGCTCGGCGAACCCCGCGCAGGCCTCGCGGATCTCCTGTTCGGAGATCGGCCCTTCGTGGGCCTCCACCGGCCGGCGGCCGCGACCGCCCGGTCCGGCGCCGTTCTCGACCCGCTGGCCGCCGTGCACGGAACCGGTGTTGATGTTCCCGTGCGGGGCGTAGATGAGGTGGGGCCGGCCGGTGAGGAAGCCGGCCAGATCGGCGAGCTCCTCGTCGAGGTCGGCCCGGTCCTCGGCCGGCTCCGCGCCGGCCGGCTCGTCGGCGCTCACCGCCGGTACTCGTTCTTGTCGCCGTGGACCGTGTCGCCCTTGCCGCCCTCGACGTAGTCGCCGCCGACGGAGCCGGTGTGCCGGACGGTCCTGCCCTGGAGGACGGTGCCCAGGACGGGGCTGTTCACGGTGTTGGTGACGTGCTGCCCGCCGCGCACGGTGCCGGTGTTCAGGTTGCCCCCGTCGGCCCGCTGGAACACCGGGGCCTGCACGGGCTCCGCGGGCGGCTCCTCGCCCGCGGCCCGCGCCGCCGTCCCACCGCCCCCGTCCCCGCTCACGTCCCCGTCCCCGCTCCCGTTCCCGCTCCCGTTCCCCAGCAGGCCCCCCGACGGCGCGGGCACGAACAGCCAGGCCCGCTGCTCGAAGGGCTTGCCCTCGACGGTGGCCGACACCTCGGTGAAGAGGTCGGGGTGCCGCCCGGTGTAGCCGCCGGCCACCGCGTCCTGGTAGCAGCGGTCGGAGAGAATCGCGGCGACGTGGGTGACGCTCGCCCTCGACGTGGCCAGCGCGTCCTTGACCGGCTGCGAGTCGAGCAGCCGGTGGGTGTCGTTGCGCGCCGTGCCGTTGCCGTCGAAGTCGCGCCCCCGGTCCGGCAGCGGCCCGATGTTGAGGCCGACCCGCAGCCGCAGGCCGACCGTCCCCGACGCGTGCCGGTTGAACTCCTCCAGCGTCTCCTGGAGGGTGTGCAGCCAGGGGTGGATCACGAACGGCATCCACTCCGGGTCGCAGCCGAAGACGTACCCGTCGCCGGTCGAGGCGGGGAACCGCCGGTCGTCCCAGACCTCGGCGAGGTCGGCCCGGACGAAGGACTGCTCCAGCAGCTCCGGGATCGCCCGGCTGATCTCGCCGTGCTCGATGGCGGGGTGGGCGGTGAAGCCCTTGGCGTCGACGGCGACGATCCCCCGGTACGCGGGGAGCCGCCGGCTGCGGCTGTGGGGCTGCGCCGTGGCCGTGGGCAGGCGGCCGGCGTCGGACTGGGGGCGGCCGGGGTCGGGCATCGGGTCTCCTCGGGTGCTCGGTGCGGGAAATCGCGTTCCCAAGCTTCCCGAGGACGTCCGCCCCCGTGTGCCCGCCCGGTGCGGAACACCCGTGACGACGGTCACACGAACTGACGTCCGGTCAGCGGCGGTGCGCCCCCTCAGCCGTCCCCGCGGCCGCCCCCGCGGCGGCGCTCCGCAGGGCGGCCAGGTCCCCGACGGTGATCCGCTTGCGCCCGCACGCGACGTGCAGCGGCTCCAGCTCGGCGAGACCGGCGGTGACGGTGTTCCGGGAGACGCCGAGGTACTGGGCCAGGTCGTCGCGGGTCAGGGCGAGGGTGACGCCCGGGTCCGGCGCGCCGCCCGGCCCGCCGGCGGAGAGCTCGGCCAGCACCACCAGGGCGCCCGCCAGCCGGGCCACCACGTCCCCGCCGCCGCGGGCCAGGTCCGACTCCCTGAGCCGGCCGAGGGCGTAGCGGACCATCACGGGGTACAGGCCGTGGTCGGCGACGAACCGCAGGAACGCCGCCCGGGTGACCACCGCCACCGAGCAGTCCACTATGGCCTGCACGCTCGCCGAGCGCACCCCGTCGTCCAGCACCGCCACCTCGCCCAGCACCTCGCCGGGGCCGCGGAAGGCGAGCAGGGTGAGGTCGCCGTCCGGCTCCCGGCGGACCACCTTGGCGACCCCGCCGAGCAGGGCGAGCACATGGGTGCCGGCCTCCCCCTGGTGCAGCAGGGTGTCGCCGATCGGGTGCCGGCGCACGTGCGCGCCGGCCAGCAGGGCGGACCAGCGCGCCTCCCCCATGAGATGACGCAGCGTCCGGTCCGACCGGTCCGGCGTTCCGCCGGCGCGAGCGCTCATGCACCGACCTTACGGCGTGCCCGGCTCCCGCGACGCCCCCGGCGCCCCCGTCAGGCCCGGCGGCGGCGGGCGGCGAGGACGGTGTGCACGAGGACGCCGACGACCAGGAAGAGGACGCCCTGGTAGACGGCCTCGTAGCCGGCGCCGGCGACCAGCCAGGCGGAGAACGCGAAGGCCCCGAGGGCGAGGACGAGGTCGCGGGCGAGGCGGCCGGGGGCGACGCGGTCGCGGTCGCCGCTCAGCAGCCAGCGCAACTGGGCGGCGCTGGAGAGGAGGTAGGGCACGGTCGCGGTGAAGGTAGTGACCAGCACCAGGGTGTCGAAGGCGGCCTTCGCGCCGGAGGCGAAGTCGAGGACGGTGAGCAACGAGGCGAGTGTGACGCCGGTCAGGACGCCGACGACGGGCACGCCGCGGCGCTCGGTGGCGAAGACGGCGGGGAACAGGCCGTCCTTGGCGGCGGCGTAGGGGGCCTGGGCGGAGAGCAGGGTCCAGCCGTTGAGCGCGCCGGTCATCGAGACGAGCGCGGCGACGGCGACGGCGGTGCCGCCCCAGGAGCCGCCGAAGACGGCGTTCACCGAGTCGGAGAACGGGGCGGTGGAGTGGACCAGCCGCTCGTGGGCGACGGTGCCGAACACGGCGAGCGTGCCGAGCAGGTAGACGACGGCGGCGCCCGCGGTGCCGAGCACGCTGGCCCGGCCGACGTTGCGCTCCGGGTCCCGGACCTGGCCCGCGCTCATCGCGGCCGACTCCACGCCGAGGTAGCTGAAGAGCAGGATCGCGGCGGCGGCCGTCATCCCGCCGAGCCAGCCGTCGCCGGTCGCGTCGAAGGGGCCGAGGTTCGCCGGGTCGAAGGAGCCGAGGCCGGCCACCGCGACAACCGCCAGCGGGATGAACTTCAGGACGGTGGCGACGAGTTGGACGGCGCCGACGTACCGGGTGCCGGCCAGGTTGGCGAGCGCGGGCAGCCACTGGACGGCCAGCGCGCAGCCGAGGGCGAGCGCGGTGGAGCGGCCGACGGCCGGCCACAGGACGTCGAGGTAGCCGACGGCGGCGACGGCGAGGGCGGCGTTGCTGACCCAGGTGGTGATCCAGTAGGACCAGGCGGCCAGGAAGCCGGCGAAGTCGCCGAAGGCCTCGCGGGCGTAGACGTAGGGCCCGCCGGTGCGCGGGTCGCGGCGCGCGAGCCGTCCGAAGACCAGGGCCAGGGCGATCGCGCCGACGGTGAGCACGGCGAAGGCGAGCAGGCTGACCGTCCCGTACGGCGCCACCGCGGCGGGGATCATGAAGATGCCGCCGCCGATGATGTTGCCCATGACCAGGGCGGTCGCGGTCGGCAGGCCGAACCGGCGGACGGCGGAGCGGGGCTCCGGTGCCGGGGACGCGGGCGGGGAGGACGGCGCCGGGGACGGCGGCGCCGGGGGTGCCTGCCGGGTCGCGGCCGGGCTGGTCTGCATGAGGGTGTGGTGCCTTTCCTGCGTCCTGCGCGCTCGGTGGAGCGGAGGCCCATGCTCACGCAGGCGGCATCTTGTACCAAATCGGCGGGATTTGTCCTCCGGACCGGCTCGCCCGCCGGAAAACCTCCGGTCGCGCGGTGGGCGGACGGGCACTCGTCCCGCGCCTGTCCGCGGGGGTGCCGGGAGCCGGACAAGCGGCCCCCGGCACCCCCGCCAGGCGTCACCCGGCGGGCGTCAGTCGGCGGGCGTCAGTCGGCGGGCGTCACTCGGCGACGAAGGTGTTGCCGCTCCACTCGAAGACGTCCAGCGGGACGCCCTCGTGCTCCTCCGTCCGGCCGGTGCGCCGGAAGTGCTCGTACCGGTTGCCGGTGAGGACCTTGACGACGCTCTCACCGGCGCCGACCTCGCGTACGCGCGCGAAGTCGGCGCCGGCCGCGCCGCCTTCGAGCAGGATGTTCGCCTTCGGCTCCGTCATGGTGCTACCTCCCGGGGGATGGCTTCGCCAGCGCTCCTGACCTGGGCCCCGAACCCTACGCAGCGGCCCGCCGCCGGATAACCCCTCGCCGGGCGCTTCCCGGGTCGGTCAGGGGGGTCCGGATTCATCCCGCGGCGTCCGGTCGGAGGCGAACCGGACGATCGGCGCGCCGGTCGACCGGGGGCTCGTGACGGGCGCGCGCCGGGGCGGCCCGCCACCGGAACGGCGCCGGGCGCGCGACACCTCCGCAGGGCGCACCGCGGCAGGCACCGGCGGGCGGCCCGGCCCCGCGCGCCTGACAGAATGGCCCGCCGGAGGGGTGGTTACGTGCGCATCGGCATCCTGGGCCCGCTCGAACTGCGGGACACGGCGGCCCGGCCCGTCGGGATCAGCGGTCAGCGGCTGCGGTCCCTGCTCATCCGGCTCGCCCTGGACGGCGGCCGCGCCGTCTCCGCCGAGCGCCTGATCGCCGACCTGTGGGAGGACTCCCGGCCGGCCGCCCCGGCCAACGCGCTGCAGACCCTGGTCTCGCGGCTGCGCGGCGCCGGCGGCCGCGACCTGGTCGCCGCGGCCCCGGGCGGCTACCGGCTCGGCGTGGACCCGGGCGAGATCGACGCGGTGGCCTTCGAACGGCTGGTGTCCGCCGTCCGGCGCTCCGCCGACCCGGCCGAGCGCGCCGCGACCCTGCGCCGGGCGCTCGACCTGTGGCGCGGGCCCGCACTCGCCGAGGTCGCCGACGCGGCCTTCGCCGGGCCCGCCGTCACCCGGCTGGAAGAGCTGCGGCTGACCGCCGTCGAGGACCGCGCCGACGCCGAACTCGCGCTCGGCGACGCGGCCCACCTGGTCGCCGAACTGGACGGCCTGTGCCGCTCGCACCCGCTGCGCGAGCGGCTGCGCGGCCTGCTGATGCGCGCCCTGCACGCCACCGGACGGCAGGCCGCCGCCCTGGAGGTGTACGAGGACACCCGCCGGGAGCTCGCCGAACGGCTCGGCGCCGACCCGTCCCCGGACCTCGCCGCGCTGCACCTGGCGATCCTGCGCGGCGACCTGCGGACGGCGGCCCCGGCCCGCGCCGCCGCGCCGGGGCCGGGCGGCGGCCGGCGCACCAACCTGCCCGCCCCGCTGACCAGCTTCGTCGGCCGCGAGGAGGAGTCCGGGCGGATCGCCGCACTGCTGCGCGAGGCCCGGCTGGTGACCCTCACCGGCCCCGGGGGCGCGGGCAAGACCCGGCTGGCCGGCGAGGTGGCCGCCGGCCTGCTCGGCGACCACCCGGACGGGGTGTGGCTGGTGCCGCTGGCCCAGGTCGGCTCGGCCCGGGACCTGCCGCAGGCCGTGCTCACCGCGGTCGGCCGGGTCGAGTCCTCCCGGGTCGGCGACGCCGTCGCCGTGCTGCCGCCGATGAAGCGGCTGGTCGACGCGCTGGCCGGCCGGCGGATGCTGCTGGTCCTCGACAACTGCGAGCACCTGGTGGAGGCGGTGGCCCGGCTCGCCGACCGGGTGCTGGCCGGCGCCCCCGGCGTCCGGGTGCTGGCCACCAGCCGCGAGCCGCTGGCCATCACCGGCGAGACCCTCTGCCCGGTGCCCTCGCTGCCGCTGCCGCCGCCCGGCGCGGGCCCGGCCGAGGCCGCCGGGTACGCCGCGGTACGGCTGTTCGCGGACCGGGCCGCCGCGGTGCGCCCCGGCTTCCGGGTCGACGGGACCACCGCGCCGCTGGTGGTCGCCGTCTGCCGCGCCCTGGACGGCCTGCCGTTCGCGATCGAGCTCGCCGCCGCCCGGCTGCGCTCCCTGACCCTCCCCCAGGTCGCCGAGCGCCTCGGCGACCAGTTCCGGCTGCTCGGCTCCGGCAGCCGGGCGGCGGCGCCCCGGCACCGGACGCTGCGCGCGGTGGTGGACTGGAGCTGGGAGCTGCTCGACGACACCGAGCGGGCGGTGCTGCGCCGGCTGTCGGTCTTCCGCGGCGGCGCCACCCCGCGCAGCGCGGAGGTGGTCTGCGCGCCCGCCGACGACGGCGCCGTCGACGGCCGGGACGTCATCGACGTGATCGCCGCGCTGATCGACAAGTCGCTGGTCGTCGCGACCGGCCGGGGCGAGGTCCGCTACGGGCTGCTGGAGACGGTGCGGGCGTACGCCGCCGAGCGCCTGGCCGAGGCCGGCGAGACGGAGCGGCTGCGCGCCGCGCACGCCGCCCGGCTGCTCGCCGTCGCGGAGCGCGCCGAACCGGGGCTGCGCGGCGCCGAGCAGGAGGTGTGGGCGGCGCGGCTGACCGCCGAGCGGGACGACTGCGCCGCCGCGCTCGGCTGGGCGGTGGAGCGGCGGGAGGCGGCGACCGCGCTGCGGCTGACCGGCGCGCTGATGTGGTACTGGATCATGCACGACCGGCTGGCCGAGGCGCACGGCTGGGCCGTCGCGGTGCACGGGCTGACCGGCGGCCGGCCCCCGGCCGGGGCGCCGGAGCTGGCAGACGCCTACGCGCTGTGCGCCTTCCTCACGGTGCTGATGACGGAGCACCCGGACGGGCCGGACGGCCCCGACGGTCCGGAGCCCGCCGCCGAGGCCCGGCGGCGGGCCGTCCGCACCACGCTGGACTGCCTGCCCGAACGCCCCGGCCACCCCGCGCTGCACCTGGCCCGGCCGGTCGCCGCGCTGTTCCTGAACGACGCCGCGCGGGCCGAGCGGGAGCTGCTGGCCGTCCGGGAGGGCGCCACCGACCCGTGGGTGCGGGCGATCGCCCGGGTCTGCCTGGGCCACCTCGCCTTCAACGCGGGCCGGATCGACGCGGCGCTCACCGAACTGCGCGCGGGCCACGCGGGCTTCCGCCGGCTGGGCGATCCGTGGGGCATGAACACCGCGCTCGGCGGGCTGCTGGAGCTGGCCCTGGTCCGCGGCGACGCCGCCGAGGCGGTCCGGCTCGGCCAGGAGGCCCACGCGTACGCCGTCCGGGGCGGGCCGGAGGGCGGCGCGCTGCCGCTGATCCGGCTCGGCCGGGCCCGCGCCGCGGCGGGCGACCCGGCCCGCGGTCTGGAGGAGATCCGGCAGGGGGCGCGCACCGCGGAGCGGGCCGGGGACTTCGACAGCGCCGTGGAGGGGCACGTCGCGGTGAGCCGGCTGCTCCGTGCGGCCGGCGACCTGCCCGGGGCCCGGACGCCGCTGACCCGGGCCGTGGAGCTGCTGGACGGCATCGCGCCCGGCGGCCACGCGATCCGGACCGTCGCCCTGGCCTACGGCCAACTCGGCTGCCTGGCCGAGCAGGAGGGCGACCTCGCGGAGGCGGCCCGGTGGCACGCCGAGGCCGTCCGGGAGCTCGGCCGCGAGGAGATCGTCCACCAGCAGGCCGCGGCGCAGCTGCTGGAGGGCGTCGCCGCGCTGGCCGCCGCCCGCGGCGAACCCGGGCGGGCCGCCGAACTGCTGGGCGCCGCCCACACCCTGCACGGCTACCGCGACGACCGCAGCCCGGAGGTGCGCCGGGCCGCCGGGGCGGTCGCGGCGGCGCTGGACCGGTCGGCCGCCGAGGCCGCGTACGAGCGCGGCCGGCGGGTCCCGGTGGAAGGGGCGCTGGCCCTGGCGGCCGGGCCGTCCTGACACCCGCCCGGCCGCCGGGGCAGGACGCCGGACACCGCACACCCACCCGAGCACGGCCTGCGGGACATCCTCGACGCGGTCCTGTCCGCGGACCGGACCGGGGTCCCGTGGCGCCACCTCCCGCGCGCGTACCCACCCCGGACCACCGCGGCGCGGCGGCGTGTTCGATCGGCTCAGCGGCCTGCCCCGACGACGGGTGCGCCCCAGCGGGCCGGGCGCGTGTGTGATCGACGCCCCGAGCGTGCAGACCGCGCCCACCGCCGCCCGGGTCCGCCGTCCGGCCGCCCGTTCCGCGCGCAGGGGGCGATCGGGCCCTTCCCCCGGTCGGTGCCGCGCCGGCCCCGGCGGCGGGGTAGCGGTCGGGGTCGGCCCGGCGACGTCGGCCCCTCCGGGGTCGGAGGGACGTTCACGGTCCGCTCGCAGGCCGGCGGTGTCCGGGGCTCCCGAGGGGCGCTCGTGGTCCGTCCGGCACGCCTCGACCGTCGACGCGCTCCCGACCGGACGCCGGGGCCGTGCTGCGGGTGGTCCCGCGCGGTCACACCGCCCGGAAGCGCAGGGACTGGCCGGGGCGGGTCTGGGCGGCGAGCGGGAGGTCGTCCTCGTGGACGGCCGCGATGACGGGGTAGCCGCCGGTGACCGGGTGGTCGGCGAGGAAGAGGATCGGCTGCCCGTCCGGCGGTACCTGCAGCGCGCCCGGCACCGCGGCCTCGGAGGGCAGTTCGCCGGGGCGGGCGCGGTGCAGCACCGGCCCGGTCAGCCGCATGCCGACGCGGTCGCTCCGGTCGGTGACCAGGTAGGGCCGGGCACACAGCGCGGCGAGGGATTCGGGCGTGAACCAGTCGTCCCGGGGGCCGGGCAGGATCCGCAGGACGGGCTCGGAGGGCAGCGCCCGCTGGGGGGCGAAGTCCGCCGCGGGCCAGCCGGCCGTGAGGTCGCCGACCGGCAGGAGGTCGCCGGCCGCGAGGCGGGCGGGGCCGATCCCGGAGAGGGTGTCGGTCGATCGGGAGCCCAGGACCGGCGGAAGGTCCACGCCACCGCGTACGGCGAGGTAGACCCGCAGGCCCTCGTACGGGACGCCGATGGTCAGCCGGCTGCCGGGGGCCAGTCCGACGGGGGCGTTGAGATCGACGGCGCGGCCGTCGGCGTGGGCGGGGCAGGGCGCGCCGGTGAGGGCGACGGTGGTGTGGTGGCCGATGTCCAGGACGAGCCCGCCCAGGGGTGCCTCGATGGCGGCGGCTTCCTCCCGGTTGCCGACGAGCCGGTTGGCCAGGCGCAGGCTGCGGCCGTCGGCGGCGCCGGAGCGCCCGACACCCAGCGCGGCGCGGCCGGGGCGGCCCAGGTCCTGGACGGTGGCGCCGAAACCGGGGTGGACCACCCGCAGGCGTCGGGCGGGGATCGCGGGGCTGCCGGTCATCTGGTCCTCCGTGGGGTGGTGGTCGGTGTGACGTGGCGGTCCTGGCAGGAGGGGTGGGTGGCCGCGTGCGGTGCGGCCGGGCCCGCACCCGTTCCCGGAAGCACCCCGCCCGCCGGGGGCGGGGTGCCGCGTCGGGTTCCTTCAGGGGTGCGACGGGTGCGAGGAGTGCGGGAGGTGCGAGGGGTGCGGGAGGTGCGGCGGGTCGGCCGGCGTGAAGCGGACGGCCGTGCCGGGTGCCAGCGGCGTCGGCGGGTCGGCCCCGGTGTCCCACAGGGACAGGCCGGTGACGCCGAGCAGGTGCCAGCCGCCGGGCGACTCGCGGGGGTAGACGCCGGTGAACTCGTCGGCGAGGGCGACCGCGCCCGCCGGCACCCGGGTGCGCGGGACGGCGCGGCGCGGTACCCGCAGAGCGGGGTCGACCCCGCTCAGGTAGGCGAATCCGGGAGCGAAGCCGCAGAACGCCACGCGGTAGGTGGCGGCGCAGTGGCGGGCGATGACCTCGGGGACCGTCAGGCCGCACAGGCGGGCCACCTCCGCCAGGTCCGCACCGTCGTAGCGGACCGGGATCTCGACGGTCCCGGCGGCATCGGTGGCGGGGGCGGTGGCGGCGGGGGCGGTGGCGGCGGGGGCGGTCGCCGGCAGGTCGACGGCGCGCAGGGCGTCGGCGAGCCGGTCCGGGCCGGTGGCCCCGGGGTCGTAGCGCACCAGGACGGTTCGGGCGGCGGGAACGAGTTCCAGCGTTCCGGGGAGCGGTTCGCGCACCAGCGCGGCGTGCAGCCGGGCCGCCTCGTCGAGGTCGGCGACCTCGACCAGCAGGGCCCGACTGCCGTACCGGAGGATGTCCATGGCGACCGGTCAGCCCTTCTCGGCGACCAGGTAGTCGCGGTCGAACCTGTCGGTCACGAACATGTGCCCCGGCGCGTGGGTGATCGCGAAGGGCGGGCGGGAGGCCATCAGGGCCGACTGGGGGGTGACACCGCAGGCCCAGAACACCGGGACGTCGTCGGGGCCGATCACGGTCGGGTCGCCGAAGTCGGGCCGGTCCAGGTCCGGGATGCCGAGTTCGGCGTTGGAGCGGTCCCCGGGCTCGCCGACGGCCACCGGCGCGCCGTGCACGGCCGGCATCCGGGCGGTGATCGCCCGCGCGGCGGCGACCAGGTCCCGGGGGACGGCCCGCATGGAGACCACCATCGGGCCGTGCAGCCGTCCGGCGGGGACGCACGCCCGGGCCGTTCGGTACATCGCGACGTTGCGGCCCTCGGCGACGTGGCGCAGCGGGATGCCGGCCTCCAGCAGCGCGGACTCGAAGGTGAAGGAGCAGCCGATGAGGAAGGTGACGAGGTCGTCGCGCCAGTGGGCGGTGACGTCGGAGTGCTCCTGCCACCGGCCGTCGTGCCAGACCCGGTAGCGGGGCAGGTCGGTGGCGAGGTCCGCGCCGGGGGCCAGGACGCTGGTACGGGCGCCGGGAGCGGTCTGTTCGAGGACGGGGCAGGGCGCGGGGTTGAGTTCGGCGAAGCGGGCGACGTCGGCGGCCCAGTCCGCGGGCACGCTGATCATGTTGGCCTGGGTGCGGCCCAGGCACCAGCCGGCCGTGGGCACCGCGGTGCCGGCCCGGAACAGCGCCCGGGCGCGGGCGGGCTCCAGGGCGGCGTGGGAGGGCGCGAGGGCGGTGCGGGTCTCGGTCATCGGGAGGGATCTCCTTCGTCGGCGGGTCGGTTGTTCGCGGCAGGGGGATGCCGGCGCGGGGCGGATCGGAGGGAGGGGAAAGGGGGAGGTGGTGCCGTGCCGCCAAGGGTCCGGGCGACGTACGGCGGAGGCGGGGCGGGGCCTGTCCGGCGGCCGCCGGGCCGGGGCGTTCGGTGCCCGGATCCCGGCGACGGCGCGGCGTGGGGACGCGTCCGGTGGACGAAGCGCGGGGGTGTACGCCCCGGCGCCGCGCGCCCGGCGGGAGTCGCCCGGCGGGAGTCGTCCGGCGGTTCCCTAGCGGGAGGAGGAGTCCAGCAGGGCGGACAGGGTGGTCATCGGCGACAGGGGGCCGAGGGCCGCGGCCATGCCGATTCCGCGGTCGCCGAGCCTCACCCCCACCGCCAGGTGGCGGGCCGGACCCCGCCCGCAGCTGACCGACAGGCTCAGACTGCGGGCGCCGGCGGCGCGGTAGCGCCCGGCGAACAGCGACAGGGGGCCCGTCACGATCAGCCGGCCACCCAGGGCGAGCCCCAGGAGGCCGGCGGCGACGGCCAGTCGCAGGACGGGGTGGAGGTCCAACCCCGCATTGATCAGTACCGTGGACAGCGCGGCCGCGACCGGCGAGCGGTCGCCCCCGGTGGCACGGACAGGTCGGCGGGCGCGGTTCCGGCCCGGGAACCCCTTTGGCGGTCGTGGCATGATTCTCCCCCAACTGCGGTGTGGTGACAGCCCTTTCGCTTCCGACAGTGGCAGCACCCGGACAGCGCTCGCAAGGCACCGGTGGCACCCGATCCACTTCACCGGAAAATGGACGAATCACCAAGAGGATTGTTGAACAACCGCATTGTTGCTCCTGCCGCCTGACGGGACGTCGCGAGGGGTGGTACGAAGGTGCGGCACGAGTGACGAGCCGGGAGGGGCGCCGTGGACAGCCGAGCGGGCAGTGGAACGGGCAGTGGAACGGGCAACGAGGACGAGGACTGGGCCGAGGAACTCGCCCAGGCGGGCTGGAGCAGCAAGGCGGAGCACGTCGCGGCGATCCTGCGCCGCCGGATCGCCGAGGGCAAGCACCTGCCCGACGTCAGGCTGCCCGAGGACGGCATCAGCAAGGGACTGAAGGTCTCCCGCAACACCCTGCGCGAAGCGTTCCGGCTGCTGGCGCACGAAGGGGTCGTCGAGCATCGGCACGGCCAGGGCGTGTTCGTCCGGCGGCTGAGCGTGGCCGACGTGGTCGACCTGTACCGGCTGCGCCGGGTGGTGCAGCCGGCGGTCATCAGGGACCTGCGGGGCCGGACCGTCGACCTCTCCCCGCTCCGAGCGGCCGTCGAGGAGTTCGAGGCGGCCGGGCCGGAGGCCGACTGGCGGGTCCTGGGCACCGCCAACCTCCGTTTCCACCTGGCGCTCACGGCGCTGGCCGGCAGCCGCCGCCTGGACGGGCTGATGAGCCGGGTCCTGGCCGAACTGCGGCTCGTCTTCCACGCGGTGTCCGACCTGCGCGCGTTCCATGTCGCGTACGGCGCGCGCAACCGGAGGATCCTCGAACTGATCGACGCGGGCGCGCTCGCGAAGGCGGCCAACGAGATGACCGCCTACCTGCGGGACGCGGAGCGCGATCTGGTCGAGCGGTACGCCGCGGCCCGGTGACGCCCGGACGGGCCGGCTGTCGCCTCGGCGGCGACGGCCGGCCCGTCCGGGCAGGATGCCGATCACGGACGCACCGGCCGCCGGCGCGACCCGTGGGAAATCCCGCCGTCACCCGGTCCCGTCCAGTGCCTTCTCCGGGAGCCGCTCACCCGGCGGCTGCTTCTCCGCCCGCTCCCGCTCCCCCGTCCCGCCCCGCCCCCGGCCCGCCGGCTTCGCCGGGAACGCGGACCGCGGCGGTACGAAGGCGGCCGCGAGCAGCGCCGCCACCAGGGCGACCAGGCCGCAGGCCGTCAGCACCAGGTTGCTGCCGTGCACGAAGGCGGCGTGCGCGGAGGCCAGCAGCCCGGGGTCGTCCAGCTGGGCGGCCACCGCGTTCGCGCCGGTCACCGAGTCCCGGGCCGCCCGGGCGGCCTCGTCCGGCAGGCCGCCGGTGGAGAGCCGGTCGAGGTAGCCGGAGCTGAGCAGACTGCCCAGGCCCGCGACACCGAGCACACCGCCGACCTGCTGCAGGGTCTCCAGCAGGCTGGAACCGGCGCCCGCGCCCTCCTCGGGCAGCGAGCCGAGGACCATGCTGGTGCTCGGGACGATCGCCAGGCCGAATCCGGCGCCGGTGAGGGCCAGCCAGAGGGCCGCGAAGCCGTAGCCGTCGGCGACGGTCGACCGGGCGCCCAGCAGGGTGCCGCCGGCCAGCACCAGCAGGCCGAGCGGGATGACGACGCGCGGTCCGACCCGGGGGACGAAGGCCTCGGCGAGCTGGGCGCCCACCACCAGGCCGCCGATCAGCGGCAGCAGGCGCAGTCCGGTGCCGAAGGCGCTGTGGCCGAGCACCGACCCCAGGTACTGCGGCACCACGAACAGGATGCCCATGACGCAGAAGTTGACGAAGGTCGCGACGACCGCGCCCCACCGGAACCTGCGGTCGCCGAGCAGGCCGAGGTCGACCAGCGGGGCGGCGGCCCGGCGCTCGCGGACCACCAGGGCGGCCAGCAGCAGCGCACCGGCGCCCAGCGTGCCGAGCACCTCGACGGAGCCCCAGCCGTCCTCCGGCACCAGGACGGAGCCCTGGACCAGCCCGGTGATGCCCAGGGCGCCGAGCAGGGCGCCGGGACCGTCGAAGGCGGGCGCCCGGCGGCCGGCCCCGGCGCGCCGGGCGGGCGCCGGGTCGGCGGGCAGCAGGACGGCGACCGCGACCAGGGCCGCCACCGCCACGGGGAGGTTGAAGACGAAGACCGAGCCCCACCAGAAGTGGTTGAGCAGCCAGCCGCCGACCAACGGGCCGACCGGCATGCCGATCGACGCGGCGGCGGTCCAGGTGCCGACGGCCTTGTCCAGCTCGTCCCTGGCGAACATCCTGGGCAGGATCGCCATGGTGAGCGGCATGATCATGGCGGCGCCGACGCCCATCAGGGCGCGGACCGCGATCACCGGGCCGGGACCGTCCGCCAGGACGCCGACGGCCGAGGCGGCGCCGAAGACGGCGATGCCGGCGAGCAGCAGCCGCTTGTGGCCGAAGCGGTCGCCCAGCACGCCGACCGGGAGCATGACGGCGGCGAAGGTCAGCAGGTAGCCGCCGCTGATCCACTGGAGCTGGGTGGTGGAGGCGCCCAGCTCCCGGGAGAGCGTGGGCAGGGCGACGTTGATGATCGTGCCGTCCAGTGAGATCACGAGGACGCTGATCACCAGGGCGCCCAACCCCCACCAGCGGCGGGGCGAGGGTGGCGGGGTCGTCATGGCGGTTCTCCGGGGAAGCGTTGCGGATCGGGGGCCGAGCGGACCGGGGCCCGTTCGGCCGGGTCGGCTGCCACCGTGCCGGGCCGCGCTGGTACGGCGCTGGCAGCCGGCTGGTACCGATCCGGCACGGCGAAGGCCCGCCCGGTCCGGGCGCCCCGGGGATCGCTCCCCGGCGCCCGGCCGGACGGGCCGGCGGCCGTGCCCGCCTTCGTCCCCCGGTCCGCCTCCGCCGCGCCCCGTGCGGAGCCGTCGGCCCGCGCCGTGCCGCCAGCCCGCGCCGTGCCGCCAGCCCGCGCCGTGCCGTCAGCCCGCGCTGTGCCGCAGGACCTCCAGGACCTCGCCGGCGATCGCGGCCTCGTTCTGCTCGAAGACCGGCCCGGTGAGCTGGTCCGTCCGCTCCGGCAGGCCTGTGAGCACCGGGGTGTGCAGATGGCCGCCGGGCAGCTCCGGGGCGAGCTCCAGGCGCAGCCGGTTGGTGCGGTAGGCGACCTCGTTGGAGAGGTAGCCCCCGCCGCCGCCGGCGACCGCGCGCGAGCCGGGGGTCGGGCCGTTCGCCCGGTCGACGGGGGCGCTCGCCCCGGCGGGGATCTCGGTGACGGTGGTGTTCAGCCGGACCGGGAAGGGCTGCTGAACGGCCGTCATCGGCCCGGTGGGCAGGCTGGTGGCGATGAACTCGGCGCCGGGGCCGAGCCCGGGGGCGGTGACGGGGTGGTCGCGGGTACCGCCGGAGAGCGCGCCGGCGTTGTCCGGGTAGGGGTCGGCGGAGCGGGAGCGGCCGGCCCAGGCCTCCAGGGTGAACAGTCCGGGGTAGCCCTGGCTGATGGTGGTGATGAGGTCGGCGGAGCGGTGGCCGGGGGCGAGCCGCGGGCCGAACGCGCGCTCGACGATGCCGCGGTCGAAGTCGCCGTAGCGGACCGGGAACACCACCGCCTGGATCTCGGCCGGGGTGCCGTCGGCGAGGGTGATCCGCCGTCCGTCCAGTTGCAGCACCGCCGATCCCGAGGGGTTGGCGCGGCGCGGCTCGGCGTCCAGGCCGAAGGGGTCGAAGCCGCTCACGAAGATCCGGCGCACGCCGTGGCGGGCACCGAACCCGCTGTCGGACAGCCCGCGCGAGGCATCCTCGAAGCGCTGCCGCAGGGCCGCCGCGTCAATGGTGAAGTCCGGCTGCCAGCGGGCGAGTTGGACGGTCATGGCGACCCTGGTCCAGTACAGCGGACGGTCGTCGCCGACCGGCAGGTCCCCGCCGGGGCGGCGACCCTGGGCGCGGTCGACGCCGGCCCGCCAGAGCGCCTCGCCCCAGGCGTCGACGATCCGGCCGGCCCCGGCGGCGCCGCGCGCGGAGCAGAGCGCGGCGGGGAAGCGGCGGACGAAGTCGCCGAAGCCCCCGCGCTCGGTCAGTGCGGCGGTCCGCGGGTCGGCGGTGCGCGCCTGCTCGCGGTCGAGCGGCGCGGAGTCGACGGTCCGACAGGACGGGCGGGCCGGCTGCGCGGTCGCGGCGGTGGCGGCGGCGGGGAGGACGGTGGCGGCGAGAGCGCCGATGAGGGTCGCGGTGAGGGCGACCCGGCGCCGGGCGGTCGTCATGGCATGGACACTACATCCGCCCCCCGGGCCGCCACCAGAGCGCCTCACCACCGCCACGGACGGTGATCGCGAACGGTGCCGGTCTCCGAAGATCCGCAGGACAACGGGCTCCGATTCCCCTGGCGCGTCACGCCCCGTAGCGGTTTACTGGGAGTGAGCAGGGCAGGAGACGGAGGCCCGGCGATGGAATGTCCCCACCCACCCGGATTCCACGCTGAGGTCCGCGCACAGTACGCGGCCGCCGGCGCCGAAACGGCCCGGCTGCTGCGCTCGATGTCCGAGGACCTCTGGACAGCGCCCACCCCGTGCCGCGACTGGGATGTGCGCACGCTGGTCAACCATGTGGCGGCCCAGCACCTGTGGGTGTGCCAGGCGGTCGCCGGCTACACCCCGGAGCAGATCGGCCACCGCTTCGAGGGCGACGTGCTCGGCCGCAACCCGCTGGGCGTCTGGGCGATGGCGGTGCGCAGCGCGCAGCGCGCGCTCAACCGCCCCGGCGCCCCCGACTTCCTGGTCCACCTCCCGTACGGCCTGCGGGACGCCGGCGGGTACGCCCGGGAGCTGACCGCCGAGACGGTCGTGCACGGCTGGGACCTCTCCCGAGCGCTCGGCGAGCGCGGCCGGATGCCGCCGGACGCCGCCCGGTACGCGCTCGCCGAGTTCCGCGGCTACCGCGACCTGGTGGGCACCGGCCGCTTCGACCCGCCGCGCACCCCGCCGCCGGGCGCCGACACCGAGGACCTGCTGCTGGCCCTCACCGGCCGCGATCCGGCCTGGTCCGCCGACCGGATCTGACCCGAGGCATCCGGGCCGCCCGGGTCCGCCGAACCGCCGCCGTCCGGCCGGTCCCGGTCAACGGCGGCCCGGGTCCGGTCGTCGACCTCGCCGGGGAGGGCGCCGGCGTCGCGGCCCTGCGCCTCGACGACGGCCGGATCACCGCCCTCTCCATCGTCCGCTCCCCCGAGAAGCTCACCCGCCCGGGCCGCGAGACCCCGCGCACCCGGTGCGGCGCGACGCCCCACGGGTGGCCCGTCCGGGCGAACCGACCGCCGCGAAGCCGCCGAAGCGGCCGATCGCGCCGGTCGCTCTCCTAGGCTCGCGGCGGCACGGGGGACCGTCGCGGTCACGCTTGCCGGACCCGTGCCGCCTCGGGCCATGTGCCGTCGACGAAGGAAGAGCGAGGAAAAGATGGGTACACCCAGCGAGCCTTTCGGGACCGTTGTCAGCGAGATCGGAGTCAACATCCGGGAGTTCCCCAGCACCGACTCCTCCGTCGTCGGCACCTTCCCGTTCGGCGCCAAGATCGGGCTGCGGTCCAAGGTCAGGGCGCAGAACATCGACGGCAACGACATCTGGTACCTGCTGCGCGACCGCAACGCATGGGTCGCGGCCCGGCACGTCGCCAACACCGGCACCGTGCCGTTCGCCAAGGACGCGGCAGGGGGCTCGGGGGCGGCGGCCGCGGGGGGACAGGGGTAGGCCGCTCCGGGCGGTGGCGGGCGGTGACGGGCGGTGACGGGCGGTCGTCGGCCGCCGGCCCCGCCGCCGCCTCGTCGGCCATCGCCTCGCGCCGGGCACGGCCGGGGCGGCCGCGGGATCGTTGACGTCCGATTCTCGCCAGCCCAACGCCCCTCCGGCTTGGTGGACTTCGGGCATCGATCACGCACCGTGCCCGGACAGGAACACCCCCATGCCCGACACCGCCATGCCCGACACCGCCCGCCCCGCCCCGCACTCCCCGCCGAAACGCCGGGCCCGTGCCCGGACCGGCGGGTGGCCCGCCGTCCTCGCCGTCACCGCGGGCGTCTTCGCCATCGTCACCACCGAGATCCTGCCGGTCGGCCTGCTCACGCCGATCGGCGACACCTTCCGGATCTCCGACGGCACCGCCGGGCTGATGATGACCCTGCCCGGCCTGGTCGCCGCGGTGGCCGCGCCCGCCGTCACCGTCGCGACCCGCCGGGCCGACCGCCGCACCATTCTCTGCGCCCTCCTGCTGCTCCTGGCGGCCGCCGACCTGCTGAACGCCTTCGCCCCCGGGTACGGGGCGGTGCTGGCGGCCCGGGTCGCCCTCGGCCTGGTCATCGGCGCCTTCTGGTCGATCGGCTCGGGGCTCGCCCCGCGGCTCGTCCCGCCGGACCGGCAGGCCCTCGCCAACACCGTGATCTTCACCGCCGTCCCGCTCGGCTCCGTGCTCGGCGTCCCGGCCGGGGTGCTGCTCGGCTCGCTCGCCGGCTGGCGCGCGGCCTTCGCCGCGATGGGCGTCCTCACCCTGCTGGCCCTGGCCGCCCTGCTGTGGAGCCTGCCCCCGCTGGCGCCGCCGGCCACCACCACCGGCCTCGGCGTGCTGCGCGGACTGCTCGCCGGCCGGGGCACCCGCACCGGCCTGGCGGTGACCTTCCTGATCGTCCTCGCCCACTTCGGCGGCTACACCTACGTCACACCGTTCCTGGCCGAGGTCACCCACGCCGGACCTGGCCTGATCGGCGGACTGCTGCTCGCCTACGGCGCCGCCGGCCTGCTCGGCAACCTGCTCGCCGGCCGGCGCGCCGCCCGCGCCCTGCGCCCGGTGTTCACCGCGGCGGCCGCCCTGCTGGCCGCCGCCACCCTCCTGCTGCCCCTCCTCGGCACCACCGGCCCCGGCGCCACCGCGCTGCTGCTGCTCTGGGGCGTGGCCTACGGCGCCGTCCCGGTCTGCTCGCTCAGCTGGTTCCTCGCCGCCGCCCCGCACGCCCCCGAGGCCGCGGGCGTCCTGTTCACAGCCTCCTTCCAGGCCACCATCGGGATCGCCGCCCTGCTCGGCGGCGCCGTCGTCGACCGCACCACCCCCACCACGGTGCTCCTCCTGGCCGGTGCCACCGCCCTGCTCGCCGCCGTCACGGCCCTGCTGACCGCCCCGACCGCCCCGACCGCCCCGACCACCCCGGCCGCTACGACCGCCGAGACCGCCCCGGCCGCTACGACATCCCGATGAGCACGCCCGTGGGCAGCAGGGTCAGCCCCGCACTCAGCGACCAGTACACCCACCCGCCGACGGCCCGCCCGGACCGCCCCGCCCGGCCCCGGACGCCCTCGTTCGCCAGCCACCACAGCGCCGCGGAGGCCAGCACCACCGGCCCGCACAGCACCAGCCACGGCAGCGGGCCGTCGTTCTCGGTCGGCTCCCCCACCGTCCACCCCAGCGCCGCCAACGGCCAGTTGACGGCGAAGTACCAGAGCAGCCAGAGCGGCACCACGGCCGGCACCCCCAGCAGCAGGTTCACGACCGCGGCGGCCGGTGAGTACGTTCGCATCCGGCCAGTATCCCCGGCCCCGGGCGGGGCGCCGTCCGGGGCGCCGTCCGGGGCTCTGGGGCGACACCCCCGTGGTCGCCCCCGGCCCGGATCACGCCCCGCGGCCCGGGCTACCTGCTCCCGGGCCCGCGGCCACCGCCGGAGCCCGGCGGGCGGCGGTCGCTCCAGGGGTGGGCGAGCTCCAGGGTCCGGGACACCTGGAGGAGGAGGTCCTCCCGCCACGGTGCGGCGACGAGCTGGACGCCGACCGGCAGGCCGGTGGCGCCGTCGTGGTGGAGCGGCAGCGAGACCGCCGGCTGCCCGGTCACGTTGAACAGGGAGGTGAAGACCCCCATCGGATAGCTGTTCCGCAGCGCCATCAGGGGGTCCTCGTCGGTGCCCGCCCGCCAGGCGCCGATCCGCGGCGGCAGGCACGCCATGGTGGGCGTGACCAGCAGGTCGAAGCCGGCGGTGAAGCCCTCGACGACGCGCCGCGACAGCCGCTGGGCCGCGAGCACCCCCTCCGCGTAGGCCCAGGAGTCGACCGACCGCGCCGCGTCGCGCAGGGCCCGGTTGTGCGGCTCGATCCGCTCCGGATCGGCGAGCGGCACCCCGGCGCCGCCGATGTTCCACATCGTCGTGAACGCCGTGACCAGTTGGTCGGTCCGGGGCAGCGGGAGGCGGGTGTCGACGATGTGGTGGCCGGCCGCTTCGAGCGTGCCCAGGGCCAGGGCGACGGCCGCCGCGCACGCCGGGTCCACCGCCACCCCCTCGACCGGGGAGTCGACGAGCACGCCGATCCGCAGCCCGGCGGGCGGGTCCGCCCACATCGCGTCGGCGAAGGAGCCGGCCGGGGACGGCGGCGACCACCAGGCACCCGGGTCGTGCCGGGCGAGCACGTCCAGGACGGCCGCGGTGTCGGCCACGGAGCGGGTCACCACCCCGCTGGAGCCGAGCCCCTCCACGGCCACGGTCGCGCCGGTCACCCGCCCGCGCGTGGGCTTCAGGCCGACCAGGCCGGTGCACGAGGCGGGGATGCGGATCGAGCCGCCGCCGTCCTCGGCGTGCGCGAGGGGCGCCATTCCGGCGGCGACGGCGACGCCCGCGCCGCTCGACGAGCCGCCCGGAGTCCGGTCCGGGTCCCACGGGTTGCGCGCGATGCCGAGCGCCTCGCTCTCGGTGAAGGGCAGCGTGCCGAACTCGGAGGTGGTGGTCTTGCCGAGCAGCACGAACCCCGCGGCCACGAACCGCCGGACCACCGGGTCCGAGGCCGCGGCCGGCTCCCGGGAGGCACCGGCCGAACCGTGGGTGGTGGGCCAGCCGAAGACGTCCCGGAGGTCCTTGACCGGCAGCGGGACGCCGAGGAACGGCGGGAGGTCGTCGGTCGACCCGGCCCGCACCACCGCGTCGGCCGCGGCGGCCGCGGCCCTGCGGACGGCGTCGTCGTCGCGGTGGCAGAAGGCGTTCAGCCCGGGGTCGAGCTCGTCCATCCGCGCGAGGTAGTGGTCGGCCGCCTCGACCGGGCTCACCTCCTTGTGGCGGACGGCGGCGGCGAGTTCGACGGCCGACCCGAAGGGGTCGATCGGTGGGTGCGTCACGAGCGGGTGCGTCACGAGCGGTCCTTTCCCGTCCCGGGCTCCCTGCCCGGGGCCACCAGGTTCGCCGCCCCCGGGGCCGCCGGTCTTGGACGAATGTCCCGTAGCCTGGCGGCATGCGACCCGTCGAGACGCCCCGCGCCGCCGCGCCGCTGTGGGACGTCACAACTCCCGTGCCCCCCGGCCGGATCGGGGGCATCGCCATGGCGGGATTCCGCGCCCGCACCGCCGGCCCCCTCGACCTGGAGGTGGTCCCCTATCCGGCCGTCACCGTGGCCGTCGACCTCGGCGACGCCCCGCTCGCCGTCGGCGGCGCCGAGGGCGGCCCGCAGGAGACCGGCAGCGTCGTCGTCGGACTCGCGCCGCACGGCCTGCGCGGGCGCGGACGGGACGTCGAGTGCCTGCAGATCCGGCTGTCGCCGGTGGTCGCGCACGCCGTCCTGGGGCCCACCGGGGACCTGCGCGGCGGGATCGTCCGCCTCGACGACCTGTGGGGCCGCGACGCCGCCCGCACCCAGGAGCGGCTGCGTGCCGCCGGTTCCTGGGCCGACCGGTTCGCGATCGCCGAGGCCGCGCTCGCCCGCCGGTACCGGGACGGGCCCGCCGTCGATCCGGAAGTCGCGTTCGCCTGGGGACAGTTGGTGGCCCACCGGGGCAACGTCCGGATCGACGGACTGGCAGCCGGGGCGGGTTGGAGCCGCAAGCGCCTCTGGTCGCGCTTCCGGCACCAGATCGGCCTGACGCCCAAGCACGCGGCCCGGCTCGTCCGCTTCGACCACGCGGCCCACCGCCTCGCCGCCGGCCAGCGCCCCGCCCTGGTCGCGGCCGAGGCCGGCTACGCCGACCAGTCGCACCTGCACCGGGAGGTGGTCGCCTTCGCCGGGGCGACGCCGACGGCCGTCGCGGCCGCCCCCTGGCTCACGGTCGACGACGACGCCTGGGCCGCCCCCGGCTACCTGAGGACGATCTGACGCTCCGTCCGCGCCGCCCCGTCCGGCGGTCGGGCGGCGGTGCACCTCACCGGCCGCCACCGCTGTCGGAGGCCTCTGGCACGATGCCGTCATGCGCACCACCCGCCCCGACCGACACCCCGACGGCACCCCGGCCGCCCTGCCCCAGCTCCGGGGCGACTTCGAGGTGCACCTCACCGTGCGACCGGGCGCCGCCGAGGCGCTGGCCGCCTGGGCCGCCGAGCACGGCCTGAAGTTCACCCACATCCTGCTGGCCCGCGGCACGGCGCCCTCGCAGCCGATGCTCACCCTGCGCGCCACCGGGCCGCTGGACGAGGTCGCCGGGACGGCCGCCCGGACGGCGCGGCGGCTGGCCGGGGCCGGGTTCGCCGTGCTGCGCACCAAGATCGAGGCCGCGCCGTGGGCCCGCGGCGTCCCGGCCGAGGACGGGGACGCCGCCGCGCACGGACCGGCCCGCTACTTCGAGCACCACGTCAAACTGCTGCTGCCCGGGCCCGCCCCGGCGCCCGGTCTCGCCGACCTCGCCGTCCGGCACGGCGCCCACCTGTCGCACAACCCGCGCCGGGTGCGCGAGGACGGCCGCTTCGAGTGGTTCGTCACCCAGCGGTGCCGCCGGGTCGGCCTGGCCACCGCCGGCCGGCGCCTGGAGGCACTGCTCGCCGAGCTCACCGCCGACGGCCACCGGATCGCCTCCGTGGAGCGCGAGTTCGTCGCCGTGGACAGCGACGAGGCGCTGGACGCGGGCTGGCTGACCGAGAACGACCGCACCACCGAAGGAGAGACCCGATGACCAAGGAGCAGCCCCTCGTCTGGGAGGGCCTCGACCACGGGCCGTGGGAAGGCCTGTCGCTGCCGGGGCAGCCCCCGTCCGAGGACGTCCGGGAGGAGCGGGACCTGCCCCGGTCCATCCTGCCGATCGACGCCGAGGGGGTGCGCCAGCAGCCGGTCTTCGACCCCGCGCTCGCCGGCTACGCCCGGGCCCTGCGGCCGAGCGAACCCGTCTTCGGCGACCCGCTGCTCGCCGAGCGCTGGCTGACCGCCCGGCGCGAGGCGCTGACCACCGTCCTGTCCGCCGTCGCCGCCTCCCCGTGGGCGGGGCACCTCGTCCTGCGCGGCAGCGTCCTGCTGCGCGCCTGGTACGGCGAACAGGCCCGGGAGCCGGGCGACCTGGACTTCGTGGTGCGGCCGACGGACTGGCTGCTGGAGGACGAGCGGACCGGCCGGATGCTCACCGAGCTGGCCGCCGGTGCCGAGGCGCTCTCCTCCGGGACGGCTACCGGCGGGGTCCGGCTGCACGCCGACCGGGCCGTCGGCGACGAGATCTGGACGTACGGCCGGGTCCCCGGACGCCGGCTGGTGCTGCCGTGGACGGCCCCGGGCGTGCCCGGCGGCACCGTCCAGCTGGACTTCGTCTTCACCGAGAGCCTGCCCGCCGAGCCGCGGCCCTGCGAACTCCCCGGCGTCGGCGCCCCGCTGCTCGCCGCCACCCCGGAGCTCTCGCTCGCCTGGAAGATCCTCTGGCTGGTCTCCGACTCCCACCCGCAGGGCAAGGACCTCTACGACGCGGTGCTGCTCTCCCGCGCCACCGAGCTCTCCTACCCCCTGCTGCGCGAGGTGTTCACCCGCTCCGAGGAGAGCTACGCCCGGTGGCCGGTGCTCCCCGCGCAGATCGCCGAACTCGACGCCGACTGGGAGGAGTTCGCCAAGGACTACCCCGACTTCGCCGAGCCGGTCGAGGAGTACCCGGCCCAGCTGCTGGCCGGCCTCTCCCGGACCTTCGCCGGCCGCGGCGAGTACGCGCTGAAGGCGCTCTGGCTCGCGCCGGTGATCGAGGAGCTGCGGGAGGTCCTGGCGCACGAGGGCATGCCCGCGGTCCAGCGGTGGACGACCCGGCGCCACATGCCCCCGTCCATCGCCCTGGTGGTCCTCTGCGAACTCCTGGACGGCGACCTCGCCGCCGCGCGCCGGCTCCTCGGGGACCACGGCCACCCGAACCGGCACCTCGACAGCCTGGCGGAGGCCGCCGACCGCTACGCCGCCGAGCTGGCCGCCGGGTAGCCGTTCGGCACGGGCGAACGGAGCCGCGCCGACTTCGCCTCCGGCTGCGTCCGGCTGCGCACCCGGAGCTGCGGCCTCGACGAAGCCCGGAGGGGCAGCGGCGGCATCGACCCGGAGACCCCGCACGCCCCGCCTCCCCTTCCGCCGCAGCGGCCCCACCGGACGGATCGCCGGTGGGGCCGCTGGGTGGGGCGGGAGCCGGGTCGTCACCGGTCGCCGGTTCCGCGCTCCGTCAGGACGGAGTCACGGAGGCGGCCGCGCGACCTCACTGGCGGGGTACCCGGGAGGCACCGTCCGACGCCGCCGGAACGACGGCGCCGGACCGGGTACCGGACCCGGGCCGGCTATCGGAACCGGGTCGGCCGGCGGCCCGGACCGCTCGCCGGTCACGCGGCCTCGGCCGGGTAGCCGAAGTAGCCGAAGTGGTTGAGGTGGTCGATGTAGTCGAAGGACTCGGGACGCGCCGACTTGTGACCGTGGTGCGGCGGCGACCACTCCTCCTCGACGGTGATGCAGAGCTCGACGGGCGGGCTCTGGACGGGCCGGCGGTCCGGGTCCAGGGCGTCGGCCGTCGCACGGTTGGTGACGTGACCCGCCGAGGCGTCGTGCTCGGTGACCACGTAGCCGCCGGTGCAGGTCGTGCTCTGCCCGGGAGCGAGGGACGTCTCGGCACACGTGATGTCCGAGACCCGGTTGTCGTCGACGGTCAGGTCGGTCAGCGCGGTCGTGCCGGTGTTGGTGACCGTGTAGGTGTAGGTGATCGTGTCACCCACGTGCACCGGACCGGGCAGGTCGGCCCGCTTCGTCAGCGACAGGCTCGACGTGGCGCCCGCCACCGGCACGGTGGCCTGCGCCTGCGGGCTCTGGACGGGCCGACCCTGCGGGTCGAGACCGTTGGCCGTGGCGTGGTTCGTCACGCTGCCGGCCGCCGTGTCCGCGCTGGTCACCACGTAGCTGCCGGTGCAGGTCGTGCTCTGCCCGGCTGCCAGCGTCGTCGCCACGCAGGTCACCGGCGAGACCTTGTCGTCCGTCACCGTCAGGCCGTGCACCGCAGCCGTACCGGTGTTCGTCACCGTGTACGTGTACGTGATCGTGTCCCCCACGTCCACCGGACCGGCGGTACTCGCCCGCTTCGCCAGCGACAGGCTCGCAACCGAGGTCACCGGCACCGTCTCCTGCGCCGGCGGACTGGCCACCGGCCCGCCCTCCGGGTTGAGACCGTTCGCCGTCGCCACGTTGAGCACATGCCCCGCCACCGCATCCGCCGTGGTCACCACGTAGCTGCCACTGCACGTCGTACCCTGCCCGGCCGCCAGCGTCGTCGCCACGCAGGTCACCGGCGAGACCTTGTCGTCCGTCACCGTCAGGCCGTGCACCGCGGCCGTACCCGTGTTGGTGACCGTGTACGTGTAGGTGATCGTGTCCCCCACGTCCACCGGACCGGCGGTGCTCGCCCGCTTCGCCAGCGACAGGCTCGCGACGGCCACCACCTCGACCGTGACCTGCGCCGGCGGACTCTCGACGTGCACGCCCTGCGGGTTGAGAGCATCGGCCGTCGCCACATTGGTGACGTGTCCCGCCACCGCGTCCGCGGCCGTCACCACATAGGTACCGGTGCACGTCGTGCTCTGCCCGGGACCGAGCGTCGTCCCGGAGCAGGTCACCGGCGTGACGTGGTCGTCCGCGACCTTCACGCTGTTCAGCGTCGTCGCACCCGTGTTGGCGACCGTGTAGGTGTAGGTGACCGTGTCGCCCACGTTCACCGGGCCGGGAGTGCTCGCCCGCTTCGTCAGCCCCAGGCTCGACGTCGAGACCACGGGAACGGTGGCCTGGGCGGGCGGGGAGGTGATCGGCGCTCCGTCGGCCGTGCCGTGGGCGAGGGCGTTGTTGACGACCTGGCCGGCGTCGGCGTCCGTCTGGGTGACGACGTAGCTGCCGTGGCAGGTGGTGCTGTCGCCGGGGCTGCCGGCCGGGGCCAGGGTGCCGGCGTCGCAGGTGATGCCGGTGACGCGGTCGTCGGTCACGCCGACGGCGGTCACCTGGACGCCGCCGGTGTTGGTGACCACGTAGCTGTACGGCACCGTCTCCCCGACCGCGAACGGTCCGGGGGCGTCGACGTGCTTGGTCAGGTTGATGCCCGGTGGCGCCACGACCGGCACGGTCTCGGAGGCGGGCGGGGACTCGATCGGGTTGCCGCCGGCGGTGCCGGTGGCCACGGCGGTGTTGGCGATCTGTCCGGCCGCGGCGTCGGCGGCGGTCACCAGGTAGGTGGCCGTGCAGGTGACGGTCTCGCCCGGGGCCAGGGTGACGACGGGGCAGCTGACCGGTCCGACCTTGGGGTCGTTGACGCCCAGGTTGTCGATCGCCACGTTCCCGGAGTTGGTCACCACGAAGTCGTACGGCACGGGCGTGCCGACCGTGATGAGGCCGGGCAGCGGCTGGTGGGCCTGCTTCACCAGGTTCAGCGCGGGCAGCGGCTGGTCGGTGCTGACCACCACGTTGCGGATCAGGTGAACGTCGGTGAACAGGCCGGTCGACCCGGCGAAGCCGAACTTGTAGGTGGCGGGAACGGGCGTCGGAGCGGGGGTGGACAGCACCTGGTGCGGTCCGGTGCCGTCGTTGAAGTCCACGCTGATCGTCAGCACCGGCGACGGCGCGGGGGTCAGGTGCACGTTCACCCGGCGGCGGGACGGCTCCAGGAGGGCCTCCGCCTGCGCCGGGGTCGCCAGGGGCGGCATCACCGTCAGCGGGCCCTGCAGCTGGCCCGGCAGGGTGGAGGGCCACGGGCCGGTGGTGGTGAAGTTGCTGGTCGTCGCGGTCAGGAAGCAGTAGCCGGTCGTGCCGTCGCCGGGGCCGCGGACGGTGACCATGTTGGCGCCCGGCGCCGGGATGCGGAATCCGGTGCCGGCCGGCGAGCGGGTCGCGCAGCCGTCGCCGCGGTGTTCCCAGTCACCGAAGTAGTTGCCGAGGACGTCCAGCCCGACACCCAGGTAGCCGCGGTCGACACCGGGCAGGAAGGTGAGGCTCGGGTTGTCGTCGGGGAGCTTCTGCGCGTAGCCGAGGCTGCCGCCGAAGGCGCCCGGGTGGGTGAGCGAGGTGTCGCCGTTGACCAGGAAGAAGGAGATGCCGTCGGCCGGGGTGGCGGGCGTCGTGCTGCCGTACTGCCACTGGTCGAAGGAGACGTCCAGGCCGTTGCCGGCCGGCAGTGCCTGGTCGAACAGGACGGCGCCGCTCTGGTCGTTCGAGGCGTCGGTGATCCGGAGGTATCCGTGCGGCGCGGCGTTCAGCGGCGGCACCGGCCCGACCTCGATGGCGGGGCAGCCGCCGAGGGGGTGGCCGCCGGGGGTGAGTGTGCCGGCGGGCGCGCCGGTGAGGCACGCGGCGCCCACGGCGGTGAAGCGGGGGTCCGCCGTGGCCCCGGTGAAGGTCTCCTGGAGCAGTGGCGTGCCGATGGCCAGGACGCGGTCGCCGCTGCTCGCGGGCGCCTGCCCGGGGGTCGGTTGGGCCTGTGCCGGTAATCCGGTGAGGCCGGCGCCGAGCATGCCCAGCAAGGTTGCGGTCGTCACGAGGCGGGCCGTGCGCTGCAGAAGCCGCGACGGACCGCAAAGGTCGCTTGTCATGGAAACACTATGTACACATATTATTACTATCTGTCATTCTGGCGAGCCGTCACCGTACGCCATCAGGGTCCCCGCGGCGACCTCCGCCGGAGCGACCTGACCATCGGTCACGCCCGCTCGGGCAGCAGTTCGACGGCGCGGTCGGCGACCTCCCGGTGCAGGGCGTCGCGCACGGCCCGCACGGCGGGCCGCGTCACCGCCTCGCGCCGCACGACCAGGGTGATCGGCAGCCGGATGTCCACCTCGTCGGCCAGCAGCCGCCGCAGCCCGGCCCGCTCGGCGAGGAAGGCGGGCAGCACGCCGATACCGGCCCCCAGCCGGGCGGCCTCGACCTGGGCGAAGACGTTGGTGGAGGAGAACGCGGGTGCGCTGCCCGGCAGATGGCGTTCGATGTCGAGGTCGCCGACCTGGAGCATCGACTCGATGTAGAAGATCAGCGGATGCTCCCGCAGCGCGCCCACCGTGTCGGGCGCCCCGCACCGCGCGAGGTACTCGTCGGCGGCGTACAGGCCCAGCGCGTAGTCGGTGAGGTGCTCGGTGACCAGCCGGCTGCGCGGCGGCCTGCCGATGGTCACGGCGAGATCGAAGCCGGCCGGTCGCAGCGTCAACTGCCGGGTCGCCGTGATGAGTTCGGCCTGGAGCCGGGGGTGGCGCCGACGCACCCGGGCCAGCGCCGGAGTGGCGAAGGCGGTGCCGAAGCCGTCCGGCGCGCTCACCCGGACGGTGCCGTGAAGCGACGGCGCGTCCTGCCCGGACACCGCGTCGACGGCGCGGACGAGGGCGTCCTCGATCGCGCGGGCGCTCTCGCAGACGGCCTTCCCGGCGTCCGTCAGGGCCCAGCCCTCGGTGCCGCGTTCCAGCAGTCGCACGCCCAGGCTCTTCTCCAGTGCGGCGATGCGGCGCGACACGGTGGTGTGGTCCACGCCGAGCGCGTCGGCGGCGGTCACCAGCCGACCCGTCCGGGCGACCGCGAGCAGATATCGCAGGTCGTCCGCGCGGAGCCGGTCGCCGAGCGGGCGGGAGCGGGGGCGCACCGGACCACCCTATCTGCATCCGCGCACACCCCGTCTGCGCGATTGACGCTTGAACGCACACCCGCGCGGGCGGCACAGTCGAACCTTCCCGGCGGGGCGCCCGGCCACCGCCCTCCCACCGTTGAGGGGTTCTCCATGGTTGCCGGCCTCGCCCTGCCCCGGATCATGCGTGTCGGCCGCGGCGCCGCCGCCGAACTCGGCGACGTCCTCCGGGAGCTGGGGCTCAGCCGCCCCCTCCTGGTCACGGACGCCTTCCTGGCCGGCAGCGGCGCGGCCGAGCGCCTGACCGCGACGCTGCTGGACGCCGGGCTGCACCCGCGGCTGTTCGCGGACACCGTGCCCGATCCGACCACCGACTCGCTGGTCCCGGGACTGGAGGCGCTGCGCGCGCACGGCGCGGACTCGGTGATCGGGTTCGGCGGCGGCAGCCCGATGGACAGCGCCAAGGCGCTCGCCCTGCTGGGCGTGCGGGGCGGCGAGATGCGCGACTACAAGGCGCCGCGCGTCAACCGCGGGCCGGCGCTGCCGGTGATCGCGGTCCCGACCACCGCCGGCAGCGGCTCGGAGGCGACCCAGTTCACCGTCATCACCGACAGCGCCACGGACGAGAAGATGCTCTGTCCGGGGCCGGCGTTCCTGCCGATCGCCGCCGTGATCGACGTCGAGCTGACCATGTCGATGCCGTCCCGGCTGACCGCCGACACCGGTGTCGACGCCCTCACCCACGCGGTCGAGGCGTATGTGAGCCGCAGGGCCAACCCGTTCTCCGACGGCCTCGCCCTCACCGCCATCGGCACCATCGGCCGCCATCTGCGCCGCGCCTACGCGGACGGCTCGGACGCCGGGGCGCGCGAGGCCATGATGCTCGCCGCGACCCAGGCGGGCATCGCGTTCTCGAACTCCAGCGTCGCCCTGGTGCACGGCATGAGCCGCCCGATCGGCGCCCACTTCCACGTCGCCCACGGCCTGTCGAACGCCATGCTGTTCCCCGCCGTGACCGCCTTCTCCGTCCACGCCGCGCCCGCCCGGTACGCCGACTGCGCCCGCGCGCTGGGGGCCGCGACGGCCGCCGACCCCGACGACGCGGCCGCCGGCCTGCTCGTGGACGCCCTGCACGCCCTCTGCCGCGACCTGGACGTCCCCACCCCCCGCAGCTACGGCATCGCCCACGACAGCTGGACCCGTCTCACCCCGCTCATGGCCGAGCAGGCCCTGGCCTCGGGCTCCCCCGCCAACAACCCCGCCGTCCCCACCGCCGCCCAGATCGAGGACCTCTACGCCCGGATCTACGGCTGACCCTCCGCCGCCCCGCCGCCCCACCGGCCCGCGGCTGACAGGACTTTCAGCCCACGGGCGCGCCCCGGGCCGGACCCGGGTAAGGTGGCGGATCATGGCCAGTCGTAAAACGTCGATCTTGGAAGCAGCCGCGCGGGTGATCGCGCGCCGCGGGGTGCGCGGACTGCGGGTGGAGGAGCTCGCCGCCGAGGCGGGGGTGTCCACCGCGCTGATCTACTACCACTTCAAGGACCGCACGGGGATCCTCAAGCAGACGCTGGAGTTCATCAACGACCGCGCGGAGCGGTACACCACCGAGCGCGCCGCGGACGCGCCGCCGCTGACCGCCCGCGAGGAGCTGGAGCAGACCCTGCTGCTGGAGCTGCAGGACTCCGTCGAGGTGCGGGAGAACAGCACCGCCTGGGGTGAGCTGCGGGCGAGCGCGGTGTTCGACGAGACGCTGCGCGAGGACCTGGCGCGGGCCACCCGGATCTGGGTGCAGGAGGTCGCCGAGCTGCTCGGCACGGTGCGGCCGATGTCCTCGGCGGTCGCGCTGGCGGGTGCGGCGGAGCGGCTGACCGCGCTGCTGGAGGGGCTGAGCACCCGCTGGCTGAGCGGCAGCCTGCCGCTGGCGCACGCCCGGACGCTGATGACCGACGCGATCGACACCGAGGTGGCCCGGCTCGGGTCCTGACCCGAGGACCGGGCCGCCGGCCGGGTCCGCCCCACCCCGTACGTCACCGCTCCACGGCGGGTCACGCCCGGCCTGTCGGTTTGACTGACTTTTCAGTCAGTGCGACGCTGGAACCGCCGACCGGGCCCCCTCGCCCCGTCCGGGCACCCCCGCACGATCGGGAGAACCTCATGAGCCACTACCGCGACGACCGGACCGCCGAACCCTTCCCCCGGGTGCCGGCGGACGACGTCCCGCACGCGCGGACCTGGATGTCCTGGCCCTCCCGGCGCGGCGTGTGGGGGCTGCGGCTGGGCGGGGTCCAGCAGGACATCGCGCTGATCGCCCGGACGATCGCCGCGTTCGAGCCGGTGGTGATGTGCGCTCCCGACGACTGGACGGCGGGCAAGGCCCGCTCGCAGTGCGGCCCCGGCGTCGAGGTGATCACCGCGATCCCCACCGACGACCTGTGGATGCGCGACATCGCCCCGGTGTTCCGCCGGGACGGCTACGGCGGCCTGGACGCCGTGGTCCTCAACTTCAACGGCTGGGGCGACAAGCAGGTGCACCACGACGACGCCCGGGTCGCCGAACGGCTCGCCGCCCACCGGGGGCTGCGCCACTCCTACGCGGACTTCGTCGGCGAGGGCGGCGCGATCGAGACCGACGGCGACGGCACCGTGATGGCCACCGAGAGCAGCCTGGTGAACAAGAACCGCAACCGGGGCATGAGCCGGGACGAGATCGAGGAGGCCGTCCTGGAGGCCTACGGCGCGGACACCATGATCTGGCTGCCGGGCATCAAGGGCCAGGACATCACCGACGACCACGTCGACGTCACCTCCCGCTTCGTGCGCCCCGGCGTGGTGATGGTCCAGCTGCCGCCGGCCGACCGCGACGACGCGTGGGCCCGGGACGCCCGCGAGCAGTTCGCCCTGCTGTCCGCCGCCACCGACGCCCGGGGCCGCCGCCTTCAGGTCATCCCCGTGCACGGCCCGGACACCGTGCGCTCCCGCAGCTCGAAGTTCGTCGACTCCTACCTCAACTTCCACCTCGTCAACGGCGGCGTCATCACCACCCGGTTCGGCGACCCCTCCAAGGACGCCGCCGCCGGGGAGGCGCTCGCCGCGGCCTTCCCCGGCCGCGAGGTGGTGCAGCTCGACGTCGACCGCCTGATGGCCGGGGGCGGCGGCATCCACTGCTCGACCATGCACGAGCCGCTGCCGTAGCCGACGGGGCCGGGACCGGGGCGAGCACCGGTCCCGGCCCCGGCCTCACGGCCTCAGACCGCCGGCTGCTGCTGGGTGGCGCAGTGGATCCCGCCACCGCCCCCGGCGATGTGGTGGATGTCGACCTGGGTGACCGTGCGCCCCGGGTGCAGGTCGCCGATGACGCCGGCCGCCCGGTCGTCGGCGGCCGGGTCCCCGAAGCGCGGGACGATCACACCGCCGTTGCAGACGTAGTAGTTGATGTAGGTGGCGAGGAAGTCCTTGCCCGCGCCCTGGATCAGCTCGAAGTCCGGCTCGGGCAGGTCCACCACCCGCAGCGGGCGCCCCTTCGCGTCGGTCGCGGACTCCAGCACCTGCCGCGCCTGCGCCGAGGCCGTGGTCCAGACGTCCGGCGGGGTGTCGGCGGCGGGACGGTGCAGCAGGACGGTGCCGGGCTCGGCGAAGCGGGCCAGGGCGTCGACGTGGCAGTCGGTGATGTCCTGCCCGGCGACGCCCTGGAACCAGATCACCTTCTCCACGCCCAGCAGCTCCTTGAACGCCGCCTCGATCCGGTCCCGGGACACCCCGGGGTTGCGGTTCTCGTTGACCCAGGAGCTCTCGGTGGCCATCAGCGTGCCCTCCCCGTCCACCTCGATGCCGCCGCCCTCGCCGGTGACCGGCGCCTGGAGGCGGGTGATGCCGTAGTGGGCCGGCAGGGTGCGGGCGACCTGGCTGTCGTTGGCGTGGGTCTGCTTGCCGCCCCAGCCGTTGAAGTTGAAGTCGACCCCGGCGAGCCCCTGCGGGCCGGTGACGAAGGTCGGTCCGGTGTCCCGGGCCCACAGGTCGTCGACCATCAGGTCCAGCACCTCCACCGAGGAGCCGCAGGCCTGGCGGGCCTGGTCGGCCTGGTCGGGGCGGGCCAGCAGCACCACCGGCTCGAAGCGGGCCACGGCCCGGGCCAGGCCCGCGATGTCCTGCCGGACGCCGGGCAGCTGGTCGCCCCACACCTCCTCCAGGGCCGGCCAGGCCATGAAGGTGCGGGTGTGCGGGGCGGACTCGGCCGGCATCGTCCACCCGCCCGCCGCCGAGGTGTCGGCCGGCCCGCCGGCCGGAGCGGTGGTGCCGGGGCCGGACGGCTGCTCCCCGCCGCCGGAGGAGCAGCCGCCGGCCAGGGCCAGGGCGGCGAGCGCCGCACCGGACTGGAGGAGCGAGCGGCGGGAGGGCCGGGGATGAGCCATGGAGCCTCGTTCCGGTGGGTGGGGCGGGGTTCGGCTCCGCACGCTACTGACCGCCGGGTCAGGACCCGGCGCGGCACGCATCCGCCGTTCGGGGGGAATCCGCGGGCCGCCGGCCGCCCCGGCCCCGCAGGTCCCACCGCCTGCCGGGCCGGGGCCGTCCTCACAGGGCGCGGCGCGCGGCGGCGATCCGGTCGGGATCCCAGCCGGGCCGGGGGACGGACTCCAGCAGCAGCCGGGTGTAGGGGTGCCGCGGGGAGTCCAGGACCTCGGCGGTGGGGCCGACTTCGACGACCCGCCCGTGCCGCATGACGACGACGTCGTCGGTGACGCAGCGGACCACGCCGAGGTCGTGGGTGATGAACAGGTAGCCGACCCCGGTCCGTTCGCGGATGTCGGCGAGCAGGTTGAGGACCTGCGCCTGCACCGACACGTCCAGCGCGGCCACCGCCTCGTCCAGCACCAGCACGGCCGGCTCGACGGCCAGCGCCCGCGCGATGGCGACGCGCTGGCGCTGGCCGCCGGAGAGCTGCCGGGGCAGCGCGTCGGCCGCCCGGCCGCCGAGGCCGACCTGGTCGAGGAGTTCCCGGATCCGGGCCTCGTGGTCGGTGCCGGGGGCGTGCAGGCGCAGCGTCTCCCGGAGCGCGGCCGCCACGCCGGTGCGCGGGTCCAGGGAGAGGTACGGGTCCTGGAAGACCATCTGCACCTCGCGGGCGCGGGCGAGCCGTTCGGCCTTCCCCCGGGCCCGCCCGCCGCGCTCCCGGCCGCGGACCAGGACCCGGCCCGCGTCGGCCTGTTCGAGGCCGACGACGATCCGGGCGGTGGTGGTCTTGCCGGAGCCGGACTCGCCCACGATGCCGAGCGATCCGCCGGCGGCGAGGGTGAAGGAGACGTCGTCCACCGCCCGTACGGTGCCGAAGGTTCGACAGAGCCCGGTGACCTCCAGGACGGCCTCAGGCATCGGTGCGGCTCCCTTCGAGCGGGTGGTGGCAGGCGACCGGGTGCGCCACGGGGGTCTCCGCGCGGCACAGCGCGGTCGCGAACGGGCAGCGCGCGGCGAACGCGCAGCCGGTCAGCTCCTGGCGCGGGTCCGGTGGTTGGCCGTCGATCGCGGCGAGCCGGCCGGGCCGGGCATCCAATCCGGGGGTGGCGGCCAGCAGCGCGGCGGTGTAGGGGTGGCGCGGCCGCTCGAACAGCGCCCCGGCGGGGCCGCTCTCGACGATCCGGCCGGCGTACATGACGTGGACGCGGTCGCTGATCGCGGCGGCGAGACCGAGGTCGTGGGTGACGAACAGCAGGCCGGTGCCGAAGCGTTGGCGCAGCCGGCCGAGCAGCGCGACCACCTCGGCCTGGCTGGTGACGTCGAGCGCGGTGGTGGGCTCGTCGGCCAGCAGCAGGACCGGGTCGCCCATCAGCGCGGCGGCGATCATGACGCGCTGCAGCATGCCGCCGGACAGCTGCCCGGGGTGGCGGCGCAGCAGCTCCGGGCCGAGGCCGACGGCGTCCAGGAGTTCGATCGCGCGCCGCTCGGCGTCGGCCGCGCCCGTCCGGCCGCCGAGCCGGACCCCCTCGGTGAGGAAGTCGCCGACGCGGCGCAGCGGGTTGATGGCGGCGCGGGGGTCCTGGAAGATCATCGCGGCCCGGCCGGTGGGAGGGCCGGATCGCGTCCATCGGCCGGGCCGGCAACCCCGACACCCTGGACGGCGTGGACGTCGTCGTCGGCACCGGGACGGCGATCGTCTCCGGCGAGGGCCTGATCGCCACCGCCGGCGCCATCGACACCCACGTCCACCTGATGTCGCCGCGGATCATGGAGGCCTCGCTCGCCTCCGGCGTCACCACGATCATCGGCCAGGAGTTCGGCCCGGCCTGGGGCGTCGGCGTCAACTCCCCCTGGGCGCTGCGACACGCCTTCAACAGCTTCGACGCCTGGCCGGTCAACATCGGCTTCCTCGGCCGCGGCTCCTCCTCCCACCCCGCCCCGCTCGTCGAGGCCCTGGCGGAGGGCGGCGCCTGCGGCTTCAAGGTGCACGAGGACATGGGCGCGCACACCCGCGCCCTGGACACCGCACTGTCGGTCGCCGAGCAGTACGACGTCCAGGTGGCCCTGCACACCGACGGGTTGAACGAGTGCCTGTCGGTCGAGGACACCCTGCGCGTCCTGGAGGGCCGGACCATCCACGCCTTCCACATCGAGGGCTGCGGCGGCGGCCACGTGCCCAACGTGCTCAAGATGGCGGGCGTGCCGAACGTCATCGGCTCCTCCACCAACCCCACCCTGCCGTTCGGCCGGGACGCCGTCGCCGAGCACTACGGCATGATCGTCTCCGTCCACGGACTCAAGACCGATCTGCCCGGCGACGCCGCGATGGCCCGCGACCGCATCCGGGCCGGCACCATGGGCGCCGAGGACGTCCTGCACGACCTCGGGGCCATCGGCATCACCTCCTCCGACGCCCAGGGCATGGGCCGGGCCGGCGAGACCGTGCGCCGCACCTTCGCGATGGCCGGCAAGATGAAGGCCGAACGCGGCCCGCTGGAGGGCGACGGCCCCGACGACGACAACGAGCGCGTGCTGCGCTACATCGCCAAGCTCACCGTCAACCCCGCCATCGCGCACGGCCTCAGCCACGAGGTCGGCTCGATCGAGATCGGCAAGCTCGCCGACATCGTGCTGTGGCGCCCGGACCACTTCGGCGCCAAGCCGCAGCTGGTCCTCAAGGCCGGGTTCCCCGCCTACGGGGTCACCGGCGACCCCAACGCCGCCACCGAGACCTGCCAGCCCCTGGTCCTGGGACCGCTGTTCGGGGCCCACGGCGCCACCCCCGCCGACCTCTCGGTCGCCTTCACCAGCCGGGCCGCCGCCGAGGCCGGCAGCCACGCCCGCCCCTACGACGCCATGACCACCCGGCGCCGCCGCGTCGGCGTCCGGAACACCCGCGGCATCGGCCCGCGCGACCTGGTGCGCAACGCCCGCCTCGGCGAGGTCCTCGTCGACGCCCGCCACGGCACGGTCAGCCTCGACGGCACCGCCCTGCGGTCCGACCCGGCCGAGACCGTCTCCCTGAACCGCCTCTACTTCCTCTGACCCCTCCTCCGGCGCACCTCCGGCACCTCACTCGGCGGACCCGGCGGCACCGACACCATGAGGCCCGCCCCGGGATCGGGGCGGGCCTCATGGTCGCGTGCGGCGCCGTCAGCAGCCGGTGCTGGAGCGGATCCACGTCTCGCGTCGTGCCTCGCGCAGGCAGGTCCGCCCGCCAGGTCCGGCGGAACGGCGGGGCAGGGCCCTGATCAGTAGGTCGGGACGAACGGCAGGCAGTAGCCGTTGGGCCCGGCGTACGGGTCGGTCCAGTCGACGTTCATCAGCTTGCTGCCCGTCTGCGGGCCGACGACGCCGTCCGCCTGGCTGGCGCCGAGGACGCTCTGCTGGAAGTACCGCACGGCTGCATCCGTCTTCGGGCCCCACTGGCTGTCCTCGGCGATGGTCGCCCGGCCGGCCAGCCGCAGGTAGTCGTTCACCAGGTGCTGCACGCACCACACGCCGGTGCCGGAGGTGGTGTGGCCGTAGCCGAGGTACGGAGCGCCGGGCGCGGCGCTCGCGCTGCCCGTGAGACCCAGCACCGATGCGCCGGCTATCGCCAGCGCCGCGGTCCCCTTGCCGATCCTGGCCATGACGTTCATCGACGTCCTCCCCTTGTCGTGTCGATCACTGGGGAGGGACGTTAGCAACCGGACGGGACCCGCAGCACCCCCCGTCACGGTGGACGACAGCCGTCCCACCCGTCCCACCGGCCGTCTCACCGCCGCCGGGCTGCGGTGATCGGCCGGCGGCCGCGCGGAGACCTGAGACGTCTCAACCTCGCGGAGACCGCCCGGCGGACGCCGTTCCGACCGGTCGTCGGACGCGCGGGCCGTGCCTCAGCCGGCCGCGCCGGCGTGCAGGAGGTCCCCGGCGCGGGCGGCCAGGCCGTCGGCGCCGCAGCGGGTGGCCAGCTCCAGCCCCCAGGCGAGGGCGTGGCGGGCGGCGGCGGTGGCGCCCAGCGCCTCGCCCAGGTCGACCAGGGCGATCGCGTGCTCGTAGCGGGCGGGCGAGCGCTCCAGGTGCCGGACGGCCTGGGCGAGCAGCTCGGCCGCGCGCGGACGGTCGTGCACCACCGCGCAGAGCCGCAGCGTGCTGCCGATGGCCGAGTCCGTCCCGGACTCCCGGGCCCGGCGGACGGCCTCCTCGGCGAGGTCGCGGGCGCGGTCCGGCTGCTCGGCGGCGACCGCGCGCGCCAGGTGCCCGAGCCACGGCGCCCACACCGTGTTGCGCCACCCGCGCGCGTCCAGGGCCGCGCCGGCGGCGGTCAGCGTCTCGGCCGCGCCGGCCGCGTCGCCCCGGGCCAGGAGGAGGCGGCCGTACAGGGTGGGGGCGTCGGGCAGCACCATCACCGTCGGGTACGGCGGGCCGAAGGCGTGCTCGTGCGCCAGCTCCAGCGCCTCGGCCACCCGGCCGCGCGCCGCCACGGTCTCGGCCAGCGCCCCGACCGCGTCCCAGTGCAGCGGCACGCCCGGGCCGATCCGTTCGGCGATGCGCAGCGCCCGGCGCAGATAGTCCTCCGCCTCCGCCAGGGAGCCGCAGCGGAACCGGAGCATGCCGGTCAGCAGATAGGCGAAGCCGAGGTGGCCGCCGCTCCACCCGGCGACCTCGTACGCGCGGACCGCCTCGGTGAACAGCTCCTCCGCCCGGTCGACCCGGTCGGCGTAGAGGTAGCTGATGCCGAGGATCCCGGGCAGTTCGAAACCCCAGACGGTGTTGGTCCAGCCGAGGCTGCGGGGCAGCCGGCCGCCGGGCAGCGCGGAGTCGGCGAAGGCGATCGCCTCCTCGCGGTCCACGCCGCGCAGCGTGAGGTCCCAGCAGCGCAGGACGGCCACCGCCTGCGCCAGGCCGTTCTGTTCGAAGAGGGACTCGCGCGGGAGCGGTCCGTCCTTCGGGCCGGCGGTCGGGCCCGTCGCGGTGGCGGCAGCGGCGGCGGTGGCCGGGGAGTCCGCCCCGACGTCGCTGAACGCCATGCCGACCGTCTCCAGCATCCGGTCGAACTCCGCGAGCCTGCGGGAGCGGCCGGGGCCGTCCTCGTCCTCGGACTGGAACGCGGCGAACATGAAGTGGGCGACCTCCAGGCGCAGGCGGCCCGGGCCGGGAGAGGTGCGGGCCGCCGCCTCCGCGCACACGGCGGCGGCGTCGCCGAGCCGGTTGCTGTGGGCGAGGGCCTGGGCGAGCCGGAAGGTCGCGTCGACCCGGCGCTCGGGGCTCAGCCCGTACGGGTCCGCGAGGGCCAGGCGCAGCTGGTTGACGGTGGTCGCCGGGTCGGTGAGCAGCGCCGAGCAGCCGAGTTCGTAGAGCACCTCGGCCCGGTCCTCGTCGGCGGGCGGTTCGCTGATGGCGCGGCGCAGACAGCGCTGGGCCGCCTCGGGAGCACCGATGGCCAGGTGCTCGCGGGCCGCCCGGCGCAGCTTGCCGACGACGGCGCTGTCCCCCTCGGGCAGGGTCTCCAGCAGGTGCCGGGACGCCTCCAGCAGGCCGAGTCCGGCGTTCTCGGTCTCGACGGCGGCGACGCCGTGCATCCCGGTGCGGGTGGCGGGAGGCATCGACTGGTAGACGGAGGTGGCGATCAGCGGGTGGACGAACTCCAGCCGGCCGCCCGCCGTGGCGACCAGCACCCCGTGCCGGCGCAGCTCGCGGACGGACTCGGCGGCGGTCTCCGGGCCCTGCGCGCAGACGACGGCGGCGAGGTCCGGGCGGATGTCGGTGCCCAGCATGGACGCCGCCCAGGCGAACCGCACCGCGGTCGGGCCGATCTTGTCCAGCCAGTGCCGAAGCGTCATCCCCCGGGTCCCTGCCGCGAGTTCGCGCAGCTGAACGGTGCTCTCCTCGATCGGGTCGAGGCGCTGGTCGACCACCTCGCGCAGCAGGGCGGTGGTCTCGTACGGGTTGCCGGCGGTGACCGCCCAGACATGGCGGCAGAAGGCGTCCTCGGCCCCCGCGCCCAGCGCGGCGCGGACCAGCCGCGCGACCGAGGCCGGCTGGAGCGGCCGCAGTTCGTGCCGCCGGTCGGCCCGGCCGACGAGGCCGCGCTGGAGCGTCAGCGCCTCGTCGGGGAACTCGTCCCGGCAGGCGAGCACCAGCAGCGCCGGCAGCTCGCGCGCGCCCACTGCGAAGCTCGCCAGCCAGCCGAGCGACTCGGCGTCCGCCCAGTGCAGGTCGTCGACGATCACGACCACCGGGGAGCGGCGCTGCACGAGGCGGGTGAGCACGAAGTCCAGTCCGTCCCGCACTCCTTGCGGATCGAGCTGCCCGCCCGGCCGCAGCAGCCCCACCGCCGGACCGACGATGTCCTCCCAGGGCCCGAACACCTGCGCCCGCTCCTCGTCGGACAGGGCCGCCAGCACCGGCCGCAGCAGTTGGCGCACCACTCGGAACGGCTCGTGCCGCTGCCGCTCGCCGCCCCGGGCGAACAGCACCGTGCACCCCGCCCGGCTCGCCTCCCGGCGCACCTCGGTCAGCACCGCCGTCTTGCCCAGCCCCGCCGCACCGGTGTAGACCAGCAGCTCCCCGAGCGCCGCCCCGGCGGGCCGGGTCAGCGCCTCGACCGCCCACCGGGCCGACCGGATCTCGGCCTCGCGCTCGTGCAACGGACAGTCACCCTGGCCCCCGTCGGCCACTGTCGCCTCCAATTCGCGTCTCCACGCCCCTCGTTACCGCCGAGGCTACTGCCGAACGGGCGAATCCGGTGCGGGCTTGACAATCAGCCCGTTCGGGGGAACGCGGGCCGGCCCGTCGCGCCACCCTTGACACGTCGCACCGGAACAGTTCGCCCGAACCGGCGACTTGCGCACTAAACACGGATCAACACGGGCAACCCACCCTTGGTCCCGGACGGGACACCGGCGCAACGAAAGGCGGAGACCATGAGCGTGATCCAGACGGGCAGGCTGCAGCTGAACTCCACCAGCCGCTCGGCGGTCACCGGCGGCGACACCTCCACCTTCACCCAGGTCACCTTCCCCACGTCCTTCCCCGACGGCGCGGAGGTGATCGTGGTCCCGTTCGTCCAGACCTTCAACGGCCCCGACACCCCCGGCCTGCGCATCGCCGACGTGACCACCACCGGCTTCAAGATCCGCCTCAACGAACTCGTCGGCCGCGGCAGCGCCCTGTCCGACGGCCCCCACACCACCGAGACCATCGGCTGGATCGCCGGCACGGTCTAGGGCCCGCCCCCCCCGCCCCCGGGGCCGGCCCCGGCGCCCCCCCCACCCCCGGGGGGGGCCCCACCCCCCGCCCGCCCCCGCGCGGGCGGCGGGCCCGCGGCGGGGGCGGGCGGGCGGGCCGGCCG
>NZ_JBHJUI010000004.1:0-52735 GCF_042268405.1 Kitasatospora sp. NPDC056184 | reverse complement strand
TCACTACGTTGAGGGCCGCGGCGAGCACGCCGATGGCCACCGTTCCGACCACTGGCCACACCGAGGCAGCGAAAGCGGGGGCGGGGCGTCCGCCGTCGTTGTCGCCGCGGGGGTCAGCGCGGGTCGCCGAACCAGGCCCTGAGGGCCTCCGCGAGGGCCGGTCCGCCGCCCGGAGCCGGGGCGGTGGCGGGCGCCGCTGCCGGGTCGGTCCAGGCGATGTGGCCGTCGGGCCGCAGGAGCACGGCGGCGCCGCCCGTGGCGGCGGTGAGCTCCGGCGTGGGGCGGGCGCTGACGGTGTCGACCCGGTCGCTCCAGCGGTGCGCGCCGTCGTGGTGGCGCCGTCCGTCGCCGCCGGGTCGGAGCAGGATCCCGCGGGCCCGCCGCTGGAGGGCGGCGGTCGTGGTGCGGGCGCCGTCGGTGGTGACGAGGGGCAGGTTCGGCAGCCGGCGGCCGACGAGGGGGTGTCCGTCCACCGGGCTGGGGTGGCGGACGTCGGTGCCGGTGACGAGCTCCAGCAGGTACCGGTTGACGTCGTCGAGGCCGATCAGGTCGGTGAGCAGGTCCCGGAGTGCGCCGACGTGTTCCGGGCCCTGGACGAGGGCCAGTTGGGCGTCCAGCGCGCGCACGGCCCGGGCGCCGGCGGGGTGGCGCTCGTCGTGGTAGGTGTCGAGCAGACCGGGGGGCGCCCAGCCGTTCAGGTCGGCCGCGAGCTTCCACCCGAGGTTGACGGCGTCGTGGACGGCGGTGTTGATGCGCAGGCCGCCGAGCGGACAGAAGGTGTGCGCGGCGTCGCCCACCAGGAACACCCGGCCGTCGCGGTAGCGTTCGGCGTTGCCGCTGGTACTGGTGAACCGCTCGGCCCAGCGCAGCGCCCCCGCGGGCAGCGGCCAGCCGGTGAGCCGGGTGATCTCGCGCTGGAGCTCCTCCAGGGTGGCGGGTGCCCGGACGGCGCCCCGGGCCCGCCCGGTGGCGGTGGCGGTGGCGGTGGCGGTGATGACGCGCAGGACCCCGGGCCCGGCCGGGCAGGCGGAGTACATGGCGCCGGCCTCGGTCAGGCGCGCGCCCAGGTGCTCCGGGGCCAGCGCCGCGAAGTCCGTCTCGACGTCCGCGACCAGGCCGGAGAGCGCCCAGTCGCCGCCGGGGAAGGCGATCTTCGCGAGGCGGCGGACGGTGCTGTCCTGGCCGTCGGCGCCGACGAGGTAGGAGCCGCGCAGCTCGTACGGGCCGTCCGGGCCGCTGATCCGGGCGGTGACGCCGCCGGCGTCCTGGCGCAGGCCGGTCAGGCCGTGTCCGCGCCGGATCTCGACGCCCGAGGCGGTGAGCCGTTCGGCGAGTGCGGCCTCCAGGCGGGTCTGCGGGACGATCAGGCCGTGCTCCCGCGGTCCGGCCAGGCGCTGCGGGTGCAGCCAGAGCAGAGCGTAGTGGGCACCGGGCAGCGGGATGGCGTCGGCGCGCAGGTCGTCCAGGAGCCCGCGCTGGTCGAGCAGTTCGACGGTGGCGGCGTTGACGGCCTGGCCGGGGGCGTGCGGGTCGGCGGCGGGCAGCCGGTCAAGGACGACGACGGGCGCGCCGGCCAGGGCGAGCTCCCCGGCCAGGGTCAGACCGGCAGGGCCCGCCCCGGCCACGATGACGGGTGAGCTCACTGCCCGTCCTCCCGTAGCAGGCGGATCACGGGCGCGAACTGCTCCAGGTAGGGGCCGAGGACGGTGATGTAGCCGAAGCCGTGGTCGGCCCGGTGCCTGCGGATCTGCTCGGCGATCTCCCGGTGCGTGCCGATCAGGACGGTCGGCAGGTCCAGAATCCGGTCGACGCTCAGCTGGGGGGCCAGCGCGCGGGCGGCCAGGGCGCCGGAGCGCCGGTCCTCGGTGACGACGACCAGCTTGACCCCGATGTTGAACTCGGGCTCCCGGCCGGCCGTATGGGCGCGGACGAAGGCGACCCGCTCCGCCAGTTCCCCGGCGTCGGCCAGGGTGAGGCCGCCGCCGGGCTCCAGACGGGCGCCGATGAAGGCGACGGTGTCCGCCTCGCGGGCGGCCAGGGCCAGTTCGGCGTCCTCGTGGCCGCCGATCAGCAGCGGCGGGCGCGGCGCCTGGACGCCCTGCGGGAGGTGCTCCGGGTCGGACAGCAGGCGGCCGACCCGCTCGACCGTCTCCGTCAGGTGGTCGAGGCGCCGTTGCGCGCTCCACCCGGCGGTCGCGGCCACGACGCTCTGGCCCGCGCCGATGCCCAGCTCCAGCCGGCCGCCGGAGAGCCGGTCGACGGTGGCGGCCTCGCGGGCCAGCAGCTCGGGCTCCCAGAACGAGGCGTTGGCGACGTAGGTGCCGAGCCGGATCCGCTCGGTGGCGGCCGCCGCCGCCACCAGGCCGGGGAACGGGGACGAGCGGCCCACGTGGTCGACGGCGGACAGCACGTCGTAGCCGAGGCGCTCGGCCTCGCGCGCGACGACCGGCCAGTCCACCGCTGGGTCGATGATGCTGACCCCGAACCTCAACGGGCGTTCTGTCACGGGTTTCTCCTCGTCGGCTGGAAGGGTGGCACGGCTGCCGCGGCCGGGAGCACGAGCGGGCTGTGGCTGCCGGTCCACGGAGAGCAGCCGAGGTCGCGGCGCGGCCGGCGCGGCCGGCGTCCTCCTGCGGCCACTGTCGGGACGGCGCTAAAGCCACCCCTAAGGAGCCGAGCCCCGGCTCCGCCCGACTCCGCCCGCCACCGCCCGCCGCCGCAAGGCGGCCTTTAGGCCACGCCAAGCGGAGGCGGAAACGCTGGGCGCCGCCCGGACCGACCAGCCGCAGGAGGACCCCCATGGAGGGCACGGCCCACGCCGATGCCGCGCAGCGGCTGCCGGAGTTCCCCCAGCCGCGGACCTGCCCCTACCACCCGCCGGCGGGCTACCGGACGCTGCGCGAGCAGCAGGGCCCGCTGGCCCGGGTGCGGCTCTACGACGGCCGGGCGGTCTGGACGGTCGTCGGCCACGCGGAGGCGCGCGCGCTGCTCACCGATCCGCGGCTGTCCTCCGACTGGTCGCACCCGGGATTCCCGGTGACCAGCCCGCGCCGCGCGTCCATCCAGAAGCAGGCCCTGCTGATCGGCATGGACGCCCCCGCGCACACCGCCTACCGCCGCCGGCTGATCTCCGCCTTCACCGCGCGGCGGATCAACGAGCTGCGCCCGGCGATCCAGCGGCGCACCGACGAACTGGTCGACGCCATCCTGCGCCAGGGCCCGCCCGCCGAACTCTCCGGCGCGCTGGCGCTGCCGCTGTCCTCCCTGGTGATCTGCCACATCCTCGGCGTGCCGTACGAGGACCACACGTACTTCGAGCAGCAGACCGCCCGGCTGGTGGCCCGGCAGGCGGGCGAGCAGGACACCCTCGACGCGCTGCGCGGCCTGCGCGGCTACCTGGACGCCCTGATCGTCCGCAAGGAGGGCGAGCCCGGCGACGGCCTGATCGACACCCTGGTCCAGGAGGACCTAGCCGACGGCACGCTCAGCCGGGAGGAGATCTCCGCGCTGGCCCTCATCCTGCTGATGGCCGGCCACGAGACCACCGCCGGCATGATCACCCTGGGCACCCTGGCACTGCTGGAACACCCCGACCAACTGGCCGCCTTCCGCGCCGACCCCCGGCTCGTCCCCGGCGCGGTCGAGGAGCTGCTGCGCTTCCTCTCCGTCGCGGACGTCGCCACCCGGGTTGCCGCCGAGGACGTCCAGGTCGGAGCGCTGACCATCCGCGAGGGCGACGGCGTGCTGCTCCCGAACTCCGCGATCAACCGCGACCCGCGGGCCTACCCCGACCCCGACCACCTGGACCTGGCCCGTACGGACGCCCGGCACACCGCCTTCGGCCACGGCGCCCACCAGTGCCTGGGCCAGAACCTCGCCCGCACCGAACTGCAGATCGCCCTGCACACGCTGGTCACCCGCATCCCCACCCTCCGGGTCGCCGGCCCGGCCGACCGCCTCGCCGTCAAGCCCGCCGACAGCGGTGTCCAGGGCATCTACGAACTCCCGCTGGCCTGGTGACGACGGGCCCGCAACGCGTGGCCGAGAGGCCGCACACTCCGCAGCCGACGGAGGCCGACCGCCGCGCGTGGAGCGCCCGGCGGGCGGCGATCAGCTCGCGGTACCCGGTCCTGGAGGCCCTTGGAGTCCGGGATGGCCCTCGGCCCGTCGAACGGGCCGTCATGAGGCGAGGGCCTTGCCCGCACCGGTGCGAACAGCCTCGGCGCGGGCGCGCAGGCGGCGGAGCATCCTGGCGTCCTGGAAACCGGCCGCGCGGGCGGCGGCCTCCGTGGTCGCGCCGTGCGCGATGAGGTGCTCGGCCCGCTCGACGCGCAGCTCCTGCTGGTAGCGCAGCGGGGTGAGTCCGGTGGCCTCGGTGAAGTGGCGGGTGAGGGTGCGCTCGCTGACGCCCGACGCGCCGGCGAGGTCGGCGAGGCTGAGCCGGGCGGTGAAGCGGGCGTCGATCAGGTCCTGCACCCGGTGGACGGCGTCGACCAGGTGGGCGCGGTGCCGGAGCATCACGCTGACCTGCCGCTCGTCTCCGTTGCGCCGCGCGTGGACGACCATCTCCCGCGCGATCCGGGCGGCCGCTGCCGGCCCGTGCCGGACGGTGACCAGGTGCAGGGCCAGGTCGATGCCGCTCGCGATGCCGGCCGAGGTCACCACCCGGCCGTCCACCACGTACAGCACGTCGCGCACCACGGCCGTCCTCGGGTAGCGGCGGGCCAGTTCGTCCTGCAGGTCGTGGTGCGTGGTGCAGCGGCGCCCGTCCAGCAACCCCGCCCGGCCGAGCGCGTCCGCGCCCGCGCAGACGCTGGCGACCGTACCGCCGGCCGCGTGGTGGGCGGCCAGTCGCTCCAGCGTCGCCGGGGAGAGCTCCCCGTGCGCCCGCAGCATCGGCGCCCGCCAACCGGGAACCACGACCAGGTCGTCCGGCGTGAGCCGCGGCCACTCGACGGAAGCCCGCAGCGCGAGCCCCTGCGCCGTGGGGACGTCCTCCTGCTCGGCCACGTAGCCGACCGTGTAGCCGAGCCCGTGGTCCGCCGCCGTCGAGAACACCTGGGCGGGCCCGGAGAGGTCCAGCAGGTGCAGCTGCGGGACCAGCAGGAAGACGACACGGGTCACGATCCGGTCAGCTCCTTCACGGTGGTGACGGTGGCGAAACGGCCTGCCAGAGCGTACTCGGTGCGGGCGATGATCTCGTCCGTGGAGAGCGTGCGCGGATCGGCGAGGATCTCGTCGAGGCTGCGCCCGGCCGGCGCGTCGCGGTGCTCGATCGGGTGGGTGGCGGTCGCGTCCACCACGAACGTGACGTCGTAGCCGAGGTCGGCCGCCACCCGGGTGGTGGTCTCGCAGCACTGTTCGGTGCGAATGCCGCTGACCACCAGTCGGCGGACCCCCCGCTGGGTGAGCAGCTGCTGCAGGTTGGTGGTGGTGAACGCGTTGTGCGAGGTCTTGGTGACGACGGGCTCCCCCTCCACCGGCTCCAGCCCCTCCATCAGGCGGACGTGGCCGAGAGCGGGGTCGAACACCGTCCCGGTGCCGGGCTCGGCGTGCAGGACCCAGACGACGAGGTCGCCCTCGGCCCGGGCGTGCTCGACGAGCCGGGCGACCTTCCCGACGATCCCGGGGTCGGAGACGGCCGCCCAGTTCTCGCGGCGGCGGAAGGATTCCTGGACGTCGATGACGAGGAGTGCGTTGGTCATGCCTCGATCCTCACCGCCACGGGGCGCCCGGGCGAAGACCCCATCGGGCCTGGATGCGGAACGATCCGGTCAGGGCGGGTGCCGGCTGGTGCGTGCCGCAGCGACGGAAGGCCCCGGCATCAACCGTGGCCGCGCCGCCGACGGCGCCCGGCACAGGTGTTCAGCGGTAGCCCGCCAGCCCGTCGGCCACTTCCCCTTCATCGCCGTCGCGCCGGGCCTGGAGGGCCTGCTGGAGGGCGAAGGTGCCGCGGATCGCGGCGATCCGGCCGGCCGCGTCGCCGCCCGCGGCCCCGCCGCCGAGGGCGAGCACCCGGCCGAGCAGCTCCTCGCCGTAGGAGGCGCCGATCGCCGCGAGGTCCTCGGCCTGATCGCCGAGGGCGACCTCGTCCCAGTCCACCACACCGCTGAGCCTCGGCAGGCCGTCGACGGTCTCCCACAACACGTTCTCCCCGCCGAGGTCGCCGTGGACCACGGCGGAGGTGAGGTGGGGAAGACCGTCGAGGGCGGCGAGTTCCCGCGCGGCCCGGACCCGGCCGGCGTCGTGCATGAGCGGGAGGAGCTCCGCCCGGACCCCGTCGGCGAACTCCCGCCACTCCCCTTCGGGAGCGTGCGGAAGGGCCGCGCGCGCCCGATCGTCACCGCCGGCCGCGGCCAACGCCGACAGCAGCGCGGCGTACTGCGCGGCGACCGCCTCCGCCGCCTCGGGGTCTTCGAGGACGTCCTCCGCCAGGACCGCCCCGGGCACACGGGTGAGCACCAGGTACGCCGGCTCGTCCGGGCCCGCGCCGCCTCCCTCCTCCAGCGGCTCGGGGGTGCGGAACCCGAGGCCGAGCCCGGCGAGGTCGCGCAGTCGCGCGGCCCGGCCGGGGAGCCGCTCGGCCGCAGCACCGGTGCGGGCGAAGCAGACGACGCGCTCCGCCCCGATGACCACGTGGTGGAACTGCCCCTGGCGGATCGTCAGCCCCGCCGGATCCTCGCCGGGCAGCAGTCTGCCGAGCAGGGTGCGGTGCGTTCCGGAGATCACCATGGCGCCTGAACCCTCCTGCTGCGAACGGCGGTCGGGAGGCGACCGGACCGGGCGCCGCCCGAGAGACCGTACGCCCCGCCGCTTCGGCAGGCCAACTACCCGAAAGACCGGCCCGATGAGCGGCGATCAGGCCGCCGCCCCGCGGGTACTCACGGTCCGGGGTTACCGGACCGGACGAGCCGCCGTCAGGCGAACGGCTCCGGCGTCACCCCGCCCTGGGCGCGGTCCGGGGAGTGCAGGCGGTCGACCAGCTCCTCGGAACGGGCCCGGTACCGCGCGACCGATGCCATCTTGATCTCCTCGTAGCCGCGCACCATCTCGGGCAGTGCGGCGATTTCGAGAGCCAGCGCGTGAACGTCCTCGTCGAGGACTCGGCAGACCTCGGTCATGGTGGCCTCGTACTCGGCCACCAGGGCCCGTTCGGTGCGTCGCACGCGGGCCGCTCCGAACGGGTCGAGGCGGGTGCCGCGGAGGCCGCGCATCGCCGCGAGGGCGCGGAAGGCGGGCTTGAACCAGGGGCCCAGTTCGATCTTGCGGGTCATCCCGAGTGCCCGCAGCACGGGCGGATGGAGCCGGTAGGAGATCCGCGCGCCGTCCCCGAAGCGGGCCCTCACCTCCCGCTCGACCTCGGGGTCGAGGGAGAGCCGGGCCACCTCGTACTCGTCCTTGTACGCCATCAGCTTGTACAGGTACGTGGCCACGGCCTCGGCGAGTGCGGTCGAGCCGGGCACGCGTTCGCCCTCGGCCCGCCGCACCCGTTCGACGAAGCGCAGGTACCTCGTCGCGTAGGCGACGTTCTGGTACGCGATGAGCTCCGGAACGCGGACCTCCAGCAGCCGGGCGAGCTCCGACCCGGGGGCCGCCCCGGCCGAACCGAGGACGCCGCGGGCCGTGGCGGCGAGGCGGCCCCCCGGCCGCGCCGGAGCGGAACTCCCGTGCAGGAGGGCGGCGAAGGCCTCGGGGTCGGCAACGGCCTGACGGCCGAGGCGGAAGGCCTTGAGGTTGGCTTCGACCTTGATGCCGTTGAGGGTGATCGCCTCCTCGATGGCGTGCGCCGGGATCGGCAGCGCACCGGTCTGGTAGGCCGCGCCCGTCAGCAGGAGATTGGCGAACTGGTCCTCGCCCAGCAGGTCGCCGGCGAGCCGCCGCGCGTCCAGGAAGACGGTGTCCCGGGCTCCTGCCCGAATCCGTTCCTTGAGCGGTTCGGACGGCGGGAACGGCACGGTCGGGTCGATCACCATCCGTCCGGTCGGGACCTCTGCCGTGGAGACGACCGCCACCGTCCGCGCCCGGGCGGTCGCCGACAGGTTTCCGGGTTCCGCGGCCACGAGCAGGTCGCAGCCGAGGTAGAGGTCGCACTCCCCCAGGGCGGCCTTGCCGGCCTGGTCCGTCGGTTCCGTGGTGATCTTGATGTCGGAGACCACCGCGCCGCCCTTCTGGGCCAGGCCGGTCTGGTCGAGGGTCCGGACGTGCAGGCCCACGAGCGAGGCCGCGGTGCTGAGGATCTGCGCGAGGGTGACCACGCCGGAGCCGCCGATGCCGGCGATCCGGGTGGTGTGGGACGCCGGCACGGCGGGTTCCGGATCGGGCAGGGCGGCGCTGTCCGGCATGGGTGCGGCGGTGAAGGCGCGCCCCCGGGCGGCGGGGACGACCGTGAGGAAGGAGGGGCAGTCCCCCGCCAGGCAGGCGTAGTCCTTGTTGCAGGAGGACTGGTCGATCCGGGTCTTGCGGCCGAACTCGGTGTCGACGGGTTGCACGGAGAGGCAGTTCGACTGCTGCCCGCAGTCGCCGCAGCCCTCGCACACCCGCTCGTTGATCACCACGCGCTCGGCAGGCTCCGGCGCGAGGCCGCGCTTGCGCTTGCGCCGGAGTTCCGTCGCGCACTCCTGGTCGTGGACGAGCACGGTGACGCCAGGCGTCCGGGCGAGCAGGTCCTGGGCCTCGGGCAGCCGGTCGCGGTGCCAGACGACGACGCCCTTCGGAAGCGCGGCCCTCCGGTAGCGCTTGACGTCCTCGGTCGTGACGATGACGCGCTTGACGCCCTCCGCCAACAGCTCCTGGGCGATCGCGGGCACGGGCATGACGCCGACGGGCTGCTGCCCACCGGTCATCGCCACCGCGGAGTTGTGGAGCAGCTTGTAGGTGACGTTCACCCCGGCCGCGACCGCCGCCCGGATGGCGAGGCTGCCGGAGTGGTGGAACGTGCCGTCCCCGAGGTTCTGGATCAGGTGGTCGCGGGTGAGGAACGGTTGCATCCCGATCCACTGGGCACCCTCGCCCCCCATCTGCGTCATGCCGATGACGTCCCCGGCCTGGGCCGGGTCCATGAGCGTGACCATGGCGTGGCAGCCGATCCCGGCTCCGACGGCGGCGCCCTCGGGTGCCTTGGTCGAGAGGTTGTGCGGGCAGCCGGAACAGAAGTAGGGGGTCCGGGTCGCCATCGGCAGGAGCGGCAGCACCCTGCGCCGGGCCGCTGCCGGCTGCTCGGCGTCCAACCAGCCGCGCACGGTGGGGAATTCGGCCATCGCGGTCAGCCGGGGGGCGAGCCGGGAGGCCACGGTGTCGGGGTCGAGTTCTCCGTCGAGGGGGAACAGGACCGTTCCGTCGGGTGCGCGCTTGCCGGAGACGGACGGCTGGTCACCGCGCCCGTAGAGCAGGTCCTTGAGGGCGGTCTCGATCAACGGCCGCTTCTCCTCCACGACCACGATGTGGCGCAGTCCGCTCGCGAACCGCTCGACGACCGTGGGTTCGAGCGGGTGGATCATGCCGAGGTGGAGCAGGCGCACACCCCGCCGCTCCAGTTCGGCGTCGTCGAGCCCGAGGATGCGCAGGGCCTGGCGGACGTCGAGGAAGGTCTTGCCCGCCGCGACGATGCCGATGCGGTCGTCGGGCCCCGTCACGGTGATCCGGTTGAGGCCGTTGGCGGCCGCGTACCGGCGGGCGATCTCCAGGCGGGCGCCGTCCCGGGTCCGCTCCATCCGGCCCAGGGCCGGCTGCACCAGCCGGGTGCCGACGGTATGGCGGTACGGCACTCCGTCGATGACGCGGTCCGGGTCGACCGGGGAGATCCGGCCCGCGCTCACGTCGACGGTGCCGGATCCGTCGGCCACCGCCGTGACGATCTTCAGGGCCACCCAGAGGCCGGACGCCCGGGACATCGCCACGCCGTGCAACCCGAAGTCGAGCGCCTCCTGCGGGTCGGACGGGTAGAGGGTGGGCAGACCGAGGTCGGCGAGGAGCAGTTCGGAGGCGCCGGGAACGGTGGACGACTTGGCGGCGGGGTCGTCACCGACCAGGGCCAGCGCGCCTCCATCCGGGTGGGTGCCCATCAGGTTGTTGTGCCGGATCGCGTCCGAGGCGCGGTCGAGCCCCGGGGACTTGCCGTACCAGACGGCCGTGATGCCGTCGACGCGCTTGTCCGGCTGCGCGGCGGCGAGCTGGGTGCCCTGGACGGCCGTCGCCGCCAGCTCCTCGTTGACGCCGGGGCGGAAGACGATGTCGTACTCGTCGAGGAGGGGGCGGCAGCGCGCCAGCTCCATGTCGTATCCGGCGAGCGGCGAACCCTCGTACCCGGAGACGAATCCCGCGCTGCTGCGGCCCGCCCGACGGTCGGCGCGGCGGATGTCGAGCGGCAGGCGGGCGAGAGCCTGGATGCCGGTGAGATGGATGGTGCCTTCTTCGCGGACGTGGCGGTCCTGGAGCGAGGGCCGGGGTCCGGTCGTGTTCTGAGGGGTCACCGCTGTGTTCCTCCGGGTGGGGCATCGCAGGTGGTCGGCGGGGAGGGCGCGGGCCCTTCGGCCGGTCTGCCGGGCGCGCCGGGCCGTCGAGTGGGGGCGGGAGGCCGGGGCGATGGATCGGGAGCGCCGGGCGCGAGGACCGGCGCTCCCCACAAGGTCCGCCCCCGGACGGAGCCGTAATGCCGGCCGCGGCCGGGGGCAGGACCTGACGAAGCACTACGGGGCGGGCCGCTCGGCTCCGCGGAGCAGGTCGGTGAGAGCCGACGCGGGGGTCGATCCCCCGGTGCTGTGCCACGCGATGTGACCGTCCGGCCGGACGAGGAGGGCTCCGTCCGCACCGATCCCGAGCAGCTCGGGACAGCGGCCGTCCGGGCTGGTGACGTCACGCCCGAGGACGACGGTCCGCTGCACCATGCCCTCCCAGGTCTCCGCGGACTCCTCGCAGGACTCCGTGAGGGACTCCGTGAGGGGCTCCGTGAGGGACTCCGCCCAGCCGGTTCCCTTCGGCCCGGTGATGAGGGTGAAGCCCGGTCCGAGGAGGTCGTGAGTGGACACCGGTTCCCCGTCGCGTTCGACCCAGGCGTGCGGAAGCCGCGCTCCGGGAACGGCGGTCGGCGTGTAGTCGGTGGCCGAGGGCGGGGGGCCGCCCGCGCCGAACACCTGCCGGGCCGCTCCGTAGACGTACCCGATCTCCTGGTTGAGCGCGTCGAAGTGCGGGCGCTGCCGGGGGACGGCCTCCGCGATCCGCCGGCGTTCCGCCTCGGCGACCTCCGGGTCCGGACTGGCGAGGCGTGCGGCGATTCCGCCCGTCTCGGGCCCGATGCCGACCTCGGCCATCTTGATGGCGTTCAGCATGCTGTGGCGGGCGTTGTCGACGGCGATGGGGCGGCGTTCCCGCTCGTAGCTGTCGAGCAGGGCGTCGGAAGCACGGCCGCCCAGCACGGCGGCGAGCTTCCAGCCGAGGTTGTCCGCGTCGGCGAGGCCGCTGTTCATGCCGAGACCGCCGGTCGGCGGGAACTGGTGCGCCGCGTCGCCGGCGAGGAGGACACGGCCGCGGCGGTAGGTCTCGGCGGTCCGGGCCGTCAAGGTCCACGACCCCACGGAACGGATGTCCACGTCGAGTTCGGTGGTTCCGACGGCGTCCCGGATGATCTGGGCACACCGTTCGGGCGGGTAGTCCTGCGGCGATTCGACGGCCGGGTCGAAGCTCCGCTGGAAGGTCCACCGGCGGGCGCCGTCCATCCCGATGAGGACTCCCGGGGAGGTGTCGTTGATCAGCCAGACCAACAGGGCGGGGTCCTGGTGCATCCACGGGGAGAGATCGGCGTGGAAGTAGATGTTCAGCTCGTGGCCGAGGACCGGAGAGCCTTCCATCGCGATGCCGAGCTTGTCGCGCGTGCTCCCGACCGCTCCGTCCGCCGCCACGACGTAGCGGGTGCGCAGGACCTGCCGCCCGCCGGGGCCTTCCAGGGTGACGTCGACGGCATCACCGTGGTCCGCCACCTCGACGACAGTGGTGTCGTAGTGGACGGCGGCCGCGCCCTGGGCGAGGACCGCGTCCAGGAGGTGCTGCTGCACCCGGTCCTGGGCGCAGGAGGCGAACAGCTCGGCGGAGGCGTGCGCCCGCTGCGCGAGCGAGCTCTGCGCGCCGTCCGCGAAGTCGATCCGGCCCAGGGGCTCCCCGGCGAGGGTCCGCTTCCACAGGATGGTGCCGGCCTGGGCCGGGTCCACCGCGTCCGCCCGGACGGCGTCCGCGATGCCCCAGGCCCGGAACAGTTCCATGGACCGGGTGTTGACGACATGGGCCCGGGGGTGCGGGTTGATCCCGCCATACTGCTCGCAGACGACACTGCGGACGCCGTGGCGGCCGAGGACGAGCGCGGTGGCCAGTCCCACGGGACCGGCTCCGATGATGACGACCGGGGCGTCGATGTCCGTCATGCGCGCCTGACCAGGTCCGCGAGGGACTCACCGGATTCGAAACGCCGCACCAGGTCGTCGGGGTCGAAGTCGACCCCGATCGGGTTGGCTTCGAAGTCCCCGGACCGGAACCACTCGTCGAGCGCCTCCGCGGTGGCGAAGTTGTCGATCTGGAGCTCGACGTGATTGCCGTCGGGGTCCTCGAAGTACATCGAGGTGGTCGGCCCGTGGTTGATGCACCAGAAGGGGGCGATGCCGCCGCCCTTCAGCCGCTGGTACGTGTCGAGCAGATCCGCGATCGTCGCGTAGGTGAACGCCACGTGGTGAAGGCCGCTGTGGGCCTCCGTCGGACGCTCGGACGCCCCGGTGGCGACCAGCGCGACGCGGTGGTGCTCATCGTCGTAGGTCAGGAAGGCGAGGGCCTTGTTGGCGAAGGCGATGCGGCCTTCGAGGACGCGCACGTACCAGTCGGTCATGGCCGACAGGCGGCCGGTGCGCAGCACGACGTGGGCGAGTTTTTCGGGAGAAGCCATGGAGTGGCGACCTCCTGTTCGAGGGCACGGCAGCCCTCTTGACTGCCATACAAGAGAAACTTAGGCACTCTCTTGTATGGCAGTCAAGAGATGGTTCAGCGCGCCGCCGCGACCGCGACCAGCGCCTCCATCAGCAGGTCGACGAGCTCCTCGGTCGGCCGGTCCAGCTCCCGGATGCTGACCAGCAGCCCTTCGAAGAGCACGTGCGCCACGTCCGCCACCGGCGCGACGTCCGCCCCCTCGGGCAACCGGCTCGCGACAGCGGCGAGGAGGCGGCCCTCCAGCCACTCCCGCATGCGGGAGTAGGCGTCGGCGAGGGCCGGCGACTCGCCCATGCGGTCGTACGCCTCCCGGTGGAGCCCGCGATAGGCCTCCAGGTCGACGAGGAACGTCACCAGCTGCCGCCGGGGATCGCCCCCGATCGCCGGATCCGCCTCGACGCGCTCCCGCTCCCGCAGGAACAGGCGGTCCAGCGCGGCGGCGAACAGTTCGTCCTTGGTCGGGAAGTACCACCGCACGGCGTTCGCCGCGACGCCCGCCGCCCTGCCGACCTCGGCCAGGCTGGTCCCCTTGTACCCCTGGGTGGCGAATAGTTCCCAGGCGCTCTCGACCAGGACGGCCTCGCGCTCGGCTTTCGGGATCTGCTGACGGTTCCTTGGCATGACAACCAAGCCTAGGCGGCACCCCCGCGCACCCCCGCCCGCACCCCCGCCCACGCCCCGTCCACGCCCCACCTGCGGCTCCGGAGAGCCGGAGCCCGACGATCGATGAACTCTTGACTTCGAAACAAGAACGCTCTTGACTTTAAAACAAGAGAATTCCTTCCCCCGACCCGCGGGAGTCATTGATGCGCCTCTACAGCACAGCCCTGGGCATCGCCAGGGAGGACGCCCCCGGTGAGCTCTCCCTGCTCGATCTCCCCTTCTCCGACCTGGGCGCCCTCCTGCGCGGCCCCGGGGTCGCGGCGGCCCGCACGGCGGCGGTCCTCCGGCGGGTCCCGCTCGACGGGGTTCGGGTGCACGCCCCCGTCCGCCGGCCCGGGAAGATCCTGATCGTCGGCCTGAACTACCGCAGCCACGCGGAGGAGGCCCTGGAGATGTTCGCCGCGATGGGGCGGCCCGACATCGTCCTGCCCGCCGAGCCGAACTTCCAGGTCGTCGCGGGATCCGCGGTCATCGCCCCCGGCGACGACATCCGCCTCCCGGCGGTCGCGGCCGGACAGGTCGACTACGAGGGCGAGGTCGCCGCCGTCATCGGCAGGCCCGCGACCGCCGTCGACGCCGCCGACGCGAGGGACCACCTCGCCGGCCTGACCATCGCCAACGACGTCTCCGCGCGCGACATCCAGAAGCGGGCGATGTCCGGCGATCCGATCGCCTCCATCGGCGTGTCCAAGAGCTTCGACACCTTCAAGCCGCTCGGCCCCTGCCTGGTCACTCCGGACGAATTCCCGGAGCCGCTCGACCTGCGGCTGCGCACCCGGGTCAACGGCGAGGTGCGCCAGGACGATCGCACCAGCGGCTTCCTTCACGGCGTGGCCGAGCTGGTCTCCTTCCTCTCGCACTACCAGACCCTCGAACCCGGCGACGTGATCCTCACCGGAACGCCCCGCGGCGCCGGCGTGTTCTCCGGTCGCCACCTGCGCCCCGGCGATGTCGTCGAGGTCGAGGTCGAGCACCTCGGCACGCTCCGCAACCGCGTGGCGGCCGCCCCCGGGACCACCGGCGCGCCGACCGGTGCCGGCCTCCCCGCCCGCACGGGGGAGGCCGGCACCGCGAACCGGGCTCGCTAGCCGAGGCCGCGGGCGTCCTGCTTCAGCGCGGTGTCCACGGTCAGCGCGGTCGCCACGACGAGGCTGAGCAGCGGGTCGGCGAGCGGGCGGTGGATCTGGAGCACGTAGTTGTCGGCCGTGGTGAACATCGTCTTCGCCAGGCCTTCCCAGGTCTTGGTGATCCGGGCGATCTCGGTGTCCGTCTCGTCGACGATGGAGAAGTTCCAGGCCCGCCAGTTCTCGGCCTTGACGGCGCCGACCTTCCGCCCGCCGACCTCCAGCGCGAAGTTGATCTTCCCGATGGCGTTCTGCTGAACGATCTGGCCGACTTCCTGGCCGTTCGGAAGCTGCACGATCACCCGCGACTTGATGAACTTCGCCGGGCGGGTCAGCAGCAGCGCCGGGGCACCCTGCGCGTCACGGATCTCCAGCTTGTGGGTCAGGTACTGGTCGAGGGAGGTGAGCAGCCGGAGAACCTTGCGCAGACCGCTCTGGCCGACCTGGACCACCGAGCCCAGCGCGGCGCCCTGCTGGTCGAAGACGGCGTACTCGTTGGTCAGCTCGATCAGCTTGGCCTTCTGGTTCACCACGAGGACCGGCTCGGAGAACAGGGTGCCGCCGCCACCGGAGACCGGGCCGACACCCGCCTGCTGCTGTACCTGGCGCTGCACCTTGGCGGAGTCGCCGACCGGAGCGACCGGCTGCCCGGGGAAGCCGGGAGTGTTCGTGTTCTGGGACATGGCGGGCAGGCTAGGCCCAATCCTCCCCGGATCGCCAGATCGTTCGACCGCCGCCGTTCGTCCGCGGACCGCCGGTTCCGCCCGTGACCTGCGGCTTCTGCGGCTGCGAACGCCAGTTGTCCGCCACCCGACGGCGGCGGTATGACCGACGTCACACCCGGGACGCCGGCTCGGGCCCGGTCGAGCCACCTCAACCACCGTGCCCGCCAGGCCCGGTGGGCCGCGATCAGGTCGCGGCACCAGGCGCAGGAAGCCCTGGGGGTGCGGCGCTGCGTCTCGAAGTCGACCTGGACCAGACCGAGCCTTTGATTGAACCCCTCGGCCCGTCGAACGCCCTGTCATCCTGCGCAGGCCGACACATCGTCAGCCCGGGGGGGGGAATGCCCGGGCACGGATGGCCACCAGTCGGGTGCACCTGCTCACACCGGTCGTGCCCATCCCACGGACTTCGTCGACGCGGCGGCTGCTCACCACAGGCCGGTGTGCCCGCCTCGTCTACTGCAGGATGTTGATCGCGCGGGCGATCACCAGGGCAGCGACGATGAGGGAGGCCGCGGCCTCCACCATCATCAGCAGCTTCGCCCATCTCCTGACAGCGGAGACGTCGGCCGGGCTGAACGCCGTGGCGGTCCAGAAGGCCAGCGACAGGTAGTCAGCGAACGTCGGCACCCAGTCGGCCGTCACGTAGGCCGAGTGCTGCATCTCGGGAAACACGAAGCTCGGGCTCGACTGGATCGGGTGGGCGCGGGCAGCTGCACCGCCTCGGTCGAGGTCCCAGTACCACAGCGCGAAGGCGATCACGTTCGTGGCCCAGGTCACTCCCCCGGTGGCCAGCAGACCGGTGGCGTTGTCGGCGAACAGCTTGTCATTGGTCAGGATGTCCGCCACCAGGTGGACACCCGCATAGAGGTTGGCCACGGTGATGAAGCCGATCATGACGTCGGTGACCACTCTGAGCCACCGCTTCTGCCGATCGATCCGCCCCGGGTCACCGAGGATCAGTGCCCCCAGCAGGGTGAGCATGACCACGGGAACCATCCATGCGGGGTCCAGCCGGTACGAGGCGGGCAGCGCCAGGTGGAGCATCGCGGCCGTGGCGATCGCCAGTGCCACCGGCCACCAGCGCTCACCCCGCGCGGCGGCCTGATCGAGTGTCGCCGACGGTGAACCGGTCGGCCCAGGGCTTGATCCCATGCCTCATTGTGCCGACGCCCGCCGCGTTGGCCTCGGACGGCACACCACCCCGGACGGGTGGACCAGGTGATCTTCACGGCCCTGCGGTCCTCGGCAAGCCGCTTGAGCACCCACCAAGACCCTGGCCACCGGGCCGGGCCGGTTCGGCACCACCGTCAACGCCGTCGCCTCGGGCTTCATCGCCACCGACAAGGCCGCCGCCACCGCCGCGCGGATCGCCGTGCTCCTTCGAGGACCTGCCGACGCTCGCTGCCGAGCGGATCCAGGTAGGCCGTGTCGGCCGCCCAGAGCCGGTCGGGTCGCCGACCGGGACTACTGGTGACGGCTCCTGCGCCCGTCGATCACCCGTTGCCGTGACGTGCGACCACAGACGCCCCTGTCCGCCATGCCCGCCTTCCGGGACTGGACCGTCGCGCGCCACCACTGACCCCGAAGGCCAACTACCGTACGCGGCGATTCCGGTGCGCCGCGATCAGGTCGCGGTACCAGGTGTATGAGGACCTCGGGGTGCGCATCTGCGTCTCGAAGTCGACGTGGACGAGGCCGAAGCGCTGGTGGTAGCCCTCGGCCCGTCGAACAGGGTGTCATCCTAATCCTCGTTCTGGAGCTCCCCCTCGACGCCGGCTCGGCCAGCGCGTACACCGTCTAGCCCGTTTCTCTCCCGTTGCCCTGCGTGCCCACGAAGCGCCTGCTTGCCGATGACGCGCCCGGGGCGCACGTCTTCACGCAAGCAACACTCCTATGCGCTCCCCGTCATCTCCGATCAAGCTCCGAATTTTGCCTCTTCCTCTCAACAGAGCTCGTAGCCTGGTGCGTTCGCCCACCGACCAGGCGGACTTACGAAGAGGATCGGACCAGAGGGGTAGCAAAGTGAACGGCACCGCCACTCGCGCACGGGAGGAGGCCGTGGCCTCTCAAGCTCAGCGATGGGCCGACGAACTCATTGATCTCGGGCCGCGCAACACCTTGCTGCACTTCAAGGACTCGAAGACTGGCAGTCTCGACCTGACCGCAATCTCCGCCGAGCAGCAGTACGCGCTACTGAGCGGCCGAAAGGTCCGGCTCGCGAGCCTCGTCCCCGATCCGTCCGATCACAAATCTGCCTGCCTTCGCGCGCGCTACCTGCGGCGCCGGATCCTGGAACTGGACGAGGAACAAGGTGTCGAGGCAGGTCGCCTGGCCTGCGGACTGCTGAACGTGGACCCGCCGAAGACACGTGGCACAACCGTCGTCCCCCCGCTGCGCGCTCCCCTCGTGCTGCTGCCCCTGACGATCCAGCCGCGCACAGCCACCGAGAACGACTACGTCCTCCAGATCGACGGCGAGCCGGAGATCAATCCGGTCCTGCTTTACGCGCTGAACCGCCAGTACGGTCTGGACGACGACCTCGACCAACTGGCCGACCAGGCTTCGGCCACGCTTGAAGAGCAGACGGATCCGGGTACCCGGGTTCGCGCTGTTTACGACCACCTCGCCAAGTCCCTCCGTCGAAGCGGGCTGCCCGCGTCGTTCGAGGAACGCCTCGTGGTCGGGGCATTCAGTTTCGACCGTCTGCCCATGGTCAACGACCTGAAGAACTCGGTCTCATTGCTCGCCGAGCACCCCGTCATCGCCGCCATCGCCGGCGACAGCTCGGCGGCCCGCTCGCTGCTGGAGGACACGGAGACCCCTCCCCCAGTGGGCGAGATCCCGCCACAGGAGGAGTTCCTCGTCCACGATGCCGATGCCTCTCAGCAGCAGGCGATCCGCGCCGTGCTGGCCGGCCGACATGTGGTCATTGAGGGCCCTCCCGGAACGGGTAAGAGCCAGACCATCGCCAACCTCATCGCCGCGCTGGCTGCTGAGGGACGGCGCGTCCTCTTCGTCGCGGAGAAGCGCGCCGCGATCGAGGCGGTTACCGATCGACTCGCCCAGGCCGACCTCGACGGACTCGTTCTCGATCTCCACGGGAACAAGTTGAACCGTCGCCAGCTGGCCCAACAGCTTCTTGAGACCCTCGACCGGTCCGGCCAGGAGCCGCCGCCGCGCCCTGAGCAGTTGCACACCTCGCTCGAGCACTTCCGCAGTCAGACCGGTCAGCACGTCGCTGAGTTCCACAAACTGCGGTCCCCGTGGGGAGTAAGCGCCTACCAAGCCCTGACGGTGCTGTCAGGAGTTCCGCCCGAGCACCGGACCCGCTGGCGCCTGCCCAGCGGCGTCCTGAAGCAGTTGGACCTGGCTGCACGGCAACAGGTGGAGCGGGACCTTCACAAGTTCGTCAGCCGAAAAGGGCTGCAGATTCGGCGCGGCCAGTCCCCCTGGGCGCGCACCCGTGTACGGGACGCCAAGGAACTCCGTCCAGTCCTCGAACGACTCGACCAGCTGGCGGGCACGGCCTTCCTGGATACTCGCCGGGATATCGAGACGCTCATCACCGCAGCAGGGCTGTGCCAGGCACAGGACGTCCACGGCTGGCAGCAGCTGCTAGAACTCTTGCAGGCCGTGTCCGGCACCTTCGAGGAGTTCACTGCGGAGGTCTTCGGACCACAGCTCGACCGGCTCGTCGCCGCCACCGCTGACCGAGCGTGGCGTAAGCAGCACGGGCAGCCCATCGGCTGGTGGCAGCGGCGCTCCTTGGTCCGTGAGGCCACGGCCATCCATCGGGACGGACTTCGCGACCGCCAGCTCCTCCACACACGGCTGGTCCAGGTCCAAGCGCAGCGGACTCGCTGGCAGAGCGTGTCGGCGGACGGCGCACCGCCGTCCACCGTTCCTGAACTCGGCGCCACCCTGAAGAACTTCATCGAGCTTCGCGACCGGATCGCCGCAGTCGCCCTCTGCGCGGGTGTCGACGGCTGGGCGAAAAAGCCTGCCGATGAGGTCGCCGAGATCGTACGAGTACTCGACGCCGACCGCGCGACGCTCTACCAGATGCCCGAACTCAACCAGCTGACCGACCGCTTGGAGGCCGCCGGGCTTGGGCCGCTGCTTGACGAGCTGGCTCAGAGCCTCCCCACGCCCGAGGCGGTGGTCGACCGGTTCCAGTACGCCTGGTGGTCATCCGTGCTCGACGAGATCAAGATGCATTCCCAGCACGTTCGCACCTTCACCGGACGGGAACACGACCACGCCGTCGCGCAGTTCCGCCGCACCGACAGCGACCACACGGCCGCCAACGCCGGCCGCGTGCGATACACCGTGGCGGCCCGGCTGCGCAAGGCCCGCGATACCCACCGCGACCAGAACGCCGTGGTCCGCGACCAGGCCGCCCGCAAGACGCGCCACCTGCCCCTGCGCAAACTGGTAGCCAAGGCCCCCGACGTGCTGTTGGCGGCCAAACCCTGCTGGGCCATGTCGCCGCTCGTGGTCAGCCGGGTGCTACCGGCCACCCGGCTGTTCGACGTGGTGGTCTTCGACGAAGCCAGCCAGATCCTGCCGCACGACGCCATGACGTCGATCATGCGGGGCCGCCAGGTCGTCGTCGCGGGCGACCGGAACCAGTTGCCGCCCACCTCGTTCTTCAGCCGCGTACTGAGTGGCACCGACAACCAGGAGGACGCTGACGACGAGGACGGGAACGATCCCGGCGTCTTCGAGTCGCTCCTGGATTTGCTCAGCAGTCGGCTGCCCCGCGTCCACACCCTCCGCTGGCACTACCGGAGCAGTGACGAGAGACTGATCGCCTTCTCCAACCGCGAGATCTACGGCGACCAACTCGTGACGTTCCCCGGGACCGCCGTCGAGAGTCCGATCCGTTTGGAGGTCGTCGACGGACACGCACTGCCCGGCCAGGACGGCTCCGCGCCCCAGGAGGTCGCGCGAGTGGTGGAGCTGGCCCTCGACCATGCCTGCCGTACCCCCGACCTCAGCCTCGGCATCATCACCATGGGCCAAAAGCACGCCGACCGCATCGATCTAGCCCTACGGAGAGCCCTCGAGGCACAGCCGGATCTGCAGGACTACTTCAGCCCCGAGGCGGGCCCCGGCCGGCGCTTCTTCATCAAAAACCTCGAGCGCGTGCAGGGTGACGAACGCGACGCCATCATCCTCAGCATCGGGTACGCCAAGGCCGCCAACGGGCGGCTTGCCCAACGTTTCGGGCCGCTCAACAACGAAGGCGGAGAGCGCCGGCTCAACGTCGCCATCACGCGCGCACGCAACCGCATGACAGTCGTCAGCTCGTTCTCCCACCACGACTTCGGCCCGCGTGCCGAAACGAAGAACCGCGGCCCCGAGCTGCTGCGCCTGTTCCTCGAGTACTGCGCTGTCCAGGGTGACCTCACCCGGTCGGGCGGACGCCAGGAGACGTACGAGCTGAACCCGTTCGAGCGGCAGGTCCTGGAGGCCCTGCGGTCCTCAGGCGTCCCCGCCGTCCCACAATGGGGCGTCTCCGGCTACCGCATCGACTTCGCCCTGGCTCATCCTGAACGCCCCGGCCAGATGCTGCTCGCCGTGGAGACGGATGGCGACCGCTACCACCGGACAGTGAGCGCACGAGACCGTGACCGGCTCCGCCAGGCTCACCTGGAACGGCTGGGATGGCAGTTCCACCGGATCTGGGCCGCAGACTGGTTCGCCGACCCCCAGGCCGAGACGGACCGCCTTGTCGGTGTCTGGCAGGACGTCGTCCGCGCGGCCGATGAGCCGCCGAGCGGCACAGCGCCTCAGACCTCGGTCCCCGCTCCGCGCCGGGCAGAAGAGCCGTCGACGCGGCGAGGACACAGACCGTCGTTGACGCCCGGTGGCAGCATCGGCACCTACTCCGACACGGATCTCCGCTCGCTCGCCGGCTGGATTCTCAGCGACGGCTACCAACTCGACCGTGACACCCGGATCAGTCAGGCCATGACCGAACTCGGCTTCCGGAAGCGAGGACGGGTCATTGTCGAACGCCTCAACCAGGCCTTCGATCACTCTCAGCAGTTCGCGGACGAGGAGCACATCTGATGGCCCAGCTCGATCCCATGACCATCCAGCGCATCGCGCGACTCGTGGTGGACGTGGACGGCCCCTTCGAACGCCCCGGCTACCAGCTCGCCGAACTGCTGAAACGAGCGGCATGGCCGGTAGCCGCCGAGTACGACGGCACGGCGCGAGTGTCCTGGCTGACGGAGACGATCACGGAGTCGGCCAGTGACGAAGCCGCCATCAGTCGCTTCCTGTGTCGTATCTGCGACCCGCTGGAGTACGAGGACGGCATGGCGTCCGCCGACCTCCTCCGGCAAGGTCTCAACCAGATCCTCACCGCAGAGCAGCTGTCGATCACCTACGTTAGCGGCCGCCCGATGGTGGGTGCGCTCGGGCAGGACGGCCGGTCGACCACCTTCAGCCCGCCCGAGGACTTGGAGGCACGTGTTCGACGACTGGTCAGCAGCGAGGAGATCACGCGTCAGCTCATGCAGCGGGTGAACGAGACTCGTATCTGCGCGGACAACGGTGCGTACGTCTTCACCCTCATCGGTATCGGAAGCTTCACCGAAGGTCTACTACTCGATGTGCTGACCAAACGCGACCCGAGCCTGGCCCAGGGGTTCCCGAATCCGAACGGTGGAAGGCCGGTGCCGCTGGCTAAGGCCGGCCTGGCGCTGCTACTGGACACCGCCCGGTCCCGAGGTTGGATTCAGGTCGACGCACACGACTTCATGAAGATCGTCCGCGAGTACCGCAACTTCGTCCACCTTCGTCAGCAGCGGGAACGCGGGATCGATCCCGACCACGACACCGTCATGATGTGCTGGGGCCCTGTCCTAGCCGTTCTCAACGATCTCGATTCGAGTCTGCAGTGACCACTGCCTGGCAGATCATGCCCGGTGAGTGACGACCGAGTCGCGGTACCAGCCGCACGACGGCCCCCTGCCCCTCAACACAACGCCGCCATCCTGGCCGCAGCCACCTGACCTTCGGCCAACTATCGCGTTGTCGACAATAACTGGCATTGCTGCGAACCGCGGAGTTTCGCTCCGCTCCGTAGATTGGAAGCACGAGTACGTCGTCGAGTGTTTCCGCCGATTCGAAGGCGAGGCCATGTCCGACTCCTCCGTCCCGCGCTCCCGTTCCCGTGGATCCTCCCGACGCCGGAGGTCCCGTTTCACCGACCAAGATCGATTCACCCAACCGGAGTTGCTCGCCGAACGACTGCTCATCCATGTGGACGCCACGCGTGTGGGGTGGGTGCGGGAGCAGCTCAACACAGGCCGGAGCGGGCTCGTGATCGGTGGGCCGAAGGCCCTCAGGAAAGCGCTGGACCTACGGGAGGAGGGCTATGAGGACGTGCTCCTCGCCGACCCGGCGTTCTACGAGGTCGACATAGCGACAGCAGACGTGCCCTACCTGCAGCGGACCGGTGAGTTCCCCGCCACCGACCCGCTCGGTCAGGCAGTCCAGGAGCAGCTCGCCGTCGGCGCGACGGCGGCGCTCACGCCAACCGGGTACCTCCGAGCCGGGGACACTGCCGCTGTGCGGGCTGCTGTGCGCGAGGTGGCCGTGCGTGAGGATCCTCGAATCGTGCTCGCGCTACCGATCGACGTGGGCTGGTTGCAGATCGCCCTGGTCGACAGTCTCATTGATGAACTGAGCACAGCACCGGGGTCCAAGGCCATCATGCTCGGCGGCCAGTTGGACCCACTGGCGCGCTTCCCCGAAGCTATCACCGGCCTGACCCGAGTCCTGGCTCATGTACCAGGCACCGCCTTGCTGCGGGCCGATCTCGCGGCGTTCGGCGCGCTCGCCGGGGGCGCGGCATTCGCTGGCTACGGGCTTTCGGGGCGCCTCCGGCACGTCGTACCGCCCGGCGAGCCGACGAAGAGCTCGGGGTTCGCCGATTCACCGTCCGTTCTGTTCCCCGAGTTGATGGCCCTGTTCCTCGGAAAGACCCTCGCGCGCCGCTTCGCCGCGACGCACGCACCCGTTTGTGAGTGCACGGCCTGCGGACGACGGCCGTTGGACAGTTTCCCGAGCAATCGTGACGCCAGAACGGCAGCCCAGCACAACACATCCGTGCTGTTGTCCTGGCAGCAGACGTTGCAGACCCAGGCGCCCGGGCCCGACCGCCAAAGGTGGTGGCAGGAACGCTGCCGTGCCGCCGTGAACCGCTATCCGCTCGTCAACGCCGCCATCCAGCAACCGAACGGATTCAGGGTCCAGCCGCAACTGCTGCGATGGTCCATCCTGAATGCGACGACACCTTCGACATCGGCAGGCGCAGGAGCAGACTGATAGACGGGCGGTTCAACCAAGTCGCCCATACAGCTCCTCGACGAAGTGCCAGGCCGCTGCGGTGTGCCGCAGCGGCCTGTACGCCTCAGGTTGCAGGGCTATCCGGATCCCGTCCTGATCATGGACGAAGACGCCGATGCCGTAGAAAGCGGCCTCCGTCAAGATCTCGTCCAACCCCGCGCACGGGGGCCGGCGTAGCAGGACAGCTCGGCGGCAGAACGGTGCGAATCGGCCTGCACGCTCGAGACCCCGCCGCCAGTCGGTGGCCGACACAACCGCGAGGTCGACGGCGAGCGGCCGGACCGCTCGACGTGTGACCAGCTCCGTGTCCGACTCGACCGCTCCGTGAGGGAAGCCAGGAAGCTCTTCCCGCTGCGGGAGCGAGCCCACCGGAACGGGAAGGTCGACCGGAAGGCCGAGCAGTCGCTCCAGTACGGGGATGCTGTCCAACCGCTCGGCGCCAACCGCTTCCCGCCTGCGATGCTCACCTTCATCAATCCGGTACAGCAGAAGGGCACGGGTACCCAGGACTGCGAGCATGATCCCTTCGCTCTCCGAGGACACCTGCGAGAGAGCCGCCTCGCGGACAGAACGCCAAGCCGCAGGATTCACCACACTTGCCATGGACCCCACCTTGCCGTACCGCGCGGCACCACGGCCAGGCGCCCCTCCGCGCCGGGCTTCCGGGATTGCACGAGCGGGTCTCGCATCCTCAGGGCTGCACGAGCCCGAGCAACTGCGTCGGGCCAGGGCAAGGAGTCTCCTGGCATCGGGATCCTTCCGACTGGACACGCGAGGTGATGTCCTGAAGCCGCAAACCCATATTCCCTGCGCAACCGACCCATGACTGAACCACTGGGGACTGGCTACGGACTCGTCGAACACGCCGTCTTCTGCCTGAGGCCGGGGCTCAGCTGCTGCGGTCCGCGCCATCCAAAGGGCCCATCGAATACTGCCAAGCGGTCATCCATCTCCGCGGCTTCGTGAGGCCAACTGCTTTGAAAAATTTGACCGATGAGTGGTAATCAGGTCGCGGTACCAGGTGTACGAGGACCTCGGGGTGCGCACCTGCGTCTCGAAGTCGACGTGGACGAGGCCGAAGCGCTGGTGATAGCCCTCGGCCCGTCGAACAGACTGTCATTCTACCCAGAACCCAATTCTCCATCTTCAATCATCTTGCTTTTTCGGACAGTTGGGGCATCGACTGACGGATGCCCCGCAGAACCCAATGCGTCGTAGGCGAAGGCGAGCCTCGGCACGGATTCCATGCCCGGAGCCCGGGCGCCGTCCGCACGGACCGGGCGGATTTCAGAGTGTCTGGACGAGGCCGCCATCGATGACGGAGTCGCTGACGGTGACGTTACCCGCCCGGTCGCCGGCCAGCAGCACGACCAGGTCGGCGACCTCCTGGGGGAGGCTGAAGCAGCTGATCGCCGACTGCGGGACGGCGGCTCGAGCGATGTCCTCCGGATCTCCGCCCGCCGCTTTCTCGACCGTCGCGGCGACGCCGTCGTCACCGAGCCACAGCGCTGTGGACACCGTCCCGGGGCTGACTGCGTTCACCCGCACTCCGCGCGGACCGACCTCCTTGGAGAGGGCCTTGCAGAAGTTGGAGAGCGCCGACTTGGCCGCGCAGTAGTCGATGATCGTCGGGTCGGGCAGGAACGCGTTGACCGAGCTCACGGTCACGATTGAGGCGTTGCCGCGCTCGATCAGACGGGGCAGGGCCGCTCGGGTGGTTCGGACTGCGGCGAGAGAGTTGATCGCCAGTCCCTGGATCCAGTCGTCGTCGGTGACCGACAGGAGACCGGTCAGCCGAAGGCGTACCGCGCCGACGTTGACCAGGATGTCCGGCCCGCCGAACCGCGACACTGCCTCCTCGACCGCGACTGCGGGGCCGTCCGCCGCGGTGAGGTCGACGGACACCGGGTGCACCTGCGGGGCGAGCGCGGTCAGCGGACCGGTGATACCGCGCGCTACCGCGACCACGTTCGCGCCTTCGGCAGCGAGCGCCCGCGGCTGCCGCGTACGTGAGGTCAGGACCGCTCGATGGCAGCTTTGATCCGGCGTCCGAAGTCGGGGGCGTCCTTGCGGGCGGCATGCGCGGCCGGGCCGAGCAGGGCCTTGCCGAGGCCGTGGCCTTCGAGCACGGTGAAGATCCGGACCCGGGTACGGCCGTCCGGCAGCGGTTCGAGGTCGTAGCCACCTTCAGCGGTGATGAGGTTCTTGCCCCACTGGACGGTGCGCGGCGCCTCCACATCGGTGATGCGGAACTCGCGGGAGGTCTTCATCCCGGCATCCTTCACGGTGCTGCGGAAGACCGTTCCGACGATGGTCGGGCCGTCCGAAGTCTTCGCGATCTCCAGAACCCGGTGGCTGAACTCGGGGTCATGGCGGCCGTCAGCGAGATAGGCGAAGACCTTGTCCACCGGGCGGTCGACCTCGACGCCGGCCTCGAACTGTCCCGACATGTCGGCTCCTCGCGGTGGGCCTGGGCAGCGCTTCACAGCCGGGATTCCAGCGAGTCCCGGCCCACTCCTCCCGGCCGCGGGGCGCAGCATGAGGCCGGCGGCGCCGATCCACGGCAGCCGTCCAGTAGGGTCCGGGGCTTCTGCTGGGCTCCTTGTCCAGCGTAAGCCGAGGCTCACGTCTGGGTGTCGCCGTCAGCGCGGTTCGCCGGGGCTGTCGGCGGACAGCAGGTGGTCGGCGCCGCCTTCGACGATCTTGGCCGTGTCGGGGAAACGGGGGAGCATGGTCGTCTCGTAGGTGCGGACGACTTCGTCGACGTAGGTGCAGTCGGGGAACGCGAGGGCCAGCTCGGCTGCCTCGAGCATGGCGAGATTGACGAGCGGGGTGCCGCAACGGTCCACGATCACATGGTGTTCAGCAGTGCGATATGCAGGCGGGGCCAGATGCCGGCCTCGGTCCAGTCCCGCAGGCGGCGCCAGGCCGTGATTCCGGAGCAGCCCACGGCCTGCGCGGGGACATCGCGCCATGCGACACCGGTCCGCAGCACGTAGATGATGCCCGCCGGGGCCGCCCGGTCCGGGACCCGTAGTCGCCCGGGGTGGCGGTGGCGTCGTTCGGGAGCGGGCGGCAGCAGCGGAGCCACCCGCTCCCACAGGTCATCCGGCACAAGAGCAACACGCACCCGGACAGCCTGCCGACCAAGATCACCGAGCACGAGGGTGCAGCTCAACTCATTTTGAAACGATCAGTTGACCGCGCGCAGGGCGTTGACGATGCCGAAGCCGTAGAACCCGTTGACCCGCTTGCCGCCCGCACAGACGGCGTCCGCGGTGGCCTCACCGGCCCCGGCGGTACCGGCGGCCGGGGCCGTCGGGCAACCCGGGTTGTCCGCCTGGGCCTTGAGCATCGCCTGCAACTGCTCCGGGGTCGCGTGCGGGTGGGCGGACTTCAGCAACGCGGCCACACCGGCGACGTGGGGCGTGGCCATGGACGTGCCCTGCTCGTAGCCGTACTGGTTGTTCGGCAACGTCGACAGGATGCCGCCGCTCTTGGACGGCGTGTCCGAGGCGACGTACTGGTCGCCGCCCGGCGCCGCGACGTCGATCACACCGAGGCCGTAGTTGGAGTAGTACGCCCGCGTGTTCGTGGGGCCGGTCGCGCTGACCGTGACGACGCCCGGCAGTTGCGCGGGCAGGTCCCAGCAGGTGTGCGGGTCGACCGTCCGGCTCGACGGGGTGGAGTCGTCGGGGCTGCCGCCGTCGGTGAAACCGTCGGAGGCCAGGTCGTGGTTGGCGTTGCCGGCCCCGGCGACATTGAGGGTGCCCTTGCGCTGCGCGTAGAGCTGGGCGCGGTCGACCGCGTCGATGATGGCCTTCTGGTCGGGGTCGTCCAGGCAGTTGTACTGCCAAGGGTCCACGTAGTAGCTGTTGTTGGTGATCTGCACGCCGTGGTCGGCGGCGAACACGAAGGCGCAGACGACGCTCTCGGCGTAGATCAGCTGGCGCGGAGTGGGCTGGGAGACCGTGATCCCGGAGACCTTCACCCCGGGCGCCACGCCCGCGACGCCGACACCGTTGCGGGCCGCGGCGATCGTGCCCGCCACGTGGGTGCCGTGGAAGTAGTTTGGGTCGACCGGCCGCCAGGCGCCGTACGTGGTGTCGGCCTTGCCGCCGGCGCAGTTCGCGGACTGCGAGGGGGAGAAGTTCAGGGCGAGGTCCGGGTGGGTGTCGTCGACGCCGGTGTCGATCACGGCGACCGTGACGTTCCCGCTGCCCGGGTCGATCTTCGCGGCCTGGTCCGCGCCGATCGCCCGCAGCGCCCACTGCTCGGCTTCGAGGGGTTCGGCGCCGCTTCCGGACGCCTTCCCTATGCTCGCGACCTCGCTTGCGGACAGAGGCCGCACCGGGCCCGCGTCGCCCGCCCCCGCCGGGCTCAGCGGCGAGGTCCGCGTGGCCCCCGCCGACTGCACGCCGGGCACCGCGCGCATGCGCCGGGCGAAGTCGGGATTCGCCGAGTGGACGACGATGACGCCGATCCCGTCGTAGGTGACGACGATGCTGCCGCCGGCCGCGGTGACGGCCCGCTGCACCGCCGCGATCGTGCGACGGTCGGTCTTGGTGTTGACCACGTACGCCAGGGTGTTCGCGTCCTCGGCCCGCTCGGCGACCTGCGCCCGGGGAGCCGCCGAGGCCGTCGCGGGGAGGGCCCCGAGCGAGGCGGTCAGCGACAGCACGACCGGTGCGGCCAGGCCGAGCCGGAGTAAGGAACCTATTCGAGCCATGTGATCTCCACATCATCCGGGTGCGGGACCCGGCCGGGGAACGGAGCGCCGGCCGGGCTGGTACGGGACGGGTGGTGCAGGAGTGAAGCTAACCTGCCGCCTCGCGAACCGGCAATGACCTTGCACGAACTCTCCGGAGGCGGCGCGCTTCGGGTCCCCCTACAACCAACCCGCGACTGAAACCACTGGCGATGGGCTGCGGATTCATAGAACGCCCTGTCATTTGCGCAGTTTCTCGGGCCCAGCCGCCGCAGCCGCACCATCCGGATGACCTCTCGGCCGCTACCGGAAGGCCATACATCCCGCAGCGATTGAAGCCAACTACATTGGCAGCCGCGCCCGGTGGGCTGCGATCAGGTCGCGGTACCAGGCGTAGGAGGCCCTGGGGGTGCGTTTCTGGGTCGCGAAGTCGACGTGGACGAGGCCGAAGCGTTGGTGGTAGCCCTCCGCCCATTCGAAGTTGTCGAGGAGGGACCAGGTGTAGTAGCCGCGGACGTCGACTCCTTCGGCCATGGCGGCGGCGAGGGCGTCGAGGTGGGCCGCGAGGTAGTCGATGCGGGGGCGGTCGGGGGTGGTGGAGGCGTCGACGGAGCAGCCGTTCTCGGTGATGGTGAGGGGTGGGAGGGCCTCGCCGTAGACGTCCCGCAGGTGGAGGAGGAGGTGGGTGAGGGCTTCGGGGACGACGGGCCAGCCGAAGGCGGTGTGGGCGGGGGCCTCGGGGATGTCGAGGAGGGTGAAGGGGAGGACGGGGTCGGTGGGGGCGCCGATGCGGGTGGGGTTGTAGTAGTTGACGCCGAGGCCGTCCAGGCCGGGGGCGTGGATGAGGTCGAGGTCGCCGGGGCGGACGGCGCCGAAGATGTCGTCGGGGACGCCGAGGGCGGAGAGGTCGGGGTAGCGGCCGAGGAGGACGGGGTCGGTGAACAGGCGGTTGTGGAGGGCGTCGTAGGCCTCGGCGGCGGCCGTGTCGGCGGGTGAGGGCGAGGCCGGCTCGACCGGGGTGAGGTTGTTGGAGAGCATCACCTCCAGGCCGCGGTCGTGGAGGATCGAGGCGGCCAGGCCGTGGGCGAGGAGTTGGTGGTGGGCGGCCGGGAGGGCCTCGAACATCAGGGTGCGGCCGGGGGCGTGGATGCCCATCGCATAGCCGTAGACGGTGTGGACGAAGGGCTCGTTGAGGGTGATCCAGGCGGGGACGCGGTCGCCGAGGCGGTCGGCGACGACGGTGGTGTAGTCGGCGAAGCGGTACGCGGTGTCGCGGTCGAGCCAGCCGCCGGAGTCCTCAAGGGCCTGCGGGAGGTCCCAGTGAAAGAGGGTGGGGAGCGGGGTGATGCCGGCTTCGAGGAGGGCGTCGACGAGACGGTCGTAGAAGGCCAGGCCGGCGGAATTGACGGCACCCGCACCGGCGGGGAGCACACGGGGCCAGGCCATGGAGAAGCGGTAGCCGTCCAGGTCCAGGCCCCTCATCAGGGCGATGTCCTCGGGATAGCGGTGGTAGTGGTCGCAGGCGACCGCGCCGGTGTGACCGTCGCGGACGGCCCCGGGCCGGGCGACGAAGGTGTCCCAGACGGAGGGTCCGCGGCCGTCCTCGTCGACGGCACCCTCGATCTGGTACGCGGCGGTGGCGACACCCCAGCGGAACCCCGCCGGCAGGTCGAAGCGGTCCGGCATGGCAGCCTCCCGGCAAGAACATGAGGAAGGCTCATGTTACTGGCGCCGCGCCGAAACACCAGAGGAGGCGGGCCGGCGCCGGGCACGACCGGCCTCGACGGCGACGGATCCGCCGACCTTCCGTCAGCCTCCGGTGCCGACCGAGGCGAAGGGCTCGGGACTCACGCCGAGCAGCCCTCCGAAGGGGGAGTTCAAGGCGTAGATGAAGACGACCATGAAGGCGATCAGGCTGGTGAAGCCCACGGCCAGGACCAGATGCGTGCGGGTGCGCCGGATTCCGAAGAGGAACATCAGGCCCAGGGTGAGCGCACCGCCGGCGAGCAGGCCGAACCACATCACGCCCGACATGCCCCCGCCTCCGTCCGCCTCGCGTCCCTGGCGCGCCTGGTAGGCGACGGAGATCTGTCCGAACGCCAACTGGTCCACCTGCTGCTGCGCGTTGGTGGCGGGTTCGAAGGACGTCCACGCGTTCTGCACGTCGTGCAGAAGCATCCAGCCGCGCGGGCCCAGCGGCTTGCGCTGCTCCATCAGGGGCCACTCCTCGTTCTGGACGTAGGTGGCGTAGGTGACCGCCGCCGCGCGGGCCCGCTGAGCGGCGTCGGGCGGGAGGCCGTCGGCGAGCAGATACGTCTGGTGCAGTGCCCCCGCCTCGGCGCTGATATTGGCATCGACGCCGTCCTTGGCCTCCCACACCGAAACCAGCGCGAGACCCAGCACGAGGGCGTACAGCACACCGACCATCATCGTCAGGTATTCAGCAGTGTCGTCATCGCCCACCTCCTCCGTCGGCGCCGATCGCTTGGCCCTACGGCTGTTGAGCAGGGCCGCACCCCCGGCGACGACGACGAATCCGGCGACGATGCCGATCACGACGATTACTTGTTCCATGGCGCCCTTGAGCTTCGGTCGGGTCGGCGACGCGCCCTGCGGCGGCGCCGCGCGATAACTGCGGCGGCGATCGCGGGAACGAACAGGACCAGGAAGAACATGAGGAGGAAGGTGTGCGGCAGAGCGGCCGCGTTGGTGCTGAAGCGGCCGGAGTGCAGGAGGGGTGACCCTACGTGGCCTCCCCCGACACCCGGTCCAGGGGAGCGGGACGGTGACGGGGACGCGGCACTGGAAGCGCTGGGGGAACTGGAGGAACTGGAGGAACTCTGCGAGTTCTGTACAGGCCTACGCCCGTTGCCCGGCACGCCGGTACCGGGAGCTGCGGGTGCAGGTGCCCCTGCTGCCGGAGCTGCGGGCGCGGGTGCTGCTGCGGGCGCCGGAGCTCCCGCTACGGGCGCCCCTGCTGCGGGTGCGGGAGCGGGTGCCGCAGGAGCTCCCGCTGCGGGCGCGGGCGCCACGGGTGCAGGTGCAACGGCCCCAGCTGCTCCGCCCGCAGGGGCCACGGCCGCAGCCGCTCCGGGCGCGGGAGGAACAGCTGCGGGAGCACCAGCCGCAGGACCACCAGCTGCAGGAGCCCCAGCCGCGCGCGCCCCCGCCGCAGGAGCAACAGCGGCGGCCGCCCCGCCCGCAGGGACACCAGCCGCGGGAGCACCAGGTAAGGCAGCACCGGGTACGGCAGCACCGGGCGCGGGAACCCCGCCCGCAGCGACAACGGGTACAGGTGCTCCCGGCACGGGAACCCCGGGCGCAACAGCACCGGCCGCAGGTGCACCCGGCGCCGGAACCCCGCCCGCAGCAGCACCAATCGCAGGCGCTCCGGGTGCGGGCGCAGCAGCCGCAGGCGCTCCGGCCACGGGAACCCCGCCCGCAGGAACAGCGGCTGCGGGAGCGCCGACCGCAGCCCCTCCGCCCGCCGGGGCCCCGGCCCCAGGAGCACCAGGCGCTCCGGCCCCGCCCGGGGGCGCCCCGGGTACGCACGCGGGGGCGCCAGGCGGTGCCGGAGCCGACACCGGCGCCGCTGTCGCCCCGACTCCTGCCGGAGTCGGTACCGCCGGAGTCGGTACTCCCGGAACGGGTGCCGCTGCAGTGGGCGCCCCCGCAGCGGGTACTCCCGCGCCCGTGAGGGGTCCCGGGCTCGCCCCCACGCCGATGTAACCCGAGTGCGCCGTACGGGTGATGGTGCGGTGGCCGTAGGCCAGCACCCCTTGAGCGGTGACCAGCCCCTCCTGCTCACCGGGCAGAGCGCGCAGGGTCGCCGTGCACACAAGGGTGGTGACCGGCGGGAGTTGGAGGATGGATCCGTCCTCGCTCCCCGGGCAGCGGGGCTCGGCCCCGGGGGCGAGGGTGTCAGTGATCCGCAGGTCGGTCACCGGGGCTTCACCGTCGTTGCGCAGGTGGTAGCTCACCCGCACCTCGCTGCCGGTCTTCACCTCGGGGGTGCCCGGCCGGCCGTCGACCGTCACCGACAGCACCAACCCCCCGGCTCCCGGCCCACCGTAGGGCAGGCTGGCGGCGAGGTTGGCCAGCGGCAGGTCGGCGACCGAGCCGGCCAGCACGAGGCCGGCGGCAGCCGCGCAGAAGGACAGTCTCCAGCCAGGCATATGATCTAGTTATCGCCCAGGGGACGGCCCAAGCCTCCCCGACACGCCTGCCGAGGGGTATTCACCCGTACCGATCACCCCGCAGGGGTAACGGCAGCACCCGCAGGGACCACAGCCGATCCGGCGGTGGCCACGAGATACAGCACCTCGGCTACGACCTCACCTCCGAACTCCTCGCCCGGGGCGCCCAGCGGCTCGCCACCGGCCCCGCCGCGGCCCCCGGCGTGCGCGGCCCCGTCGAGGCGTTCGGTCTCGACGGGGTGCGCGACGGCTGCGCCGCGATCGGGCTCCGCCCCTGCTGACCCGGCGGCGCGGGCCCGTACCGCCGGGTCAGCGCACAGGCGCACCGCCAGGCCCCCGTGCGGGCGTCAGCCGAGCGTGGCGCCGCGCTCGCGGGCCAGGTCGTCCAGGCCGTAGCGGGTGACGTGCTCCGGGTTGGCCAGGTCGACGGTGCGGAGGCCCTCGGCGGCCAGACGCTCGTTGATCTCGTCCAGATGCTCCCGGACGAGCTGCTTCTCGGCGTCGGTGGTGCGGCCCTTGTGGGGGCGGCCGGCGTGCTCCAGGCTCGCGTAGTTGACCCGCTCGCGGACGGCGGCGGCGCCGACCGGCGCGCTCTGCGCCGGGACCGTGCGGGCGGCCCGCCCGGCGCCCCGCAGCACCTCGGCCATCGGCGCGACCGTCGCCAGGCGGTCGAAGGCCTCGGCGGTCATCACGACGGTGTCCGGCTCGTCGCCGTCCGGGTAGTGCAGCTCGACCGTCACCAGGTCGAGCGCCAGGCCCGCGACCCCGGCCAGCTCCCCGGGCAGCGCCTCGATCTCGACCGGGCCGTCCGCCAGATCGGGGTGCTCGCGGACGACGATCCGCACCAGCTCGTCCTCCTCCGCGTGCCGGCCGGTCAGGTCCGAGAACCGGATGATCTTCTGCCCCATGTCTTCCTCTCCCTACCCCTGGTGATCAGCCCCTGTGACCAGCGCAGAGCCTAGCCGCGTCCGGGAGCGCGCAACGTCCCCGTCCGGGTCCGGGAATTGGCCCGCCGAACAGCGGATGCGGCACAGTGGCCCCATGAGCGCGGACACGAGGAGTCACCCGGCCCCCGGGCGGACCGGCCCCGGGCGGCGGCGGCCGGTGCAGCAGCGCAGTCAGGAGCGCTACGAGCGGATCCTGGACGCCTGCGCCGCGCTGCTCGACGAGGCCGGGGCCGCGGCGCTCACCACCAAGGAGGTGGCCCAGCGCGCGCAGGTGCCGATCGGCACCCTCTACCAGTTCTTCGCGGGCAAGGAGGACCTGCTCGCCGCGCTCGCCGGCCGCAACCTCGACCGCTACCTGCACCGGCTCGACGAACGGCTGCGCGCCGAGGTCCCGGCCGGGCCCGCCGGCTTCACCGACCTCGCGGTGGAGGAGTTCGTCGCGATGAAACGGTCCGTCCCCGGCTTCGGCCAGGTGGACTTCGGGCTCACCGGACCGGCCGTGCCGAGCGGCGTGGACGACGACCGGCACCTGCTGGACACCGAGCTGGACAACAACACGGCCGTCGCGCTGCGGCTCCAGGCGCTCGGCGGCGAACTCTTCGCGACGGCCGACCCGGCGGCGCTCACCCTCGGTCTGCGGGTGGCCCTGGAGGCGGCGGACGCGGTGCTCAAACTCGCCTTCCGCGGCGACCCGCAGGGCGATCCGGCGATGATCGCCGAGTGCAAGCGGCTGGTCCGCTGCTACCTCCTCGAACAGCTCGGACCGCGCTGAGTGACCGCCCGCGGCAGGCCCGGGACAGGCCCGCCGCGGGTGCGCCGCCGGTGCGCGGCGGGCGCCGGTGAGCCGTTGCGACCCGGGCCGGCGGGCAGCACAGTGGAGACAGGAGGGCGGCACCAGCCGGCCCACCGGTCCCCGCTGTCCCCCGAACCCCGAGGAGCAAGACCATGCACGCAGCGGTAGGCGACCAGCTCCACATCCACAGCCGGGCGGTGGGCATGGTCGACCAGAAGGGCGAGATCGTGGAGGTGCGCGGCCAGGACGGCCAACCGCCCTACGTGGTCCGCTTCGAGGACGGCCACACCGGCCTGATCTACCCCGGCCCGGACTGCAACATCGAACCCCGCGAGGCGATCCACTGACGCCACCGGCCACCGCCCCGCGCCCGTCCGGCCCGGGGCGGTGAGCCGTGCTGCCCGCGGCGGCCTCCGCCGCCGGCACCCCGGCCCTGCCCGGGCCGCTGGCCGCGCTCGCGCCCCTGCTGGAGCAGTACGGCTACCCGGCGCTGGCCCTGTTCGTGCTGCTCGACAACTGCGGGATCCCCGCGCCCGGGCAGACCGTGCTGGTGCTGGCGGCCGTCTTCGCGGGCACCGGCCACCTGGAGTTCGCCGCCGTGGTGGCCATCGCCTTCACGGCGGCGGTGCTCGGCAACACCCTGGGCCACCTGATCGGCGCCACCGGCGGCCGCGCCTTCGTGCACCGCTGGGGCCGGTACGTGCTGCTCACGCCGGAGCGCATGGCCGGCGCCGAGGTGTTCTTCGCCCGGCACGGCGGCCAGGTGGTGACGGTCGCCCGGTTCGTCGACGGGCTGCGGCAGACCAACGGCATCATCGCCGGGACGACCGGCATGCCCTGGCCCCGGTTCCAGGTGTTCAACGTGCTCGGCGCCGCGCTCTGGGTGGGCGTGTGGGCCGCCGTCGGCTACCTGGCCGGCAGCCACGTCGGCACGGTCTGGCGGACGGCGGTGCGCTACCAGCTGTGGCTGCTGCTCGCGCTCGGTGCCCTCGCCGTCCTGCTCGCCGCCCGGTACCTGCTGCGCGGCCCCCGGGGCCGGGCCCGGTGGCGACGGGACCGGGTGCGGTGGCGACGGAGCCGGGCGCGGTTGCGACGGGCGCCCCGGCCGGTGAGCCTGGAAACGATCACCTGGGAGGCGAGGATGACCGAGGTCGGGACGCGCACGGGCCCCGGGAGCGCGGAAGCGCACCGGGCGCCCGCCAACCGGACCGTCGTCCTGTCCGTCCTCGGGGCCACCGCCCTGGCCCTGGGCGCGCAGGCCGTGGGCGGCACCAGCGCCCGGCTCGTCCTGCTGCTGGTGTTCGTCCCCGCGCTGCTGGCCGGCCTGGGCACGCTCGCCCAGACCCTCGGCGCGGCGATCTGGGTCACCGGGGTGATCGTCGTCAGCTCGGTGTACTTCCCGCCGGAGTCGATCAACGGGCGGGCCCTGACGCTGGCCACCGTCGTCGGCGCCTCGGTCTTCGCCGTGCTGCTCTGCGCCCGCCGGGTGCGGCGCGAGCACGAGCTCCACCGGATGCGGCAGAGCGCCGTCGCCCTCCAGCGCCAACTGCTGCGCCCGCTGCCCGCCCTGACCCCCGACGTCCTGCTGCACGGCCGCTACCGGCCGATCGAGGAGGACGCCATGGTCGGCGGCGACCTCTACGACATCGCCGACACGCCCTACGGCACCCGGGTCGTCATCGGCGACGTCCAGGGCAAGGGCCTGCCCGCGATCGGCACCGGCTTCGCCGTGCTCGGCGCCTTCCGCGAAGCGGCCTTCCGCGAGCCCGCGCTCACCGACGTCGCCCTCGCCCTGGAGGCCGCGGTCACCCGGCACAACGCGTACGCGGCACAGAGCGGTGAGGTCGAACGCTTCGTCACCGCCACCGTGCTCTGCCTGGACCGCACCGCCGCCGTGCAGGCCGTCAACTGCGGCCACCTCGCCCCGTACCTGCTGACCGCCGGGACCGCGGAGGCCGTCCCGCTGGCCCCCGGCGTGCCGCTGGGGCTCGCCGACCTGGCCGGGGAGGTGCGGACCGTCCAGTGGTTCGACCTCCCCGCCGACGGGACGCTGGTGCTGCTCACCGACGGGGTCACCGAGGCGCAGGACCGCGCGGGCGCCTTCTACCCGGTCGAGCAGCGGCTGCGCGCCCTCGGCGACCGCACCCCGGACCAGCTCCCCGAGGCCGTCGACGAGGACGTCCACCGCTACAGCCTCGGCCGCCGCCGGGACGACCTCACGGTCCTCGCCCTGCGCCGCAACCCCACCGCCCACCCAACCCGCCACACGGCCGACGCGGCGCCTTCACCGACGCCGCCGCCGACGCCCTAACGGAGCGGGAAGACCTCGAAGGCGACGGCGAAGCGCGTCCCGAGGCGGGTGCCCGCGCCGCGGCCGGCGCCCTCCAGGAAGCCGCGGGCGTCCGCCATCGCGCCGCCGAGGCCGGCCAGGTAGGCCTTGTGGGCCTCCAGCGAGGCGACGCCGCGGTCGAAGTGCCCGGTGGTGTCCGCCGCGTGCGCGGCGTCGGGCGAGCCGGCCGCCCAGATCTGCTGGACCCCGTCCCACGGCTCGTGCCCCTCGTCGACCAGCTCGCGGAAGACCCAGCGGTTGCCCGCGTCCCGCACCGCGTCCAGGGTGGCCCGGCCGACGGCGATGTGGTCGGCCTGGTTGAGGAAGACCCCGCCCCAGGTGTCTCGGAAGTTGCTGGTGATCACGATGTCCGGACGGTGCCGGCGCACCGCGCGGGCGATGTCGCGGCGCAGCGGCAGGCCGTACTCGACGACGCCGTCCGGGTGGCCGAGGAACTCGACGGTGTCCACGCCGACGACGGCGGCGGAGGCGATCTGCTCGGCCTCGCGCAGCGGGCCGCACCGCTCGGGGGCCATGCCGTCGATGCCAGCCTCGCCGCTGGTGACCATCACGTAGACGACCTTCTTGCCCTGGTCCGTCCACCGGGCGACGGCGGCGGCCCCGCCGTACTCCATGTCGTCGGGGTGGGCGACGACGACCAGGGCGGTCTGCCAGTCCTCGTCGACGGGCTGGAAGGGCGCGGGCGCCTGCTGCTCGGACATGGTGGTGCTGCCTCTCCGTGGTGCCGGTGCGTGCGGTCGTGAGGTCGTGAGGTCGTGAGGTCGTGCAGTCATACGGTCGTTCAGTCGTGCGGTCCTACGGTCGTACCGGACGTGACTCTAGAAGATCACCGGGCCGCCCGCCGGGTGATCACCGCGCGCCGAACCGCGGACTTGCCCCTGACGCGCGGGGCAGGGGTTAGCGTCCCCGCACCGCGTGGCGGAACGGCCGCCGCGCCGCTGCCCGAGCACCCTGGAGTCCGCCCATGCCGTCCTTCCCCACCACCGTCCGCGAGGTCCGGCTCGTCGCCGCCCCGCCCGGGCTGCCCCGTCCCGAGCACTTCACCGTGGCCGAGCGCCCGCTGGCCGCCCCGGGCCCGGACGAGGTGCTCGTCCGCAACCGGGGCTTCGTGGTCCTCCCCGGCCTGCGCACGCTCATCGGCGGCGCCTTCGCCGACGCGCCCTTCTCGATCCGGCCGGGCGACCCGCTGCTCGGGCCGGCCGTCGGCGAGGTCCTGGCCGCGCCGGACGGCGGCCCGCTGCGCCCCGGCGACCTGGTCACCCATCTGCTCGGCTGGCGCGACCACGCGGTGGCCGGAGCCGCCGCGTTCACCCGGGTGGAGGACGGCTTCCCCGACCCGCTCGCCCTGCTCTCCCCCGGCCTCGTGGGCTACGGCGCGCTGACCCGGGCGGCGGCGGTCCGGGAGGGGGACGTCGTCCTGGTCACCGGAGCGGCGGGGGCGATCGGCACGGTGTCCGGGCAGGTGGCCCGGCTGCTCGGGGCGGCCCGGGTGATCGGCACCACCGGCTCGGCCGCCAAGGCGAAGCGGCTGACCGACGAGTTCGGCTACGACGCCGTGCTGGTGCGCGGGCAGGGCCCGATCGCCGACCAGCTCGCCGCGGCCGCCCCGGACGGCATCGACGTGCTGCTGGACATGGTCGGCGGCGAGCAGCTGACGGCGGCCGTGGACGCCGCCCGGCCGGACGCGCGCTTCGCCCTGATCGGCTCGCTCGCCGGGCAGATGGACCCGGCCCGGCGCGGCGCCGACGCGCCGACCGTGGTGGACAGCTTCCGGCTGCTCACCCGGAACGTCACCGTGCACGGCATCAGCGGGCAGCGCTACGAGGAGCTGGACCCGGAGTGGCGCGAGCGGCTCGGCGGCTGGCTGCGCGCCGGTCGGCTGACCGTCCCGATGACGGTCCTGCCGGGCATCGAGCAGGCCCCCGGAGCGTTGTCCCGGCTGATCGACGGTGACGTCTTCGGCGCCACGGTCGTCGAACTGTAGCCGGGGCGCGCTCGGGGAGGGCGGATGGCGGGACGGATGAGGATCGGCGACGCGGCGGCGGCCGCGGGCACCACACCGCGGGCGCTGCGCTTCTACGAGGAGCGGGGCCTGCTGCCACCGCCCGCCCGCACCGCCGCGGGCCAGCGCGAGTACGGTCCGGAGACGGTGAACCGGGTGCGGGTGATCCGGGCGCTGCTGGCCCTCGGGCTCACCGTCGAGGACCTCGCCAGCCGCTCGCACCGGCTGGACCTGCTCGCCGCGGACCCGCCGCGCAGCTGCGCGTCGGAGGACGACTTCGGGCCGGACACCTTCGCCCCGGTGATCGAACAGCGGCTCGCCGCCCTCGACGCGGAGATCGCCCGGCTGACCCGGCTGCGCGAGGCCCTGGCCCGGCACACCGGGACCGACGCGCCGTAACCGACCCGCCGGCACCTTACAGAGACTTCTCTGCAGAGACCCCTATGCAGAGAAGTCTCTGCATCCTACGATTCCGTCATGCCCAGCGAACACCCCGTGCCGCCCGGCACGCCCGCGGCTCCCACGCCTCCCACGTCTCCCACGCCTCCCGCAGCTCCCGTGGCTCCCTCAGCTCCCGCGACGCCCGGCGAGCCCGAGCGGCCGATGCGCCGGCTCGACGCGCGCAGCCTGCGCGGCCTCGCGCACCCGCTGCGGATGAAGATCTTCGAACTGCTGAACCTCGACGGCCCGGCGACCGCCACCCGGCTCGCCGAGCGGCTCGGCGAGAACACCGGCACCGTCAGCTGGCACCTGCGCCACCTCGCCGAACACGGGTTCATCGAGGAGGAGACCGGCCGCGGCACCAAGCGCGAGCGCTGGTGGCGGCGCGTTCCCGTCACCAACCAGCTCAACACCACCGACTTCCGCGACGACCCGGACAGCCGCGGCGCGGTCTCGCTCTACCTGCACGAACTCGTCGGGCAGTACTTCAACCGGATCAACACCTACATCACCGAGGACTGGCCGGACGAGTGGCGCAGCGCCGGCACCATCTCCGACTGGAGCCGGCTGCGGCTGACGCCCGCCCAGCTGCGGGCGCTCAACGACGAACTGTTCGCCGTCGTCACACGCCACCGGCCGGACCCGGACGCCGAGCCGGACCCGGCGGCCCTGCCGGTCGTCGTCCAGCTCCAGTCCTTCCCGCGCCGCCCGCAGCCCGGGGCGCCGGACTCACCCGAGGGCGCCGGGGGCCGGGAAGGGGACGCCGGGTGAACCGGGACGCCACCGCCCCGCGCAGCCTGCTGCGCCGCCACCGGGACTTCCGCCTGCTCTGGTGCGGCGAGACGGCCGGCAAGTTCGGCTCCTCCGTCACCGGCGTCGCCATGCCGCTGATCGCCGTCTCCGAACTGCACGCCTCCACCTTCGAGATCGGCCTGCTGAGCGCCGCCGCCTGGGCCCCCTGGCTGGTCATGGGCCTGCCGGTCGGCGTCTGGGTGGACCGCTTACGCCGCCGCCCGGTCATGCTGGCCGCCGCGGGCGCCTCGCTCGCACTGTTCGCCGCCGTCCCGGTCGCCGGCTGGGCGGGCCGGCTGAGTGTCGGGCTGCTGCTGGCCGTCTCCCTGCTCGCCGGCACCGCGGCCGTCTTCTTCCAGACCGCCTACACCGCCTACCTGCCCGACCTGCTCTCCCCCGCCGACCAGCCCGAGGGCAACGCCAAGCTGCACGGCAGCGCCTCCGCCGCCCAGATCGCCGGTCTCGGCTCCGGCGGCCTGATCGCCCAACTCGCGGGCGCCGCCAACGGCATGTTCGCGAACGCGGCGACCTTCCTGGTCTCGCTGCTCTGCCTGGGCCGCATCCGGCACCGCGAGACGCCGCCCCGGGCCGCCGCCGACCGGTCCCTGCGCCGCGAGGTCGGCGAGGGCCTGCGGCTGCTCGCCGGGGACCCCTGGCTGCGCACCTTCGCCCTGTTCGCCGGCGCCTCCAACCTGGCGCTGATGGGCTACCAGTCGATCCAGGTCGCCTTCCTGGTCCGCGAGGTCGGCCTCGCCCCGGGCACCGTCGGCGGGCTGATCGCGACGGTCAGCAGCGGCGGCGTCCTCGGCGCCTTCGTGGCCCGCCGGGTCGCCGCGCGGATCGGCACGGCCCGCGCGATGGTCCTCTTCGAGCTCGGCCTGTGCGCGCTCGCCCTGCTGATCCCGCTCACCGGCCCCGGCTCGGGCGTGCTCTGCTACGCCGCCGGCGGGTTCGGCGTCTCGGTGGGCGTGGTGGCCGGAAACGTGATCAAGTCGAGCTTCCAGCAGCGCTACTGCCCGCCCGAGCTGCTCGGCCGCATCAGTGCCGGCGGCGCCGTCCTCAGCTACGGCACCATCCCGCTCGGCGCCCTCCTCGCCGGCGCCCTCGGCACCGCGCTCGGCCTGCGCCCGGCCCTGTGGATCACCACCGCCGGGGTGCCCCTGGCCGCGCTCGTCCTGCTCTTCTCCCCCGTCGGCCGCACCCGCGACCTGCCCACGACCCCCCGCCCCGCCGACACCCCGCTCCCGACCCCCGAGCCGGTCACCACCTGACGGGCCGCCGGCCGGCCCGCCGCGGGACCGGGCACCGGGTGCGCTCCTCGACGGTCCCCGCCCGTGCGGCCGGCCCGGTGCGGCGCGGCCGCGCGTGCCGCGCCCGGGGCGGCGCGGGCTGGCGCCGTAGGTTGACGGCATGGCACAGGACGCGCCGGGTGGCCGGCTCTCACCTCCGAAGTGGCTGACCGCCGGGCTGCGGCCGCAGCCGGCGCCGGTCCCGTGGGCGGCGGTGGCCCGGGCCGCGGTGGCGCTGGCGGCGCCGCTGGCCGTCGGGCTGGCGGCGGGCAGGCCGGCGTACGGGGCGCTGGCGTCGATGGGCGCCCTGTCCGCCGTCATCGGCGACACCGCCGACGCCTACCGGATGCGGGTCTTCAACATCGCCGTGCCGCAGCTGTTCGGCGCCGTCGGCGTCGCGCTCGGCACCGTGGTGTTCGGGCGCGACTGGGCAGCCGTCGCCGTCCTGACGCTGGTCGCGCTGGTCTCCGGGATGATCTCCTCGATCGGCTCGGTCGCCTCCGTCTCCGGTCTGCTGCTCCTGCTCAACGCCGTCGTCGGGGCCGGCCTGCCGATGCCGCGCCCGTGGTGGACGGCGCCGCTGCTGCTGCTCGCCGGCGGCGCGGTGGTGCTGCTGCTCACCCTGTTCGCCTGGCCGCTGCGCGGCGGCGTGCCGGAACGGGCGGCGGTGGCCGGCAGCTACCGGGCCGTCGCCGCGTTCGTCCGCGCCGCCGGCACCCCGGAGCACGACGAACGGCGGCTGGCCGTCACCCAGTCGCTCAACTCCTCGTACGACCTGCTGCTCGCCCACCGCACCCGCCGGCACGGCCGCTCGCCCGGGCTGGCCCGGCTGATCGCCCGGCTCAACGCGCTGATACCGGTCGTCGAGGCGGCCTCCGCCGCGAAACTGCGCCCGGTCGCCCGGCTCGGCCCGCTGCCGGAGGCGTACCCCGCCGCCGTCCTGACGCTCGCCGACGCCGTCGAACGCGGCCGGGCCGCCCCCGCCCCGGGCGAGGACCCCGCCGCCTTCCTCGCCCTGCCGCCGCCGACCGGGCCGTCGGAACGGGCCCTGGACCAGGCCCTGCGCTACGCGGCCGCGGTCGACGCCGAGCCCGGGCGCGCCGACGCCGACCCCGACCGGCTCGGCCGCCCCGCCGCCCCCGGCGAGCGGGCCCGGCGAGCGGCGCGGGCCGCGCTGCTGTCCGGCGCGTCCTGGCGGTACGGCCTGCGGCTGGCGCTGTGCATCGGCCTGGCCCAGGCGCTGGTCTCGGTGCTGCCGGTGCCCCGCTCGTACTGGGTCGCGCTGACCGTCACCTTCGTCCTGAAGCCGGACTTCGGCTCGGTGTTCTCGCGCGCCGTGCTGCGCGCCTTCGGCACGGCCCTCGGGCTGCTGATCGCGATCCCGGTGCTCGCCGAGGTGCCGCGCGGCTGGTGGGACGTGCCGACCCTCGCGCTGCTGGCCACCCTGATCCCGGCGTTCTCGGCGAAGGGCTACGCCTTCCAGACGGCGGCCATCACGCCGGTCATCCTGCTGCTCTCCGACCTGCTCAACCACCAGGGCTTCGGGCTGGTGCTGCCCCGGCTGTACGACTCGCTGATCGGCTGCGGGATCGCCCTGGTGGCCGGCTACCTCTGCTGGCCGGAGTCCTGGCACACCCGGATCGGCGACCGGCTGGCCGACGCGGTCGCGGACACCGCCGCGTACGTGGCGATGGCCTTCGCCGCCGCCCCCGGCCGCGACCAGCCCTCCCGGCCGCGCCGGCGCCGACGGCTCTACCGGGACCTCTCGGCGGTCCGCTCCGAGTTCCAGCGCGCCCTCACCGAGCCGCCGCCGACCGGCACCCGGGCGGCCGCGTGGTGGCCGCTGGTGATCGCGGTCGAGCGGGTGGTGGAGGCGACCACCGCCACCCGGGTCCGGGTCGAGCACGGCGTCCCGGCGCCGCCCGCGCGGGAGGTCGCCGCCATCGCCGGCGACCTCGCCGCGCTGGCCGAGGCGCTCCGCACCGGCACCCCGCTGCCCGCCCCGCCCGACGCCACCCCCGCCGGACCCGAGCCCGCCCCCGCGCCCGGCACCGGCGCCGCCCCCGGCAGCGGCGACGACGTCCTCGCCCCGCTGCGCCGCGAGGTCCGCGCGGCCCGCGCGATCGCCTCCCCGGTCCTCGGCTGACGGCGCCCGGGGCGGTCAGTCCTGGATCCGCCGCCAGGGCCGGTCCGCCTCCAGCGCGAACGCCAGCTCCAGGAGCAGCCGTTCCTCGCCGTGGGCGGCCGACAGGTGCACGCCCACCGGCAGGCCCTCGGGGCTCGCGCCGACCGGCAGGGCGACGGCGGGGCCGCCGGAGACATTGTTGACCGGGGTGAAGGCGACGTAGCGGGTGAGCCGCTCCAGCAGCTCACCGAACTCGACGTTCGGGCTCAGGTGGCCGATCGGCGGCGGGACGTGCGCCAGCACCGGCGACAGGACCGCGTCGTGGGTGCGGAACATCCCCGCGTACGTCCGCTCCGCCCGGCGCAGCCGCCGCACCACGCCCGGCACCTTGGCGAACTCGCGGTGGAAGAGCCGCCGCAGGCCGGTGGTGAGCCCGTCGAGCCGGGCCGCCCGGAAGCCGGGGTCGACGGTCAGCCGGCCGGTCGTGGCGATCAGGAAGGCGAGGTAGCCCCAGTAGAGGACGAAGTCCCGGGAGAACTCCTCGCCGAACGGAAGCCGCACCGGCGTCACCTCGTGGCCCAGCGCGGCCAGCCGGGCGGCGGTCTCCTCGACCGCCGCCCGGGTCGGCCCGTCGGTGGGCGCCGTCGGGGAGTCCACCGCGAGGCCGATCCGCAGCCGGCGCGCGCCGGGGCCCTCGACCAGGCCGAGCGGGGGCAGCGCCGGGTTGCGGTGGTGGCGTTCGGCGGCGGCGAGGAACGCGGCGGTGTCGCGGACGGAGCGGGTCAGCACGCCGTCGGTGATCAGGTCGACCGGCAGCCGGCGGCCCTGGGCGTTGGGCACCATCCGGCCGCGGGTGGGCTTCAGGCCGACCAGGCCGCAGCAGGCGGCGGGGATCCGTATCGAGCCGCCGCCGTCGTTGGCGTGCGCGATCGGGACGACGCCGGAGGCGACCAGGGCGGCCGCGCCGCCGGAGGAGGCGCCCGGCGAGTGCGAGGTCCGCCAGGGGTTGCGGACCGGGCGGGCCGCGGCGTACTCGGTGGAGGCGTTGAGGCCGAACTCCGGCAGCCGGGTCTTGCCGAGGACGGACAGGCCGGTGCCGAGGAACTGCTCGGCGAAGCCGGCGGTGCGGCGGGCCGGCCGGGCGCGGAAGGCCGAACTGCCCTGGCCGGTGGGCATGCCGCGCAGGTCGGTGTTGTCCTTGAGGTAGCTGGGCACGCCGTACAGCGGCGCGTCCGACCCGGCGCCGGCCCCACCGTGCGGCCGCCCGTACGCGGCGAAGGCGACCGGCGCGAGCGCCGCGTCCACCCGTTCGGCGCGGGCCGCGGCGGCCGCCGCCAGCTCGGCGGGGCTCACCTCGCCGGCCCGCACCAGGGCGGCCAGGGCCACCGCGTCGTGCTCCCCCAGCGCGTCGTCCCCGTAGGCGTGCACCCGCTCGTCGGCCATCCGGACTCCCCATCCCTGCCAGTCGGTGGCGGCACCGGACCCGGGCTTCCCTACCTACCCGTCGGTAATGCCGCGCGAGCTGAGCAGTCTAGGTCGGGAGCGGCGCGCGGAGAACCCCCGCGCGGCGCGGGCACGATCACGCCGCACCGCCCGTTCGGTCCTGCGACGCTTCCGGGATCCCGACCGCCGGGCCCGACCTCCGGCGGCCCGCGTCACCACCGCCACCACCGAAAGCTGGTCCGCATGATCGAGCTCGACGTCGACGGCAGCGGATTCCGCCGCAACGGCGCCCCGCACCGCATCGTCTCCGGCGCGCTGCACTACTTCCGCGTCCACCCCGCGCTGTGGGACGACCGGCTGGCCCGGCTGCGCGCCCTGGGCGTCAACACGGTGGACACCTACATCCCCTGGAACTTCCACGAACTCCCCGGCGGCGGGTTCGACTTCACCGGCTGGCGGGACGTCGCCCGGTTCGTCCGGCTGGCCGAGCGGCACGGGCTGGACGTGATCCTCCGCCCCGGCCCGTACATCTGCGCGGAGTGGGAGTTCGGCGGCCTGCCGGCCCGGCTGCTGGCCGTGGACGGGATCCGGCTGCGCAGCTCCGACCCCGCCTTCCTCGCCGCGGTGGACGGCTGGTTCGACGCCCTGGTGCCGGAGCTGCTGCCGCTGCTGGGCCGCCGGGGCGGCCCGGTGGTGGCCGTCCAGGTGGAGAACGAGTACGGGAGCTACGGCAACGACGCCGCCTACCTGGCGCACCTGCGCGACGGCCTGGTCTCCCGCGGCGTCGACTGCCTGCTGTTCACCGCCGACGGCTCCGAGGACTTCATGCAGCAGGGCGGTGCGATCCCGGGCCTGCTGGCCACCGCCACCTTCGGCTCCCGGGCACCCGAGCGCTTCGAGGTGCTGCGCCGGCGGCAGCCCGAAGGCCCGCTGGCGGCCATGGAGTTCTGGATCGGCTGGTTCGACCGGATCGGCGATCCGCACCACGTCCGGGACGCCGGGGAGACCGCCGCCTCGCTCGACGAGCTCCTCGCCACCGGCGCCTCGGTCAACCTCTACATGGCGCACGGCGGCACCAACTTCGGCCTCTGGGCGGGCGCCAACCACGCCGGCACCAGCCCGGACACCCCCGGCTACGAGCCGACCGCCACCAGCTACGACTACGACGCGCCGATCGGCGAGGCGGGCGAGCTGACCGAGAAGTTCCACGCGCTGCGGGCCGTCATCGGCAAGCACCTCCCGCTGCCCGACGTCGAACTCCCGGCCCCGCCACCCCGGTTGGCACCGCGCCGGCTGGACCGCGCGAGCGGCCGGGCCCGCCTGCTCGACTCCCTCGACGCCCTCTCCACCCCCGTCCACCGCCCCGTCCCCGAGCCGATGGAGCGCCTCGGCCAGTCGCTCGGCCTGATCCACTACCGCACGCGCGTCCCCGGCCCGCGCCCCGAACTCCCGCTGCGCGTCGACGGCATCGGCGACCGCGCCCAGGTCTTCGCCGACGGCCGACCGCTCGGCGTCCTCGACCGCAACCGCCCCGGCGAGACCCTCCCGCTGGCCACCGGCCCCGCCGGCGTCACCCTCGACATCCTGGTCGAGGCCCTCGGCCGGGCGAACTACGGCCCCCAGCTGGACGACCGCAAGGGCATCCGGCGCGGCGTCTCGCACGAGCGCCAGCGCCTGCACACCTGGGAGATCCGCCCCCTCCCGCTCACCGACCTCACCGCCCTCGCCTTCCACGACACCCTCGCCGCCGCCGACGGCGACCCCGCCTTCCACCGCTTCGAGACCGACCTCGACGCCCCCGCCGACGCCTTCGTCGCCCTGCCCGGCTGGGGCCGCGGCCTGCTCTGGCTGAACGGCTTCCTGCTCGGCCGCCACACCGACGAGGGCCCGCAGCGCACCCTGTACGCCCCGGCCCCGCTCTGGCGACCGGGCCGCAACACCCTCGTCGTCCTCGAACTCACCCGCCACGGCGAGTCGCTGGAACTCCGCGACGAACCCGACCTCGGCCCCACCACCCGCGCCCCCAGCGCCGACTACTGACCTCCGCCGGGCCCGGGGGCCGGTCGGGTGTCCCCCGGCCGGCCCCCGGGCGCGTGCGCCCGGCTACTCGACGGTGACGCTCTTGGCGAGGTTGCGGGGCTTGTCGACGTCGCGCTCCAGGGCCACGGCGGCGTGGTAGGCGAGCAGTTGGAGCGGGATGTTGAGGAGCAGCGGGTCCAGCTCGGGCTCGCTCTTGGGGACCACGATGCAGTGGTCGGCGAGCTTGGCGTCGGGGCGGCGGTGGGCGACGGCGAGGACCCGGCCGGCGCGCGCCTTGATCTCGCCGAGGGTGGTGAGGTTCTTGTCGAGCAGCTCGTCGTCCGGGACGAGGGCGACGGTGGGCAGCTCGGGGCTGATCAGGGCCAGCGGACCGTGCTTCAGCTCGCTCGCCGGGTAGGCCTCGGCGTGCACGTAGGAGATCTCCTTGAGCTTCTGCGCGCCCTCGCGGGCGACGGGGTAGCCGCGCACCCGGCCGATGAACATCATCCCGGTGGAGTCGGCGTACTCGGCGGCGAGGCCGGCGATCTCGTCGCTCTGGGCGAGGATCTCGCGGATCTGGCCGGGCAGCGCGTTGAGGGCGGAGACGATCCGGCGGCCGTCGGCGGGCGAGAGGTCGTGGATCCGGCCGAAGTGCAGGGCGAGCAGCGCGAAGGCGACGACGGTCGAGGTGAACGCCTTGGTGGAGGCGACCGAGATCTCCGGGCCGGCGTGCAGGTAGATGCCGCCGTCGCACTCGCGGGCGATGGCGCTGCCGACGGTGTTGACGACGCCGAGCACCCGGCCGCCCTTGCGCTTGACCTCCTGGACGGCGGCGAGGGTGTCGTAGGTCTCGCCGGACTGGCTGACCGCGATGTAGAGGGTGTCGGCCTCGATGACCGGGTTGCGGTAGCGGAACTCGGAGGCGGGCTCGCTGTGCGCGGGGATCCGGGCCAGCTCCTCGATCAGCTGGGCGCCCATCTCGCCGGCGTAGTAGGCGGAGCCGCAGCCGAGGATCTTGACCCGGCGGATCTCGCGCAGCTCGCGGGCGTCCAGGTTGAGGCCGCCGAGGTGGGCGGTGGCGAACCGCTCGTCGAGGCGGCCGCTGAGGGTGCGCTCGACGGAGCCGGGCTGCTCGTGGATCTCCTTGAGCAGGAAGTGCTCGTAGCCGCCGGTGTCGTAGGAGTCGATCTCCCAGTCGACGGTGGACGGCTGGCGGTGGGTGGTGCGGGCGTCCTCGGTGAAGGTGCGGAAGCCGTCGGCGCGCACGGTGGCCAGCTCGCCGTCCTCCAGGTGGACGACCTGGCGGGTGTAGCGGACCAGGGCGGAGACGTCGGAGGCGACGAACATCTCCTTCTCGCCGATGCCGAGCACGATCGGGCTGCCGTTGCGGGCGACCACGACGCGGTCGGGCTGCTCGGCGTCGAGGACGGCGATGCCGTAGGTGCCGACGACCTTGCCGAGGGCGGCGCGCACGGCCTCCTCCAGCTCCACGCCCTCGGTGGCGTGGGCGGCGATCAGGTGGGACAGCACCTCGGTGTCGGTCTCGGAGCGGAAGACGGCGCCGTCGGCGGCGAGCCGCACGCGCAGTTCGTCGGCGTTCTCGATGATGCCGTTGTGGACGACGGCGACGCGCTCGGCGTTGTCCAGGTGCGGGTGGGCGTTGGCGTCGCTGGGGACGCCGTGGGTGGCCCAGCGGGTGTGGCCGATGCCGGTGGTGCCCTTGAAGCGGGCGGGGACCTCGGCGGCGAGGTCGGCGACCCGGCCCTTGACCTTGCGGACCTTGATGCCGCCGGTGCGTCCGGCGACGGCGACGCCGGCCGAGTCGTAGCCGCGGTACTCCAGCCGGGCGAGGCCCTCCAGCAGGAAGGGGGTCGCGTCCTTGGGGCCGATGTAGGCCACGATTCCGCACATGGTGGACTCCTTGGTTCCGTGAAGACGAGGCCGGCCGGACGCGCCGTGCCGACAGGACCTGAACGCGGGCCGGTCAGCCGTAGACGATCCGGCGCAGCTGCCGGGCCGAGAGTTCGGGTGCCGCGACCCGGCGAGCCGGCAGCTCCTCGGCGAGCCGGGCGAAGATCCGCTCGTTGGTCAGGCCGCGTGCCTGCAGTTCGCCGTGGCGGCGCCGGACGTACTCCTCGGTGGTCTCGGAGAAGTACGCCAGCACCTCCGCCACCACCCGCGCCGCCTCCCGGGGCCCCAGCGGGCTGGTCCGGGTGAGGTGGGCGAGCAGGTCGTCGTGAGGGTGCGAAGGACCGGTCGAGCTGGACACGAGTGGGGAGCCTAGGCGGCCTCTCGCCGAAAGATCAAAGATCCTGCCCGAAATCGGGCAGGATCTTGCCGTGTTCGAAGCATGAACGGGGGTCTTGAAGCCGCCCGAGTGACCACGTAGCGTGATGACTTGCTCACACACCGGGGGGTCCGGGGGAGGAACGGGAGCGTCGGAAGAGTGTCGGAAGAACCGGAGGCTTGCTGATGTGCGGGATCACCGGGTGGGTCGCGTACGACCGTGACCTGACCGTCGAGCACACGGTGCTCGGGGCCATGACGGACACCCAGCTCTGCCGCGGCCCGGACGCCGGCGGCGTCCGCCTGGAGCGGCACGCCGCGCTGGGCCACCGGCGCCTCGCGGTGCTCGACCTGGAGGGCGGCGTCCAGCCGATGACCGCCGAGCACGACGGCCGGCTGCTGGCCGTCCTCAGCTACAGCGGGGAGGTGTACAACCACCGCGAACTGCGCGCCGAGCTGGAGGCCGCCGGGCACCGCTTCCGCACCCGCAGCGACACCGAGGTGGTGCTGCGCGCCTACCTGGAGTGGGGCGAACACCTGGCCGAACGGCTCAACGGCATGTTCGCCTTCGCCGTCTGGGACGCGCGCACCGAGGAACTGCTGCTGGTCCGCGACCGGATGGGCGTCAAGCCGCTGCACTACCACCCGACACCCGACGGCGTGGTCTTCGGCTCCGAGCCGAAGGCGCTGCTCGCCCACCCCTCGGTGCGCCCGGTGGTCGACCTGGACGGGCTGCGCGAGCTGCTCACGCTGGCCCGCACCCCGGGGCGCACCCCGTACCGGGGCATCGCCGAGGTCCGGCCCGGCCACGTGGTCCGGGTGCGGCGCCAGGGCACCACGGTGCGGCGGTACTGGTCCCTGGAGGCCCGCGAGCACACCCAGGACCTCGCCACCACGATCGGCACCGTCCGGGCACTGCTGGAGGACATCGTCCACCGCCAGCTGGAGGCCGACGTGCCGCTCTGCTCGCTGCTCTCCGGCGGCCTGGACTCCAGCGCCGTCACCGCGCTGGCCGCCCGGACGCTGCGCGCCGCCGGCGCCGGCCCGGTCCGCTCCTTCGCGGTCGACTTCACCGGCCAGTCCGAGCACTTCGCCCCGGACGCCGTCCGCACCACGCTGGACGGCCCGTACGCGGAGATGCTCGCCCGGCACGTGGGCGCCGACCACCGGGTGATCGAGCTGGACACCGCCGACCTCGGCGCCCCGGCCCAGCGGCTGGCCACCCTGCGCGCCCGGGACCTGCCCGGCGGCGTCGGCGACATGGACGCCTCGCTGCTGCTGCTCTTCCGCGGGGTGCGCGAGCGCTCCACGGTGGCGCTGTCCGGCGAGTCCGCGGACGAGCTGTTCGGCGGCTACCGCTGGTTCCACGACCCACGGCTCGTCCACGCCGACGACTTCCCGTGGGCCCCCGTGCTGAGCAGCCTCGGCGGCACCGGCAGCGGACCGCGCGAACAGCTGCTGGACCGGGAGCTGCTCGGCAAGCTCGACCTGGACGGCTACCGGCAGGCCCGCTACCGGGAGGCGCTCACCGAGGTCCCGCACCTGCCGGACGCCGACCCGTTCGAACGGCGGATGCGGGAGGTGTCGTACCTCAACCTGACCCGCTTCGCCTGCATCCTGCTGGACCGCAAGGACCGGATGAGCATGGCCACCGGGCTGGAGGTGCGGGTGCCGTTCTGCGACCACCGGCTGGTGCAGTACGTCTTCAACACGCCGTGGGCGATGAAGCACTTCGACGGCCGGGAGAAGAGCCTGCTGCGCGCCGCCGTGCGGGACGTGCTGCCGGCCGAGATCGCCGACCGGATGAAGAGCCCGTACCCGATCGTGCAGGACCCGCGCTATCCGCAGCTGCTGCGCGGCGAACTCGCCGCGCTGGCCGCCGACCCCGGCTCCCCCGCCCTCGCCCTGCTGGACCGGCGGGCGGTGTCCGACGCGCTCGCGCCGGACACCGACCCGCAGTCGGTCCGGCTGGCGACCGATCTGGCGCTGGACCTCGACGCGTGGCTGACGGAGTACCAGGTGTCCCTGGAGCTCTGAGCGGCGCGCACCCGGGCGGCGCGGAACACCGCGCCGCCCGGCCCCGTCGCACGGTCCGTGACCAGCCTCCAACCCGCCTCGTCGACCTGGCGGGACGTGCGATAGCGTCGCCGACACCTCCCGAATGGCGGCCGAAAACACGGAATCCGAAGCCCGTGCCGTCAGGATGGGGAGAGTCCCGTCCGTCTCGATCCGCCGGGGGATCTCCGTCATGCAACCGCGAGCTTTCGCGATCCTCACCGCCCTGCTGCTCGGGGTGCTCGGCCTGGGGTCGGTGGCCGTCACCGACTGGACGCCCGAGCCGGTCACCGCCGCGGTGGCCGGGGCGGCCGCCCCCGGGGCCGGCAGCGCGCCGGCCGGCACCGCGGTCCCGGCCGGCGGTGCCACCGCCACCCCCACCGGGGACCCGGCGGTGTGGACCCGCTCGACGCTGCGCAACAAGCTGATGGCCGAGATGGACGCCAGCGACCCCGGCGTCGCCCTGGCCGACCTCGACAAGATCACCAAGCAGCTGCCGTACACCGTCCGGTTCTGCCACCCGATCGCCCACGAGCTCGGGCACGCGGCGGTCAAGCGGTTCAACGCCGACTTCCAGAAGGTCATCTCCTACCCGCACGAGACCTGCGCGGCCGGCTACCTGCACGGCGCCGTCGAGGAGATGCTCAACGCCTCCCCCCAGCCCGAGACCGACCTGGTCAAGCTCTGCGCGCCCAAGAACAGCGGCCCGTGCATCCACGGCGTCGGCCACGGCACGATGTTCGTCGCCAAGCAGGACGTCGCCAAGGCACGCGAGCTGTGCAACAAGTTCACCACCGACCAGAACCGGATCCGCTGCTCGGAGGGCCTGTTCATGCAGCTCTTCGGCCCGGACGAGGAGGACGAGAAGGCCAAGGCCAACCTCCCCGCCGACAAGCTCGCCCAGGACCCGCTCTACCCCTGCAAGGAGCAGCCGGCACTGTTCCAGTCCGCCTGCTACTTCTACGCGCCGACCTTCTACCTCTCCTCGCACGACTACCCGAACCACCCCGAGGTGTACGCCGAGGCCCTCAAGTGGTGCCTGGGCGGCAAGGCCTCCGGCGGGGCGGTGGACTGCAGCCGGGGCGTCGGCTCGCGCACCATGAAGTACAACCTGGACCGCGAGGACTGGGCCGCCCAGCAGTGCGCGACCGCCGCCGACGGCTGGCAGCGCAAGGCCTGCGCGGAGGGGCTGGTCAGCTACTACACGGTCAACTACACGGACGCGGGGGCGTCCGGCCGGCTCTGCGCCAAGTTCACCGACAAGGAGATGCAGGGCTACTGCCGGTCGGCGAGCGGCCTCTCCGCCTCGCTGGACTGACCGCAGCCGTCCCGGCCGGGGGGGGGGCCCCCCCCCGCGGGGGGCCCCCCCCCCCGGGGGCCCCCAAAACCCCGGGGGCCGGGCGCCGCCGCCCCCCCCCCCCCCCCCCCCCCCCCCGGCCCCCCCGAC